>CAWUJQ010000629.1:0-2483 GCA_963922445.1 uncultured bacterium
CAGGCTGCACGCGAGGGCGGCGAGGGCCATCGCAGCAAGGGGCAGCAGACGAATGAGGTTGGGCATGGGGCAGTCCTTTCACCAGCGCGGCGGACGGGTCGGGTTATGCTATCCATTGTAGTGTGAGCGGGGTTTGTGTGCCTAGCGGTCAGCGGGCGGGTGCCCCACGCGTCCCCTATTGTGATGCCACCTGCGCGGGTATCCTTCACCGACACGGCGCGCTATGCCAATCCAGATCACCGGGAGTGGGCCGCGGCGGGGTGTCTGTACGCCTTGCCATGAAAATTGTTTGGGGGGTGCCATCCAGTGGGCGGTGACGGTGCCCCGCCCCTACAGGTCAAGACGGGGTGTAGGGGCCGCCCAACGTGGCGGCCCACCACCTGCAAACCTGCATCACTCCGCAATGGACGAGCGGTTACGCCCTTGCAGCAGCAGCGAAAAGCCAATCAGCACCGTTGATAGCACCAGCATAATCGTGCTAATCGCGTTGATCTCCGGCGTCACGGATGTTTTCAGCAGGCCATACACAAACACGGTCAGCGTGTTGGTGCCCGCTCCACGCGTGAAGAACGTCACCACGTAGTCATCTAGCGACAGGGTGAATGCCAAAATCGCCCCGGCCAAAATACCCGGTGCCACCAGCGGGAACGTCACGCGCCAGAAGGTGCGCCACTCGTTCGCGCCTAAGTCGCGGGCGGCTTCTTCCAAGCGCGGATTCATGCTCGCCAGCCGCGCCCGCACCACAATCACCACATAGGAGATGTTAAACGCCGCGTGCGCGATAATCACCGTCGCAAAGCCGCGCTGCAAAAGCACGCCGGATGTGCGCTCGATAAACTGGAAGACGGTGCTGAAAAACACCATCAGCGACACCCCCTGCGTGATCTCTGGAATCACGATGGGCAGGTAGAGCGTGGCGTCTAGCCAGCGCTTGCCAGGGAACTGCGTGCGTTGCAGCGCAAGCGCGGCCATTGTGCCGATCACGGTAGACACGATCGTCGCGGACGTAGCGACAATGATGCTGATGCGCACGGACTTGAGCATTTCGTCTGTGCTGAAGGTGGCGTCATTGGCCAGCACCCCTGAAAAGATATTTTCATACCACTGTGTGGTAAAACCGCGCCACACTGCCACGCCCCGGCTATCGTTAAACGAGAAGATCACCAGCAGCAAAATCGGTGCCCACAGGAAGAAGTACGTCACAAACGGGTTGAGCAGCAGCCCCACCCGCCCCACTTGCCGAATGATCTTATCGCGCCGCAGTTTGCTGCCATCAACCTCAAAACTGCGCTCCGAGGCGCGGGGTGACCCCGCTTGTTGAAGGGTTTGTTGTGCCATGTTAGGTACGTGCCTCCGGTTGTGCTTGACCAAAACGGTAGTAGATGAAAAGTGACCCCAGAACAAGCACCATCATGGCAACGCTGATCGCCGACCCACGCGGCCAGTTGCCCGTCGCGCCGAACCAATCCGCAATCAAGTTGCCAATCATCAGTGAGCTGCCCGTACCGCCGCCCAGCAGGTCTGGCGTGACGTAGCTGCCAATGCTAGGAATAAACACCAGGATGCACCCGGCAATCACCCCCGGCATGGTTCCAGGCAGCACCACCCGCCAAAACGCCGACCAGTCGTTCGCGCCCAGGTCGTTAGCCGCTTCCACCAGCTTGAAGTCGAAGCGGTCTACACTCGCGTAGATGGGCAGCACCATAAACGGCAAAAAGCCGTACACTAGCCCCACCAGCACCGCCCACGGCGTGAACAGCATCGTCAGCGGCTCTTGTATCCAGCCAACGGAAAGCAGCGCGTTGTTCAGCACCCCCTCCTGGCCCAAAATCACGCGCCACGCATACGTGCGCACCAGGAAGTTCGTCCAGAAGGGCAGCACCACCAAAAACAACGTGAACGAGCGCATCAGGTTACTTCGTCGTGTGCTGATGAAATACCCCAGCGGGTAGCCCATCAGCAGGCAAATAAACGTCGCGGAAAGCGATACCCAGATGGAGCGCATAAACACCCGTGCGCGGCCATTGTCCGGCTCAATGATTTCGCTCACCGCCTCGCGCCGTTCGGCCCCGGTCGTGGCAGCGTTGAAGTCCTCAATGCCCTCTTGAATTTCGTCAGCTTCGTAGAACTCGCCAAAAATATCGTTGTACGCTTCAAACGTGAAGGGTAGCTCCGCCCCGGTACGGGAGCGGGTCATAAAGCTCATGACAAATACAATCAACACAGGCACGATAAAAAACACAACCATCCAGAACATAGCTGGGAAGGCCAGCCAAAAGCCGTTGACCCCATCTGGATTAGCGCGCTGCCTGCGGGTGGGTTGAACACGCGATGCCATCAGTTGTTCCTATACACTAGTGGATTTATGAAATTTATTTGCAGATGTGCCATTTTAATCCGTCGGGGGGGCGGTCGCAAATGGTTGAAGGTACCGAAAGCAGCCGCGTGCGTGTAGCGCGTTTCCACAATCCGCCTGGATTTAG
>CAWUJQ010000630.1:0-2482 GCA_963922445.1 uncultured bacterium
CCGTCGCCGGGGCCAGCGACGCTAATCGTGAGTGCGTCTACGTCGATGTAGTTAGCGGCAGCGTCCAACAGGTCATCTTTCGTGAGGGCCAGAATGCGGTCACGGTAGCTGAGCAGATAGTCCAGGCCCAAATCGTAGGTTTCCATGCGCAGGATGACACCCGCTACCCCCTCATTACTTTCCAGTTGCAGCGGCAAGCTGCCCGTGTAGTAGGACTGCACGTTTTCGATGTCGTCATCGCTTACGGGTTCCGTGGCAATGCGCTTAAACTCGTTCGTGATGTCCTCAATCGTCTCATCCACGTTGGCCGGGTTCACGCCCGCGATGGCGTTCCATGCGCCGGGGCCGTGACCGCCCTCGATGCTGCTGCGGCTGTAGTAGGCGTAGCCTTTGTCTTCACGCACGATCTTCCCAATGCGGCCCATCATGCCAAACTGACCCAGGACGCTGTTAGCCAGCACTGCTGCCTGATAGTCGTCGTCATGGCGCGATGGCCCGCTAAAGCCCATATTGATGTCGGATTGGGTTTTGCCGGGTACGGGCGTGAACACGCGCCGCAGCTCGGCCACGGTTGGCCGCCCCGGAATTTTTGCCATTTGGGGTTGGTCAGGGTTTGACCAGTCCCCCATTTCGCTTTGAATCACGTCCAGCACAGCCTGCGCCGTCACATTACCCACGACGACCATCACGGTGCGCTTTGGCCCGTAGTACTGCTTGTGGAAGGCGCGCAGGTCATCCACGGTCAGGCTTTCTACCGTTTCGATTGTTCCGGTGCCGCTGTGGTGGTACGGGTGGTCTTCGGGATACAGCGTCTCATAGAAGGCGCGGCGGGCACGGTAGCGCGTGTCCTGCTGGTAGTAGTTGAGCGCGGTCAGCGTCTCCCCGCGCAGGCGCTCTACTTGCTCCGTGGGGAAGGACGGGTTGCGCATCACATCGTTGAGCAGGCTAATCAGCGTAGGGAAGTCTTCCGCCAGGGCTTTGCCGCCGAACCCGGTCTTAAAGCGGCCTGCATCCACGAACAGGTCAGCGCCTAGCATTTCCAGTTCGGTATGCAGCGTGTTAAAGTCCCGGCTTTGCGTGCCCCGCTGAACCGCTTCTGCGGTCATGTCTGCGAGTCCGGCTTGGGCGGGGCTATTTTGTACAGCGCCCGCAGCCATCGAACTGCTAATCACAACGGACTGCACATTCGGCTTTTCGTAGACGAGTACAATCAGGCCGTTGTCGAGTTCGGCGCGGGTGATGCTTTCGGCTGAGGGCAGGGCTTGTTCAAGTGGCATGTTCGTCATTAGGCTTCGATGGCCTCCGGGTCGTCCTGCTGCGGGATCAAATAGCCAACAGTGCGGTTGGATGGGCGCAGGTAACGGCGGGCAGCGTCATGTACGTCGCCCAGCGTGACGGCTTCTACACGCTGCGGGAAGTCGTCCACCCACTTGTAGCTGTCGAAGTTCTCCGCACGGGCATAGGCAAACGCCTGCGATGTCACGCGCTCTGTGCTGTAGGCGAAGGCGGCGCGAATTTGCTTTTGGGCCTTGGCCAGTTCGTCGGCGGTGATGCCGTTTTGCAGCACGTCGTTAATCACATCATTGAAGGCGGCTTCGCACGCTTCCGGCGTTTGGCCGTCGCGCACAATAATCGTAAAGTCGTACAGGTACGGGTCAATGCTCTCGCGCACACCGCCGTAGATGTTCACCGCGAGTTCGCGTTCTACCAGGGCTTGGTACAGGCGGCTTGTCTTGTTGCCGATGCCGCCACCGGGGCCAGTGAGTACCGCATCCAGCACGCGCAGCGCGAACCAGTCGCGGTGCATGGACGGCGGCGCGTGGTAGGCAATCTCGACAAAAGCGGTGTTGCTGGGCCGGATGACCTGCACGCGGCGCTCACCCTGTTGGGGCGGCTCTGGCCGGTTGAACAGCACGGGTTCTGGCCCTGCTGGAATCGGCTCGAAGTGTTCGCGAATCTTCTTGAGCATCTCTTCGCTGTCGAAGGCCCCCACCACCACGCCCACGGCGTTATTCGGCACATAGTGCGACTTGTAGTGGCTGTACAGGTCGTCGCGGGTCATGGTTTGCAGGTCGGCCAGGTCACCGATGATTTCGTGGTGATAACCATGCACGCGGAAGGCGGCGGCAGTCGTCTCTTCGCTGAGCCAGAACGTGGGCTGGTTCTCGTACATGCCGCGCTCACTGATAATCACAGTGCGCTCAGACTCGACCTCGTCGCGGTCGAAGCGGGCGTTGACCATGCGGTCGGCCTCTAGCTCAAGGGCCAGCTCGATTTTATCGGCAGGCATGGTTTCGTAGTAGCCGGTGTAGTCCTGGCTGGTGAAGGCGTTCCACTGGCCGCCCATTTTGTCAATCAACTGGTCAAGCTGCCCTGCCGGAAAGCGATCCGTCCCCTTGAACATCATGTGTTCCACCCAATGACTGATGCCCGTGATGCCGGTGCGTTCGTTGCGGCTGCCAATGCGGTACATCACAATCCA
>CAWUJQ010000631.1:0-2474 GCA_963922445.1 uncultured bacterium
GACGCTTGACCGGATGTTTTCGTTCCGTTTGTTGTGTACATTGCTCACGCAGCGCGGCATAATAACCCCATCACGGAGCAGCAGTGGTACATCGCATCCAGAAGCGAGTCATCCAAACCGCCCGCAACCACTTTGACGGAGTGACGCTTATGGCACGGAAAGTGCTATTCATTGAAGACAGCCCGGCAAATGCCGACATCATCAGTTACCGTTTGCGTCGGCTAGGGTTTGAAGCCTTCAAAGCCGCCGATGGCTTCGCTGGCCTGGAGATGGTCAAGCAGCAAGTGTTTGATCTTATTTTGCTGGATTACATGCTGCCGGGGATTGATGGCGGAGAAATTATGAAGCGGCTTCAGCAAATGCCAGCGGCCAAAGACATTCCTGTGGTGATGATTACGGCAGACTGTTCAGGAGAGCGGGAGCGGATGGCGCTCGAATTGGGGTTTGCCGGGTTCTTGTGCAAGCCCGTGACCAGTACGCGCCTGGAACAAATGCTGCGCATTGTGTTGGACGATGAGACGATTAGCAGCCGACCGCGGACGGGTCGGTCATAGGGTGGGGTGGGGCCGCCCAATTGGGTGACGGCCCCCAAACCCTGTTGGCCGTGACTTAGACCAGGCGGGCGTAGAACTCAACCACAAGCTGTTCTTCGATGGGCACCGGCACCTCGCGGCGTTCGGGCATCCGCGTAAAGGTTGCGGCGAAGCCCGGCTTATCGAGGAGCATGTACTCCGGCACGGTCACGTTTTCTTCCATCGACTGGAGGACGTGGACGTTATCACGCATCTTTTGGCGCACGCTGATGATGTCGCCAGGGATAGCCTGATAGGACGGCAGGTCGAGGCGGCGGTCGTTGACCAGCACATGCCCATGACCCACAAACTGACGGGCTGCCCAAATGGTGGCAGCGAACCCAGCCCGATAAACCAGGTTATCCAGGCGGCGCTCCAACAGCACGATCAGGTTTTCACCCGTCGGGCCGGCCATCTGCCGCGCTTCGAGGAAGTAGCGGCGCATCTGCTTTTCGCGGATGTTATAGATGAAGGCCAGCTTCTGCTTTTCGTCTAGCTGGTTGGCGTAGTCGCTGCGGCGGCCACTGCGGAACGTCTTCTCTTTGCCATGCTCACCGGGGGGGTAAGCGCGATTGCTGATGATCTTCTGGTACTTGCCGCGTGGGATCAGCACTTCCCCGAAGCGGCGTTGCTTCTTGGCTTTTGGCCCGTGATATGCCATGCGTCTAAGGTTCCTTCCTGGCTTTTGGCTGATAACGGGAGGTAAGGCATAAAAAACTGACCGGGACGCGTCCGGGTCAGTCAGGGTGTGTATTATGACGAATTGCAGCCGCTGTGAACAGGGGCAACCTCACAGCCAGTCGGGTAGTACAAACAGCGCTGCGGCGGAGAGCGTCAAATCGGGGAACAGTGCGGACGCGTCTATTGCGTCATCGCCACGATAAACCGCAACTGTCGCCCGGTTCGCTGCTGTGTACTGGTGCAACTCCCGCTGCCGGGGATGCACCACCCATACCTCAAGCGTGCCCGCATCCAGGTAGTCGCGCACGCGGGCGAGCGTTTCTTCGGTGGTGTCCTGCGGAGACATGACCTCAACCGCCAGCGTCGGCGCAGCGGGATAGGGCTTGTCCAGGTCTGCATCGGGCGCAAAGTCTTCTTTACGGATGTAGGCGACATCCGGCACCCGCGCCCCCCGGATGCCCGCCTCGTCCTTATCCAACAGGAACAGCAAGCCATCACCAAACACCAGCCCTAAACCGCGTGGTTTGGCGTAGTCGCTCAGCGCATCGCGGACGTTGTTGGCAATCAACTGGTGGAGCAGGCCGTTAGGTGGCAAGGTGATGATCTCCCCGTGAACGACCTCCACACGGATGTCGCTGTTGGTATGCGTTAGGTCTGCGAGTGTGATGTAAGTTTGTGCGGGCTGCATAGCTGCTTTTCCGATTGGTCTTGTCTCATTTGTATACCATCACTGCCGCTGCTGTAAAGCGACGGCATTGCACCCACGCGCCCTTCCGCTATAATGCCGCGCTGCCATTGCCTGCTACCCCGGTGTGCCCATGACCCGCCTTTACCTCCGCCATGCCCTGATTTTGCTGCTGTTCTTCGCGGCAGCCCTGCGAACGTCCCTGCAAATCCCTGCGTTTGAAGGGCCAGACGAAATCGCGCACTTCGGTTACATTGCGGACATGCGCTACACCGCCCGCCTGCCCGATCCCACCGCCTACCGCAGCAATCTCGCCCGCCATGAGAGCGCCCAACCCCCCATGC
Source organism: uncultured bacterium (assembly GCA_963922445.1). Classification (GTDB taxonomy): domain Bacteria; phylum Chloroflexota; class Anaerolineae; order Aggregatilineales; family Phototrophicaceae; genus DAOTTY01. The sequence continues at coordinate 2,283 of CAWUJQ010000631.1, forward strand.
AGTATGTCATTGGGTGGGCGTGGTCACATTTGGCCCCGTTTGACATGACCTGGGACGGCGACCTGCCTTACAACCCGTGGCACCGCACAGGCGACGATACATTAGGTGACAACGCCAACGCCAACCTGTTTGGCAGGGGGCACCCGGCCACCCACCCTACCCTGGAACGGTCCCTGCACTGGGCGCGGCTTG
>CAWUJQ010000632.1:0-2474 GCA_963922445.1 uncultured bacterium
GTGGGAGGGGCTGGCGGCAGCGCTCCGGGAGCAGGGGATTGAGGTGGAGGGGCGGTAAACATGGATATTGTCGCTATTGTTCAACGCGAAGTAGAAGCCTACGCGGGTGGGGAATGGTTCAAGGCAAAGGTCTACACCGCTGTAGATACTGCACAACAACATTATGTCGTTGTGCTTGTCCCTGATAGGGACTACCCTGTTGACGTAGCCACCCGCATTGAACTGATGGTACGGATTGTGGGGGATGTCGTTGTGGTCGAAAGGGACATGAGCGACAAACCGTTCTGGAAAGACCTCATCGCCGCGGGCGTCCCACGTGAGCAAATTGTGTTGCCTTATGCAGGCGAAACCCCACCTGACCGCGAATCCTGAACGTAGGGCAATCGTTTGCATTGCGTTGCAGCACCGTCCGTCACATCCGTCAGATGTGTTGTAATGTGAAGGCATCGCTATGCAAACCATGAGGAGTCACCATGCATCGGATGCTGTTCGCCCTACTGCTGTGCCTGCTTGTCGTTGTACCCGTCGCTGCCCAGGATGACCCTGACCCCTATCCCGGTACATTTGTCTTCCTCGTGGATAGCCTACTGAGTCGCTATCAGGACGGGACAGTCAGTGATGCCTGCCGCGTCCCCATCACGCAGACGGACAACCCCCACATTGATCCAAGCAGGCCGATTGCCGCGCAGGTCGCCACGAGCCGTGACATCGCCTACGCCCCACAGACCGGGCTTGTCGCCCTCGCCACGAATCACGTCCTGCAACTTGCTGACTATTCCATCCCCGCAGACGATCCGTATGCCGCGAAAAACCTGTACCTGTGCGACTTGGCGACTGACACAGTACGCCGCATCAGTCCGGGTGAGGACGTAGGTTTTTTCCACGAGACCCCTGTATTTAACCCCGATGGCACCCAGGTCGCCTGGATGGAAACGGACATCGACGGCGAGAGCCGCGTCTTGCGCTATGACATCGCAGCAGACACCGTGACAGAAGTGCATCAGGGGATTGGGCGCAGCGTGCCGTCTATCGGTTTAGCGGCCTACTTCAACATGGTGTGGGCTGACAACGGGATTGCAGTGATTGGCACGGGCGCAGCCTGTGAAACGGAAGGCAATGCGCTGGTTGTGCTACCCACGGACGGCGACCCGGTTGAAACCTGCCTGGAACGCTCTAATGTTGCAGGCAATACAACTCGCCCGGTACTGTATTGGGCACAGCGGTCAGATGAGACGCCAGTCATCGTCTATGCGCTGAGCGGGCCAACCCAGCCGCAGGTTCACGCCTTTGATCCAGCCAGCGGCGAACAAACCATAATTGACGGCCACCTCGTTGCCGAACCCGTCGCGGAAGCATCATTTACATCTCCGCCACCACCGCCGTTTGTGCGCATCGAGGTCGCGACGCTGGCCGATGCCCGCCGCCTGATTGCTGTTACCGACGGACCTTCCACACTCAATGGCTATGCGGGTGGGTTCGCCTTCAGTGATGACGGCGATGTACTAGCGATGATCACATCGGAGGGAGTTGGGTTTTCGATGAGCGGCAATGATCTCTATTTGATGGAAAGCCGCGATACGTTGGGGGCGCTTGGTTATTTTGTGCAGGCGCAGCAGGTCAGCGAAGGATTCCCGTGGTGGCCGAATGGCGTTGTCGCCGTGTACTGGGGCCAGCACCGCTACCTCATCCGAGAATAGCGAGTCGATTGCGCCCCTGTCGCAAACCTGCTAGATTGACCAAAATAACCAACAGGAGAGAGGGCACCCCATGACCACGTACACCTTCCAATACGACGAGGCAATTACCGATCAGTTCGCCAATGTGGTGGGCGGGGTCATCATTGCGGACGTAACCAACAGCCCGCTGCTGGCCCCGCTGCAATTTGAGTACACCGCCGAACAGAACACCATCATCGACCGGATTGGCGACACACCCCTGAGCGAAATTCCGTCGCTGGCCGCATGGCGTGAGGTTTTCCGGGGCTTTGGTGTTGATCCGACGAAGTACCGCAGTGCAGCCGAGGCACTGCTGCGCCGCCTGACTAAAAAGGGTGATATTCCCAGCATCAACACGCTGGTTGACCTTGGCAACCTGGTCAGCATTCGCTACGCGCTGCCCGTGGCTGTATTCGACGTGCGCGACCTGAGTGGCGAAACCCTCACGGTGAAGTTTGCCGACGGTACGGAGCCGTTTTTCCCGCTGGGCGCAACCGACTACGAACACCCGGAAGCGGGCGAAGTTGTGTTCACGGATGCAGCGAGTAACGTGTATGCCCGCCGCTGGTGCTGGCGTCAGTCGGCAGGGAGCGCGGCGCAAGAAGATACGACGCGGGTCATCATCACCGTGGAAGGCCATCACGAGGGTGCCGAAGACGATGTAAAAAACGCGCTCCATGACCTGAATGCGCTGCTTAAGCGATTTGCTGAGGTGGAAAATCCAGCGACGGGCATGGTTGACCGTGTCACCCGCGCTTT
>CAWUJQ010000633.1:0-2468 GCA_963922445.1 uncultured bacterium
GCTGCTAGGCGCGACGGCTACACCCAACACAGACATCACGGCCACGCCCATGCGCAGTGCCAACGCGCCGCGCATTGAGTTCTTCACATCCGATGTGCAGGGCGTCAGTCCTGGCAACCCGGTGACGCTGTTCTGGTCAACGCGTGGGGTGGATACCGCCACGATTTACCGCCTCGATCCGTCCGGTGACCGCAATCAACTGTGGAACGTGCAGCCCGATGGCAGCCTGACCGTCAACACAGGCGAGGGCGACCGAGGCACGATAGACTTCCTCATTAGTGTGGGTGAAGGCGTTGACGAAATTGAGCAAGGGCTGTCGATTCCGTTAAGCTGCCCGGTGATGTGGTTCTTTTCACCGCCGCCCGCCGAGTGCCCCGACGACGAACCGTTAGAAACACCGATTATCGAGCAGCCGTTTGTACGTGGGCGCATGGTGTACATTCAAGACCTGAACCGGGTGTATGTGCTGTTCAACGATGACGTTGACCCGGCGTGGCTCGTTTTCCAAAATCGCTACAACCCGTCGATACATGAGGCGTTTGTGGAAGGCTTCCCAGAGCCGCCCGGACAGGTGCAGCCGGTGGCGATATTGGGGTTTGTGTGGCGCAACAGCGATGTGGTGCGCAGCCGGTTGGGCTTGGGCACAGAGCAGGAGTTCTCGTTTGATGGCTTTGTGCAAACGGCACCCGTACCGGGCAGCACAGAAGACAGCCTCTACATTAGCAGCAGCACAGGCACGGTGTTACAAATTCTGCCAGAGGGCGAATCCTGGCAGATCATTACGTTGCCCTCATCTTCCTAGTGTAGGATGATAACTAATGTATGTAAACACATTGCGATAGCACGCTCGCGGGGAAACACACCCCGATTGCTTTGAAGTGAATGTTCTCGGAGATCGAAATCCATGTTGAATGAACAGGCGTCCTCATCAATGGATCAGCCCGTGTGGCGTTCCAGTGACTACCAGGACACATTAAGCAGCCCCTATGAAGACCTGCGCCAAAAGGTCGGCACGGTTATGCAAATTGTGGCCGAAATCCCAGCGGATGAGGTCGAGGAAGGCAGTATGGGGTTGGTCGCGCCAGATCAGCGCCACCTCATCACCTACGAAGGGCAGATGCTCAAGGGGAGTGAAACCGCCTACGACGAGCTTGACGAACTGCTCAAGCCAGAAGACAAGTTCGCGCTCTTCCGCGAAGGGGAAACGGATGGCGCTCCGCATAAAGTCCACATCATGGACGGGCGGGTTGTCCCGGTAGAGGGCCGCCCGTGGCTGAACCTGGTGCTGTTTTTGGCGACCGTGTTCAGCGTGTTTTTTGTGGGTGCGCCACAGGGCATCCAGTATGCGCTGGAAAACAACCCCAACCTGGACGTGGCCGATATGTACTACATCGTGATTGATGAAGACTCCGGCAGCCTGCCGCGTGTGAGCCAGTTGTGGCGCGGCGCGCCGTATGCGCTGAGCATCCTGTTGATTTTGGGCGCGCACGAACTGGGCCACTACTTTGCGGCACGCCGTCACAAACATGCCACGTCGCTGCCGTATTTTATCCCCATGCCGCTGACGTTTTTAGGCACGATGGGCGCGGTCATCCGTTCGCGAGAGCCGATGCGCAACCGCAAAGTGCTGATGGACATCGGCGCGGCGGGGCCACTGGCAGGGTTGGTGTTTGCCATCCCCATTCTAATCTACGGGCTGGCGACATCAGAGATTGTGACCCGCGCCGAGCAAGAAGCGGGCACCTACCTGCTAGAAGGCAACTCAATTGTGTATGCGCTAGCCAAGTTGGTAGCGCTGGGGCAGTTTTTCCCCACCGCAGAGGCGGACGTGTTCATCAACCAGATGGCGTTTGCGGGCTGGCTGGGCCTGCTGGTCACCGCGCTCAACTTGATCCCAGTAGGGCAGCTTGACGGCGGCCATGTGCTGTATTCGCTGTTCGGGGAGCGGGCGCGGTTGTCGTTTTACCCGGTGCTGGCGCTGCTGGTGGGGTTGGCGGTGCTAACGCCGCAGACGATATGGGTCGTGTGGGCGATATTGCTGTTCCTGCTGGGGCGCATTTATGCGCCACCGCTGGACGACATCACACCGATTGGCGGTTGGCGGCGCGGGATTGCGATTTTCACCCTTGTGATATTTGTGCTGGTCTTCGTGCCGCGCCCCATTTCGATTGTCACGCACGACGGCGACACGCCCCAGGACGAACAACGCGAACCAGAGCTACAGCCGGTCAACTTCACCGTGGAGTAGTGCTACTGCGCCACACACACCGCTGATGCCACCTCACGCGAGTGGGACAGGCTAATGTCCCACTCTGTTAGGCCCAGTTCAGCGGCGACAATGGCGGCTTGCCCGTGCAAATGCAAAACGGGCCTGCCGCTGGGCGCGTTGCGCACTTCGATGTCTACCCAGCGCACCGCACCGATGCCTGTGCCAAGCGCCTTCGCAACCGCTTCTTTGGCCGCGATGC
>CAWUJQ010000634.1:0-2462 GCA_963922445.1 uncultured bacterium
CTATGGAAACCACACCGACTCCGTTTGCCCGCCGCGCCGCCGACTACGTCAAACGCTACACACCCCCGCGCATTCACGGTTCATATGCGGAAAAGCACATCGTCACCGTGGAGCAGTTCGAGCGCCGCGACCTGGAACAGCTTTTCGCCGTGGCCAGTGACCTGCGGCGGCGTGTGGTCAGCTATGATCGGTCGGTGGCGCAGTTGGCGCAGGGGCGCATTATGGCGTCGCTGTTTTTTGAGGCCAGCACCCGCACTGATATTTCGTTTCAGGCGGCGATGCGGCGCTTGGGCGGTGAGGTCGTTGCGCCGAGTGGGGGCGTGCAGTTCTCGTCGGTGTATAAGGGTGAAAACCTTGCTGATACCATCCGGGCGGCGGGCTGCTATGCGGATGTGGTGGTCATTCGCCACCCGGAGCGTGGTTCTTCATATGAAGCGGCCTACTACCTGGACCTGCTGCGCGGGCAAATCACGCGCAAGCCGGTGGCCATCAGCGGCGGCGACGGCATTGGCGAGCATCCCACCCAGGCCCTGCTCGACCTGTTCACGATACTCGACCTCAAGCGCTCGCTCGATCACTTATCCGTGACGATGGTGGGCGATTTGCGTCACGGGCGCACGGTACACAGCCTGGCCAAGCTCATCGCCCGCTTTGAAAACGACCGCACCCGCATTAACCTCGTCTCACCGGAATCACTGGCCATGCCGCGTGAGATTGTGGCTTACCTCAATGTGCGCGATGTGGCGACCGTGGAAACGCCCCAACTTGCTGATGTGCTGGCGGACAGCGACGTGATCTACTGGACGCGGGTGCAGGAAGAGCGCTTTAACGACCCCAACGAATACGACGCGATTGCCGATAAGTTCATCATGACGCCGGACGTGCTGGCCGGGGCCAAAGACGACGCGATTCTGATGCATCCGCTGCCGCGCAAACACGAGATGGGCACCCCCGCCGACCACGACCTTTTAGATGAAGACAGCCGCTCGGTGTACTTCACGCAGATGGAAAACGGCATGTTCGTGCGCATGGCATTGTTGGCATTGGTGATGGGTTTGGCGGTAGAGTAGGGACAAACACCCATTATCCATCAGGGCGGCGTTGTACGAACGATTGCCAATCATCATTCGGGAACCCGATATGCTCAAAATTTACGGAATGTTAGACCCGCACACTCACCTGCGCGACCTGGACTGGTCGCACAAGGCGACGTTTGCCAGCGAGACCAAAGCGGCCATCGCAGGCGGCTACACTGCCGTCTTTGATATGCCCAACACCCCACCCACGACGACGACCCGCGCCGCGCTCCAAACCAAGCTGGACAAAATCAACACGGACGCGCACTGCGACTACGGCGTGTACTTCGGCGCGTCCCAGCACGACAACACCGCCGAATACGACGGCCTGACCGGGGTGTGCGGCCTCAAAATCTTTTGTAATGCCACCACCGGCGACCTACTCATTGAAGATATGGAAGATCAGGAAGAACACATCCGCGCCTGGGACGTAGGCCGCGTGATTGCCGTTCACGCAGAAGGCAGCACCGTTGAGCAAATCCTCAATATTGTGCGCCACCACCGCAAGCCCGTTCACTTTTTGCACATCAGCACCGCCGACGAGATCAAGATGCTGCAAGCCGCCAAGGAAGACGGCTTACCCGTGACCATCGGCGTGTGCCCGCACCACCTGTTCCTCACCGAAGACAGCCTGCGCACATTAGGGCCGCTGGGACTGATGAAACCCGAACTCAAAACGCGCCTCGACCGCGACGCGCTGTGGTATGCGGTCAAAAAAGGTGTGGTGGATGTCATCGAGAGCGACCACGCGCCCCATACGTTAGATGAAAAGCTCAACGACGCGGGCAAACCTGTCTACGGTGTGCCAGGGATCGAAACCACGCTCCACCTGATGCTGCTGGCCGTCAAACAGGGCTGGGTGGATTTAGAACAGATTCCGCTGCTGCTGGCGGAAAATCCCCGGCGTATTTTTGGCGTGCCCAAACACGAAGGCACCTATACCCTTGTCGATACCGACGTGGGCTGTGAGGTCTCCAACCGCTCGCTGCTGACGGCGGCGAAGTGGTCACCATTTGACGGAATGCTGGCCAACGGCAAGGTGCGCGAGGTGTGGATACGCGGCAAGCGGGTGTATCACGATGGGCGCTTTATGGTGGAGCCGGGCTATGGGGAAAACCTGTTTGCATAGTGCCGCCCCCATACCACCGTAACCCCCAAAGCAAGCATCACTCCAGCCAGCGTCAGCACCCCAGCCAGCCCCACCCGGCGCGGCGGATTTGGTACGGTCAGGTAGGTCAGCACAGCGAGCGTACCCTGTTCCACCACGTCCGGGGGCGGGAAGGTGAGCGGGTTGCCAGATACGCTAAGTATTTGCAGGTTCGGTAGTCGCCCCAACTGCGGAGGCAGTTCACTAAGATGGTTATTTGCGATGTATAACTCTTGCAA
>CAWUJQ010000635.1:0-2444 GCA_963922445.1 uncultured bacterium
GCGACCCCGACCGCGTGTTTACATTCCCGCTGGGCACCGCGTCCGATGCGTTTAGGCAAGCGCCGCCGGACGGTGTGCTGCAAGCCACCCGTGACCAACTCGGCCTGGAACCACAGCACAAGGTCGTGATTTGGGCGGGGTTCCCGGTGGCGTTTAAGCGTATCCCCCTGCTGCTGGACGTGTTCAAGCGCGTAATCGATAGAGAACCGGAGGCGCGCCTGCTGCTGATCGGGGATATGTCCCGCAGCAAGGATGACATTCCGGCGATTGTGGCGCGGCTTGGCTTACAAGATACAGCGCTACTCACGGGGTTTGTGCCTCACGCTGACCTGCCCGCCTACTATGGGATTGCGGACGTGTACCTGATGACCTCGTCGTATGAGGGGATTCCCCGTGTGCTGATGGAGGCGAGTGCCGCCGCGCTGCCGATGGTCGCGTTTGACCGGGTGGGCGTGAAGGAGGTTATCACGGACGGGGTGAACGGCCATCTGCTGGCGGAAGGGGATGTGGACGGCATGGCACAGACGGTGGTGCGCCTGCTCAACGATCCGGCAAAGGCGCGGCGGTTGGGTGAACAGGCGCGGGCGCTCAGCGCGGAGCGCTTTAGTGCGGGCCAGAACACGGATAATGTGGTGCAAACGTGGCGCGACGCGATTGCGCTGGGGCTGCGGGGGTGAATAGCGTCTAGGATACTTAAAAAGCTATTGTGACCCCCTAATCCCTAAAGTATAATTCCCCCTAGAACGTTTGTCCGACTGAGGATTTACATGATTATCGAAGGTTCAGACATCATCATTGAAGCATCAGACATTATTGATGAATCAGCAATGGAACAGTATAAGAAAGAATTGAAGGTCATTGGCCATCAACTATTTCTTGTTGCGAATAATCTCATTATCTTTGAGAAGATACTCCTTTTTCGTCTCGATTTGTTTTCTCCACTACCTGAGGATCAAACATTCTGGCAATTCACGCGTAAAGCCTATTACGATTCTATCGTCTTGCTAATGTCTGAATTGTATTCTACGTCGGGGCAAAGTGCATGTAATCTCAAAAAGTTCACACGGAGACTATGTTTACCGGCAAAGGCTGGTGGTTTTCGAAAAAACGATCTTCCCAAATGGATTGTCAACCGCTTTGAAGAGAAAATTGATGAAGCCGATTTCAGAAAAGATGAGACTGTTCCAGAAAAGATCAAAACTGTTCGGGATAAACGAATTGCTCATCTTGACAAAAAAGCTGCTTTCGGCCAACCCGATGATAGTGACTATGTTCCCTATAGATTGTCACTAAATGAGTTGAGGGGGATGTTCGATCTCTTCGAGCGATATTTTCAAGTGTTAGCCTTCGAAGTCTATCATGTGATGCCTATTTGGAGTTATGGCGGCAGTGCGAGAACAGACCTAGACCGTATACTGGGAGACCTTGTACGAAGAAGTCACTGGTTTGAAGCTACAGCTTACCCAAGTTTTGAAGGTGAGAGACAAGAAGATTTCAAAGCGCTCCCCGAACGAGACCGACACATCATTTTGGAGTGGGCTGATAGGCTAGGTATTGCTCATGAGCTAGAATCGTAACCATGGAGCGGCGCTCATATACTTTCACCGGACGCGATATATCGCGCCTCTACCAATACCGATATGCATGATGAAGGGTGGCATATATCCCGCCCGCGTGGATAGCACCAGCGCACAACATTTGCCACCCTTTTCCAACGAAAGCACGCCTGTGCCCGCTAGTTCCCGGCCAACTGCTCCGGCGTGAGCGTCGTCTGACCGAATTCAATCAGGTAGCCGTCGGGGTCACGCAGGTAGCAACGGATTTCCGGCCCCATGTCTTTTGGCTCCGTGAGGAACTGGCCGCCGCGCTCCGTGATGGCGGTGTACATCGCTTGCACATCATGCACACGGATGTTCATGGCGATGCCTGCCACGTTGGGGTCGCTGGGCGGGGCCATGGTCACGTCAGGCTTGTCGATGGTGCCACCGCCACCCGTATTGATGATAATCCAGGTGTTGTACAGCTTCACAAACGCGGGGGCTTCCTGCCGGACGATTTCCCCGCCCAGTACATCCGCGTAAAAGTCACGGGAGCGGGCAACATCGTCTACGATGAGCAGCACCGTGACAAGCGCGCCTTCTTCGGCGGTCGGGAACGGTAGGTTGTGGTCGGTCATGTCATCTCTCCTTGATGGTTGGCGTTCTGTTTTGGTATTCAGTCGCCCGCCACTTCTTCCACGGTGGGCGCTGGCTGCGGTGAACGGTTCTGGTTGAGCAGGCGATCCATAATCTGGTCAAGGAAGCGCAGGGCAAGCGGCCCGGCCATCGCCATAATAAGCACGTAGGCCGCCGACAGTGGCGCAAGCGCCCCACTCGCCACGCCTGCACTCCCCGCGAGGCCCGCAATCACAATTGAGAACTCACCGCGAATCGTCAGGATCGTGC
>CAWUJQ010000636.1:0-2436 GCA_963922445.1 uncultured bacterium
CAGCGTCGGGGTCAGTGTTGGCGTGGGGGTAAAGGTCGGTGTGAACGTAAACGTGGGGGTAAAGGTAAAGGTTGCCGTCGGCGTGAAGGTCGCGGTTGCGGTCGGCGTGGGTGTGAACGTCGGTGTATTGGTGGGCGTATTCGTTGGTGTGTTCGTCGGGATAAACGGCGTGGACGTTTGCAGGTTCACATTAGCAACCGCGTTGGCTCCCGCCAGCGGCTGGGCTGGGAAGGGGTCTTCTGGCACATTGGGGAGCGCGTTACAGGTGCCTTGGGCCGCTCCGACTTCGTTGAACACCCAGCCCTCGCGCCCGTCGGCCAGTTGAACCGTTAACCACGGGTCGTTGCGCCCGGTGACGGGCACCTCTGTGCGAACGGGCAGCGTTGTGATGATCTCGAAGTCCAGGCCGGGGCCAAGGCGTACATTTGCACCGAAACTCTCTGGAAAGACAATCAGCGTACACCCGGATGCACTCACAACGGGTACATCTTCTGCGCCCACATCATCCACAAAGAACAGCACCGTGCCGGTTGCTGTCGGTTCTGTTCCATAGACGATAACCGTGTAGGTGTCGCCGCTTAATTCAGGCAGGGCAACCGCTGCGTCTTGCAATGAGCCGCCGTGCAGCGTCGCCACATGCCCCGTCCGGCTGAACACCTCCGCAACGAAACCGAAATCAACCGTCGTCGCGTTGAAGCGCAGCACGCCGCCTGCTGTCGCAAACACCTGATACGGTACCTCCGGCGTGATGTCCACCAGCAGCGGTTCACCGGGCGGCAGCAGATTATTTGGAGCGGCCAAGCCGTCGAAGCGCAGCACGTATACGCCCTCTCCGCTCACAGAACCGACCGTGACGGTATACACACCATCGGCGGGAAGGCGTACCGCCAGGGACGCGCCGTGCCGGTTAAACACCCCCTGCTGGCTTTGGCTGGTGGCGATAGTGGTGGCAGTGGTGGCATCTTGCAGGACGAGAACCGGCGCAAGCGTCCGGCTGGCGGGTGTGACCGTAAACAGCGCGAGGTCGCCCGCCGCGCCCGTAAAGCTGTACGTGACGGAGGGTGTGCTGCCGTCCAGTTGGCCTGTGATGATGGCACCGTAATTGATGATGCCACCGTCCTGTTGGGCAGTGACTGTGGCTGTGAGCGCCAGCAGCACTGCCAGCGTGAGGATCACCCGTTTTGTTGTCGCCATGCCTGCATCTCCCGTATGTGGTGCGTAGGGTTGTCGTGGGGCGGGCACCTGCCGCCGCCTGCTACGATGATACGGAGGCCGGGTGAATGGCGCAAACGAAATGAGGCTGGAGGTTGTTATGGGGCGTTGGATGTGGGCGATTGTGGTAAGTGCGATGATGGCGGTGACGGGGACGGTCAGCGGGCAGGAGGCGCTCACGCCGTATGAGGAGGCGTTGGTGAGGATTGAGGAGGCAAGAGAAAAGGTGCATGTACGCCTTGATCTACGTGATTTGAGACTCACCGAACTACCGCCGGAAATTGGTCAACTGACTCATCTACGCAGACTGTTTCTTGAAAACAACTGGCTGACGGAACTACCACCTGAGATTGGTAACCTGAGTCAGCTTGGCATGTTAAAGTTGAACGGCAATCGGTTGGAAGCGCTACCACCTGAGATAGGCCAATTTTCCCGATTGCGCGAACTGCATCTCTCAAGCAATAGGCTGACCCACTTGCCGCCGGAAATCGGTCAGTTGACGCAGTTGCGCGTTATTGAGCTATCAGAGAATGCGCTTACGTCACTCCCACCTGAGATTGGCAACCTATCGCGGCTAGAGGACTTCTACCTGAGCGTAAATCAGCTCGTGAGCTTGCCGCCGGAAATCGGAGATATGACACGGCTCCAGGATTTACTCCTGGCAAATAATAGCCTAACTGAACTGCCAATAGAGTTGGTCTTGCTGAGAGACCTGCAAGTTTTTTCTGTGTGGAATAATCCCCTGGAAGATCCGCCAGAGGATGTTGTCGCTCTCGGTGGTGATGCAATCCTTGACCACCTCATCTTACCGGACGCGCCATATGTCCCGAATTACCCGTTCTGGCTCACCCTCACCGGACTCAGTCTCGCCCTCACGCTGACGGTACGGGGCACGCTGCTTGTGATGCGGCGCTCCTCGTTCTGATACAATAGCCGTAAGCACACCGCAGGGATCGCACCATGACGGACGCTCAACTCAATACACAAGCCATCACCCAGGCTGACCTGCTGCATCTGGACGAAGACAAGCGCTATGAAGTGGTGGACGGCGCACTCGTGGAGGGGACAATGGCGGCAGGGTACATTCATCTGGTGATTGGCACGAACCTGTATGACCTGCTCAAACCCTACGTCAAAGCGCGCAAGCTGGGCCGCGTCGGCACGGACGGCCTGACGTTCATCCTGCATGAAGACGCCGACGGTGTGCGCTACGCCCGCATCCCG
>CAWUJQ010000637.1:0-2431 GCA_963922445.1 uncultured bacterium
GGTGGTGGCCAGCGCCAGCGCGAAGATGGCCGGGGTGTTCTTGGGCGCACGCCCGCTGTCACTGATTTCGACAATCGTATGGACCGCCCGCACACCGTCTTCAGCCAATGCTTCCATGACGACCTGCGCGTTTTCCTTGGTCAAGTCGCGCTCAGTAGCATAGTAGCTGCCGCCCTCGCTGCCCAAAATCAGGAAGCGGTGCAGTCGGCCCCACACGTCCAGGGCATAGCTGTGCCCGCCCGCTGAGTTCGCGACCTGTCCGGGGAGCGGTTCGCTTTGCGGGGGACGCACGCGCTGTTGGATGAAGTTGATGTATGGATTCTGCTTGCTCACGGCAGCACCTCCACGGATAGACGGACATACGATGAATTCACTTATAAAGCCGACGGAACAGCCCAACCCTGCAAAAGGACACGATGGCAAGTCATCGGGCTGTGCAAACCGCCGCTGCTGGTTGGGATCAGTCTGGTGAACCGGCGCGGGGCGGCCTGCGCTTCCGTCGTGACCACAACATATCACGGGTTTTGCTTAGGGGTCAATAGGGTTCAGGGTAGTTCGCTGATTAACCCCCAATGTTTAGGGGTTTTCAGGTCAGGACAGGTCATAATGGGGTAGGTGAACTGCGTTTGGCCCACCTGATTCGCACTCGGTAAGTGCCCCGGACGCGGGAACGCAGACCATTAGGTGCGCCTGTTGTACCGCCCCGCCATCGGATATACTCCGCCACGCGCACGCGCAATCAACCAGTAAGCAGGAAAGTCAGGTAGGGCATGGTTCAACGCTTAGAAGCACTCCTGGACGAGGGGCAAGCAACCCTATATGCCTATCGCTGGTACCTCATCACCCTGGGGTTTTGTGCGCTGGCCGGCTATGGTTTTTCGGCGTTTAACCTCACGCTGGCAGGCGATGACTGGCAGAACTTTATCGATGGCAGCACGCAGTACACCTGGGCGGTTCGCATTGGGCGGTGGGGGCACCGCGTCGTGTCGGAAGTCACCCAGGACAGCATGTTTGCCCCGTCGCTGACGCTAACCCTGTTCGTGGTGATGCTCATTGTGTCCGGCTGGATTCAAGCTACGGTAATGGGCCTGCGTGAGCGGAGTACGGTGTTTTTCTTTGTGGCGCTCATGCTGTTTCACCCCATCTGGTCACAAGAGGTGAACTTCAAGATCAACCATGTGTCCGTCGGCGTCGCCCTGGTTTTGGCCAGCATCGCCGCCTATGTCGCGCACCGGGCGCAGGTCAGTTTGCTGCTCAAACGCCGTGTAGGGCTGGGCTTGGCCCTCATCGGGCTGAGCGCGCTACTGGTGAGCCTTGCCATGTCGATCAAACAGGTCTATTTGTTTTTCACGTTTGGTGCGGTCGTCTTCCGCGTGATAAACGACGCGCTGCACCGTGACGAATTTGCGTCGCCCGTGCGAATTTTGCAGCGCGTGGGCATGATGGTGGCGGTGATGGTGTTGGGCCTGCTGCTGTATGTGGTCGAGGTAGACATCTCGCAGCGGGTATACGGCGTTGAACCGCTGCCCGCCGACCATAATTATGCCCTAACCGGGTCACTTGTTTCGTCGCCCGCTGACCTGAGCTTTACGCTAACCCGCTTTGCCGAAACGTTCGGGGCGTATTACTTCCAGGACACGCTGCTGATGCCGTTGTTCATTAAAGTGGTGTTTTGGCTGGCTGTAGCAGCATTAGCTATTTTTAGTGTGCGCCAGGGCAATCCCATCACAGCGGCGTTGTTGGTTTTGGCGATGATCGGCCTGCTGGTGATGCCGTGGGGGATTGGTATCTTGCGCCTGCCAGCAAACTCCTATCGGTTCAATGCGCTTGTGCCCAATAGCCTCATCTACGCGGGCATGATTGCGTTAGCGCTGCATCACCTGTCAGCCCGCACTGGACGGTGGGTGTTGCAAGTGCTGGCGGTGGGTGTGCTGGTTGTCTTCCTGCATCAGCAGTGCAGCATTGCGCTGGTCACGTACAGCATCAACCAGCGCGACTATGCCATCATGAATCGCGTTCTGGTGGCCGTGGAACAACATCCCAATTACCCGCTGCTGCTGCAAAACGAGGACGTGCGCGTTGTCACCGTCGGCACCCTGGACTTTACATCACAGCGCCCCTTCGATCACCCGCGTTACGGCAACACCTTGATGGATCGCAGCGTCAGTTTGGCGACCGTGACCAAGCACCAGCCTCACAAAACGCAGCACTTGATAACGCTGCTGCAAGCCGAAGACATCCAATACGCGCCGAATGCCCTGCGCTACGAAAATGTGCCCCAGGCAAGGCGCGCGGCCTACACGCCGATTGTTGAAACCATGAGCGTATTCCCGCAGCCGGGCAGTGTTGAAATCACCCCGGACGGCGACCTCATCATTATGCTGGGCAGGCCGAACTAGCCGCGCCTACAGCCAATGGCCGCCCGCGCTCA
>CAWUJQ010000638.1:0-2430 GCA_963922445.1 uncultured bacterium
GAAGGCGGTGGTTCCCGTCGCTGTTGGGTAAAGAAAGGTTTTAGGAGACTATGGATCGAGTTCAAAGATGTTGTTGACGACATCTGGCCAGGTTCCGTTGAAATAACCCCATCACTCATTCACGCCGATAAAAATAGTATCGGTGAGATGTTCAGGGTAGGCAGTATCTGTTCACGTATCCGTCGGGGTAATTACACCCGCACACGGATCGAACTGCATCGCACGTTTATTGATAACGGCGCGCCGCCCGTTCGAGTGCCCGTTCCGCTGCCGCCGACGATCCATGCCAGCAGCATCAGTTGGCCGCAGTGGGATGAGCTGCCGTGAGCGTCAGAAAAACGTTGGCGACGGTGCAGGCAGCATCCGTTATGATGGGTGAGTGATAGTTGATAGCAGGCGTGGGTTATGTAATGCAACTGATGCGATTCATCTTGGCGATAAGTGTGGTGTTGTGTGTGGTTGTTAGCGCAGCCGTCAGCATAGGCCGCTCACGGACGTACCCCGCAGCGACCGCGCTTGGCGTGCAGCACACCGTCGCCGTGGATAACCACATTGACCTGTTCTACGGCCTGGTTTACCCCAAACGCAGTCCAACGGGCATTACCCCTATCCGCTTTGAAGACGAAACGACCTACCCCTCACCGGATGGCCGCACCGTCGCCCGGATTAGCTGCCTGCCAATGGGCTTCGACTACACCTGTCAGCTTACCATCGGCACCACGGGCGACTACGTCAGCCTGCCGGACGAAGTGCGCCCCTTTTACACCTATCGCTGGTCACCGGACGGCGACCGCTTCTACTTTGCGCCGTATACGTCGTCCCAATCGGGGGACAAACTCCAGGTATACGACCTCACCACACAGCGCGTCACCACCCTGGGCGATGCGCCTATCAAGCGGTTTACGTGTATGCCGCAGGGCCACTGGTGTACCGTCGTTTACGATGCAGACGCGGGCTACAGCCGCTATCGCCTTGACCTGACAACCGGCGACTTGCGCGTGATTGCTGACGAGGTCAACCTGTTCTATCACGATCAATGGCTGCGGCAGACGCCTCATCTCATCTTTGAGCGGCAGGTGGGTGAGCGCAGTGAGTTGGTACTGTATCACCCAGACGCCGACACAGCGCGGGTGCTGTTCGACCTGAGCGAGGGACGCATCCAGCAGTTCTGGATTCAAGATCGCCAGGAAGCGTGGCTGGCCGTGCGCACTGACCTCCACGCGAATGAGCTGCACCTCGTCAGCATTCATGATGACGCGGCTGTGCCCACAGCAGCCCTACAAACGGCTTTTCAATTAGAGGTCAACACGTGGTCACCTGTCGAGCCGGCTGTGTTATTTACCGCTCAAGTGGCATTTGGCGATGTCACCAATTACTATCTCGCCGCTCCACACATGGAAGCAGCCATCCAACTGACGGACTTTGACCAGCGCTATCGCACCACCACGGCCTGGTCACCGGACGGCAAGTGGATTGCCATTACTGCCTTCCCGGAGTCACGCTTTGGCCGCAAGTCAATTTACGTGGTGCCCAGCGATGGCAGCCGCCCGCCGCGTCAGATTCGGCTGCCTGCTGCCTATAATGCCGGGGACATCGTTTGGTCTAGCGGGGGGTAACATGCGATGCAACTGATTCAGCGCACAACCCTGACCATCATCTTGATGGCCGTTGCCATCGTCGGCGCGACAGCGGTCGGGCAGCAGCGGACTTACCCGCCTGCACAGTTCGTTCAATCCGTTGGTGTTAGCGACAAGATGATTGAACACACAGTCGATGTGTTTTCCGGGCTGTCCATCACCCGCCCGCGATCCCCAGAACCCCGCGCCCGCACAATCTCCGAGACGTACCCCGCGCCGGACGGCCAACACAATGCGCAGCGTGAGTGCGTTCGTGATGAAACCCTGTCTACTGTATGCGCGCTCTACTTGCAGCGCGGCGACGCCCGCACCCGCATTGCAGACAGTACTTACCAGGGCGACCCGGTTGTGGCCTGGTCACCTGATGGCTCCCGCCTGTACTTACTCGCACATCCCCCCGCAGAGACGAATGTTGCGCCGAATATCTATCGCTACAGCCTCGCGGATGGGCGGCTGCACACCCGCTTTGATGGCTACACCGTGCTGTTCCAGTGTGAGGACGGCGGCCAGTGGTGCAGCTTTTACGAGCGAACGGGGCCAAGCAACTATCAACTGTTTTTGCTAGACATGACGACGGACGCGCTCACGCTGCTGGCGGATGAGGTGGGGTTATCGTACCGGCCCTGGCTAGCCGGCGCGCCGACGCTGGTCTATCAGCGCCACACCGCTACCGGCAGTGAAATCGTGCGCTATAACGCGGCCACAGGCAATGAAACAGTGCTGTATCGCGCGTCCGGCGCGGCGATTACAGGCTTTGGGTTTGCAGAAGGCGGCGACCGCTGGCTGGCCGTGC
>CAWUJQ010000639.1:0-2423 GCA_963922445.1 uncultured bacterium
GACGGCCAACCCTGGCATCAGGCCACGGACATCAGCTCAAAGGGCTGTGGGGCCAACATGCGCGTGATGCCCGTCGGCGTGCTTGATGTAGACGCGACCACTCGTGCAGCGCTGGCGCAATTCCAGGCGGCGCACACCCACGCGCACCCAACCGGGCTGGCTGCCGCTGACCTCACGGCTTACGTGATTACGGATTTGGGCAACGGCGGCGATGTGAACGGGCTGCGCCAGCGCACCCGCGATTATGCGGAGTCGCAGCGGCGGGTGTATCACGCGGATTGGTTGGGTGATTTGTGGCAGCGCGCCATCATGATGCCTAGCGCAGAAGACTACATCGCGCACGGCTGGGACGAGTGCCTGAGCGTGCTTGACCGAGTGGATACCGCAATGGCCAACCTAGACCGTGACGCGAATCCATGTGAGATTACAGGGGCGGGTTGGATTGCGGAGGAAGCGTTTGCAACGGCCTTCCTTTGCTTTTTAATGTTCCCGGATGACCCGGCGCGGGTGATTTGGCGTGGGGCATTCAGCAGTGGCGACTCGGATTCGATTGCGTGTATTGCTGGGGCGTTTGCGGGAGCTTATCACAGCGTTGAGCGCTGGAACCCCGACTGGATACGGCGCATTGAATACCGTGACCGTATTCAAGCGTTGAGTGATGCGCTGTTGACTAAGGATGTGGTTTAGCTTGACAGTGGGGCAACCGCAAAGCGGTGTGAGGGCACAGAGGGGCTGTGCCCACGCGTGTTAAATGTCGATGCCGTCGAGCGCGTAAATCACTGTTTCGCTCTGAATATAGGCGGCAACACGCTCCAGCAACCCGGCCAGGTACTCGGCGTCAATAAGCAGCGTTGTGGCAGTTTCAATGTCGCCAGCATCCGCCAACTCGGTCAGCAGCATGTCAGCGTCTGCAAGGCGCTGCTGAATGGCTTTCAGGGCCGCCTCTGGTGAGAACGCCAACGCGATCAAGTCCTGGATGATTGTGCAGCGGCGCTGATACTCAGCTAACAGATCGGGATTGTTCCACAAATCCATCCACTGCATATCCTGTTCAATTCGATTCAGTTCGTTGTGCAAAAACCGCAATACGGGACTCAGCACTCAGCACCTCCGTCTATAAAGATTAATTCGATATTTGATTTTAACACACTTAACCCTAATTTAACAACAGTTTGCACAAATCACGTCGGTTAATGTGTACAAATTAGAGGGGGGTTTGCCATCCTAACTTACCAATATCGGTTGAAAAGGCTCCATAAGCGGCGACCCATGTTAAGGGCTGGTCTCGGCAGGCGGTGTGTCGTCGTCGGTGTTTAAATCGCCAAAGTCCGCATCCACGCCCGCCCCAACGGACGCCGCCGCCTCACCTGCCACCAGCGCCAGCCGATCTACAACGAGCAAGTAGCCCAGCAGCAGCAGCGGCAAAAAGACCAACAGCTTGATCCACACATAGCGCAGGGCATAGGCCAACAGCGCGTTAAATTCAATTGCGAACGCACCGCTCAACTGTACCATGACCACGGGAACCGTCATCGCTTCCCGGCGGGTGGTGGCAATCAGCGGCCAGTACAATTCGTTTGTACTCAGCAGGCTAAGCACAACCCCCACCACCAGTGCCACCGCAAATGACGCCAGCAGGCCATCGCGCACAAACATCGCCTCCGGGTCGGTTTGCAGCCGCTCATGCACACCGTCGAAGAACAGCTTGAACACCACTAACGCCATGAAGCTCGTCATATGCACCGGGATCGCCGCATTGAGCAAGTCCGCCTGTGCCAACCGCATAAACCATGCCATGCCCAGCACCTCTGGCGGCATGATGGCCAGTACCAGAAATACCAAAAGTAGAATGTCAGAACCGATCTTGCCCAGCGGGCGCAAATAGCCCAACGCCATCCCCAGGATGTACATCATCGGTACCTGCAACATCCAGATGACGACCAACGGTTGCCCAAACGTGTTAAACAGCGTGCGCCCATACGCCTCGAACGCGCCACCCAAGCCGCGTTCCGGGTCAAAGCCGGGCCAGCGGAACGTCGCCGCGTAGAGCAATAGCGCCACATAGAGCAACGTGAACAGCCCAACCACAACCAATCCGGCAGCGCTCGCCCCTGTGTTGGTCGCGGACGGGCCAGGTGCAAAGCGCAGCCGCAACCGGGAGACGGTCAGCACCAGCCACACGCCCACAGCAACCAGCATCAACAGCAGCATCTGCGTCACGTTGACGGTCGCCCCCACCCCGACATTCATAAATTGAAAGGACTCTTGGAAGGCATACAGGCTGACCGTGTTGGTCGCGGTGCCCGGCCCGCCCGCCGTGAGCATGTAAGGCACGGTGAACGTCTTGACGGCGGAGCCAACCGCCAAAATAACGCCCACCAGCCACACCGCAACCGCCGCCC
Organism: uncultured bacterium; assembly: GCA_963922445.1. GTDB lineage: Bacteria > Chloroflexota > Anaerolineae > Aggregatilineales > Phototrophicaceae > DAOTTY01. The sequence goes on from CAWUJQ010000639.1 coordinate 2,403, forward strand.
GACCGGGATTGCGGGCGTGGT
>CAWUJQ010000640.1:0-2401 GCA_963922445.1 uncultured bacterium
TCTGTTGTTAGAAGGCCGCGTGGTTTTTCGCGGCGGTGTATCGGGCCGGCTCGGAGTTGTCCTCGGCGACGCCGCGCGCTTCGTAGTTGCGGGCGAATCTGTCCGGCGCTGCGTTGGGGGGTGCGACGTTCGATGAGAAGACCGTCCTGCCGGATGCCACGCGGACAGGTGAGCGTGACGAGGGCGGCAATCCTATCTTCACCAAATACTGGACGCCCGCCACCGACATGACCCGCTACACCAACCCCAATCACCCGGACTTCTGGCAGCCGGATTGGGTCGAAGATGCAGATGACGACGCCTCCGATTAGCATCTATCCACCCTGCCGCGTTTTCCTGTGGCGGACGCGCCGTTGCGCGCTCCTACAACCCCCGTGTGACCCTGTAGGGACGCAGCCTGCTGCGTCCGCTGGAAACCCAAGCGTAACGGTTCACCGTGCCATGTTTTCCTGTGGCGGACGCGCCGTTGCGCGTCCGTACAAACCCCGTGTGACCCTGTAAATGGGCGCGCTACTGCGTCCGCTGGAAACCCAAGCGTAACGGTTCACCGTGCCGCGTTTTTCGGTAGCGGACGCGCCGCTGCGCGCCCATACAAATTGCAGTCGGAATAACTGCCTAGAATATGTTGCTCACCGCGCCGTCGTCGGCTTGCTTGGCCAGCGCCGCGTATTTCGCCATCACGCCGGAGGTGTAGTGCGGTGCCGGAGCCTGCCACTTGGCGCGGCGCGCTTCGAGTTCTTCGTCGCTTAGGTCAACGCGGATGCTGCGCTGTTCCACGTCCACTTCGATGATGTCACCCTCTTCTAACAGGCCGATTGGCCCGCCGACCATCGCTTCTGGCGCACAATGGCCGATCATCAGGCCGCGTGTGCCGCCGCTAAAGCGCCCGTCCGTGAGCATCATCACATCCTGGCCCAACCCCTGCCCCACGAGCGCGGCTGTGGTTTGCAGCATCTCTCGGATGCCGGGGCCGCCTACTGGCCCTTCATAGCGGATGACGACCACATCGCCCTTGACGATTTCCCCGCGCTTGACGGCGGCAAAGGCGTCGTCTTCGTTGTTGAACACCCGCGCCGGGCCACGATGGTGCTGCGGTTCCGTGCCTTTGAGCTTGGCCACTGCGCCATTCGGGGCCAGGTTACCTTTGAAGACGACCAACCCGCCCGTTGGCTTGATGTGGTCGCCTTTGGGCAGCACTACTTTTTGACCGGGCGTTTCGGCGGCGGTGGCGGCTTCTTCAGCCAGGGTTTTGCCCGTCACCGTGAGTGAGTCGCCATGCAGCAAACCTTGTTCCAGCATGCGTTGGGCCAACAGCCGGATGCCCCCCGCTTCGTACATATCCAGCGCGTTGTAGCGCCCGGTGGGCGTCATATCCGCAATGATGGGGGTGCGCTTGCTGATGGCTTCGATGTCGTCAATTGTGAACGGGATGCCTGCTTCACGGGCGAAGGCCAGCGTATGCAAAATCGAGTTGGTGCTGCCGCCCGTGCCCGCTGCCACGGCAATCGCGTTTTCCAGCGCTTTGCGGTCGATAATGTCGCTGGGGCGGATGTTGTTTTCCAGCAAGGACAGGATCATTTCGCCCGCTTTGACCGCAATTTCTTCCTTTTCTTTGTCCACGGCAGGCACATCGTTAAAGCCCATCGGACTAATGCCCATAATTGCGCCGATGGTACTCATCGTGTTGGCGGTGAACTGGCCCGCACACGCGCCGGGGCCGGGGCACGCGTGATCTTCGATCATCTTCAGGTCATCTGCGCTGATTTTGCCGCTGTTATACGCGCCGATGGCCTCGTACACATGCACAATGTTGATGTCCTTATCGTCCTGCGGCTGGCCGTCGTTGGCGTCCATGGGGTAGCGGCCTGGGAACTTGCCCGGTTTGATAGTGCCGCCGTAGAGCATCAGCGACGGGATGTTGAGCCGGATGAGCGCCATCATGGTGCCGGGGATGGTTTTATCGCACGAGCTAATGGCAATACACGCGTCAAACATATTGGCCTGCACCACCAGTTCGATGCTGTCGGCAATCATCTCGCGGGAGATGAGCGAGGCTTTCATGCCTTCTGTGCCCATCGTGATGCCATCGCTAATGGAAACCGTGTTGAATTCCAGCGGGGTGGCACCAGCCCGTCGGATGCCCTCTTTAATCTTTTGGCCGATCAGCTTCAAGTGGAAGTTACACGGGCCGACTTCCGTCCAGGTGTTGGCGACGGCCACCAGCGGCTTTTCCAGGTCTTCGTCAGTGAGGCCGATGGCCTTGAACATGGACCGTGCCCCGGCACGGTCTGGCCCGCCGAGCAGGGTACGCGAACGAGCGTTGAGCGCGTTAAGCTGGTCACGGATTTCGGGGGAGTCTGTCATGGGATTGTTCCTGAAGCAAATGAGTGGGTATTTTGCG
>CAWUJQ010000641.1:0-2400 GCA_963922445.1 uncultured bacterium
GCGTGTGCCATGTCATGCGTGGGATGATGGTTGTGGTTTGTGTGTTTGGTCTTCTGGTTTGGGTTGTCATGGCAACAGATTCACCGAACTATACTCATAGCATAGTTGAGCTACAAAAGCGCAGGCTGAAATCTGTCTTAAGGGTGGCTAAATGTGTGCAAGGGTCAGATGACCTGCGCGAATGGGCCATCTGACCTATGTTTCGGGGGATTACTCCGGCATCTCTAGTTCCAAAGGTGGTGAACCTGGTGCGTTGAACATCCCAACGGCCATAATTTGCGGAACGTCGACTTCAATGATCTCACCGCCTCTTTCCACAGTTAACCTGATTATATCTTCTGGTGAGGTAAGGAGGGTTACGTCAAATAGCTCTGCCCATGACTCGATTGTCTCACCGTCAATCGCTGTAATCACATCTCCCATTTGCAAGCCCAATTGCGCAAGATCGTTCGTTTCGACAATCCACACCTGCTCTGCTACGTCGTAGCGAATTGCGTCCAATGGCATGCTGAATAACATATTGACGCCACCATCGGGAACCATTTCCAATTCTGGCGCTTCCAACGGCGGAATGGCGACCGTATTCACCATCGCTGCGACCACAATCAGCGGCACCTCAATCTCAAGGGTGTCGTCGCCGCGCTCCACCGTCAGCGTGATGGTCTGTTCGAGGACGCCTTCACTCAGCACGTCGAACAGGTCGGCCCGGTCCGTGATAACCTCGCCGTTGACCTCGGTAATCAGGTCACCCGCTTGCAACCCGAACTCCGCCAGCGCGTCATCTTCAACCAGCCACGCTTGCAGCGCCTCATCATAGCTGACCGCCCCCAACGGCACGATGAGAACGTCGTTGTCTGGCAGGGCGGGTGCCTCACCTAACGTGACCTCAACCGTTTGTTCGTCACCGTCACGCGCCAACGTAACCTCAACCGTATCACCCGGACGGTAGTTTTCCGTGAGCAGGGTAATGAGCGCTTGAATGTCGTCTACGGACTCACCGTCAATCGCTGTTATGACATCACCCGCTTCGATACCCGCGTCTTCAGCGGGGCTACCCTCACCCACGCCAGCGATACTCACCCCGCCGTCAGCTTCTTCAACTGTGACGCCAAGCACAGGCCGCGTTGTTGGCGCTTCATCGTCGTCGTCCGTGGCTTCTTGCGTTGCGTCTGGCACCACCGGGGCTTCCGCTGGCTCCGTAGGACGTTCACCCAACGTTGCCGCCAACTCGACCAGCGCGCCGTCACGCACCACGCCAAGCGTGACGGTATCGCCCACGCTGTAGGCACTTAGCGCCTGTGCAAGTATTTCCGCGCTGATGTACACATCATCCACGCTCAGCAGCACATCCCCCACCTGCAATCCCGCTGCATCGGCAGGGCTGCCCGCGACCACATCGTCAACCACCACCCCGCTAACGCCGTCCGGCGTGAACTGAATCCCTAAAAACGGTGGCGCGTCGTCCTGCGCGAAGGCCAGCGCGCCCACACCCATCATGACAAACGCGACAAGAACCTGTTGGGTCGTCCTGAGCATCGTTGCTCCTCCGTTGATACATCACTATCAATGAAATACTTGTGTTGGCACATTGGCTCATCGTGCTATGATTACACACACGATACTCGTGAGTATACAGGAAACCACTATGGCAGAGATTCCCGCCAAGCTGCAAGAAGTGCTAGAGGACTTTTCATTTATTCAGGATCGCACCGAGCGCACCGAATACCTGATTGAACTGGCTGACCGCTTCAATGAGGCCAAAGTGCCAGAGCGCATCGCCGTCCAGCCGTACCCGGAAGAAAACCACGTCCAGCAATGTGAAAGCGACGCTTATGTGTGGGCGGAAGAAAACGAAGACGGCACGCTTAAGTTCTGGTTTGATGTACTGAACCCGCAAGGCCTGAGCGCCAAGGCAATGGCCGTCGTGCTGAACGACGCGCTCAGTGGGCAGCCGCTAGAGCAAGTGGCCGCGATTCAATCGGACATTGTATTTGCGCTGTTTGGCAAAAACATCAGTATGGGCAAAGGCACCGGCCTGATGGGGATCGTCAATCAGGCTAAATACGAGGCGCAAAAGCGCGCAGAGTCGTAATCACCAACTCGTTTGGCCCACGTAAAGCGGGCCAGCTTCAAGCTGTGGGCGGGCCGCCTGTGCCCGCTCCGATAGAAACAGCATCATCGTCACCTCACCCCCGCGCACCGTCGGCTTTGCCGGATTGCCAAATACAGCCGGTTCCCCCGGCACCCCCTCCCAGCCCCGCGCCCGATAGAAGTCCGGCACACTCGTCCACAACAGGCCCACATCGGCGTCCGCCTGCGCCTGGATAAACGCCGTCGCCCGGTCACACAAATCACTGCCGTAGCCCTGCTTGCGCCAAAACGTGAACGTCATCATGGCAG
>CAWUJQ010000642.1:0-2393 GCA_963922445.1 uncultured bacterium
CCGTCAATCACCGGGATGGACTGGCCGCTGTTTGCGCCGACAAAGTAGCCCAACACCGGGAAGAACACATCCTCACGCAGCAGCCGCTCCGGGATGCCGTCTAGCTGGTACAGCAGTTGGCCGCGCCGGTTCTCCGTCAGATGCAGTCCGGCGGCGGGCGCACGCCCTGTGAAGGCGCAGCATATATCAATGAAGTCGCCGTAGCGCTGGGTGCGTGCCCCTAACACGGAGTTGGCAAACACAATCGCGTTGCTCTCAGCCCAGGCGATTTGCTCACCGAAGCCGGGGCGGGCCATCGTTTGGTAGGGCGCACAGGTGTAAATCGGCTGGCAGCCCAACTGCTCATAGCTGAGCATGGTATCGCGTGCCCACGCTGCGACCTGCGCAGTACCCTGGAACGCTTCCGGGTGCATGAGATCGAGCGCGCCCACGTTGAGCGTCGTTGGCACCGTGACCTTGCCATCGGCTTCGACCAGCTTTTGCACAAATTCCAACCCGGAGCGCCCGTGATACAACACGCCGTCAATGTGGGCGGAGTTAACGTCAAGCAGCGCGTCTGCGCCGTAGACCTCGGCCATCGTCGTCAGGATGCGCATGGCAATCTGGGCGGCGCGGCCCATGTCGCCGTTGAGCATCTGCTGGTCTGTGGGGGTGAGTTGCAGCGTCACGGGTGGTTTTCGTCCGGCTGGCGGGCATTCGGCTGGGGATTTTATCTGTCCGGCGTTGTATATGCAAAGTGAAAGGGTGGCCGTATGTGCGTCCGTTTGTAGCCGTTATGGGCAGCGCGGTTGGTGTTGCGGTATTATTGTAGCGTGACACGGGGAACACGCGGAGCGTAGCTATGGCCAGCAAGCAGATTGAAAAGACAACAGGCGGCATCTTCACGAAACGGGTTCGTGGCGTGTTTTTCGTGTGTGTGGCGATTGTGCTGTTGACAGCGGCGTTTGTGGTGGCCAATGATGAAAACGTCGCCCGCAACGTCAAGATTGCGCTTATCGTGTTGGGGTTGGCCAGCCTCGCGGAACCCCTGCAAATCCTATGGCATTTTCTGTTTCGGAGTGCCGAAAAAACAGACGCCCTCACGCCCGACCAGCGCAACCGCCGTGACTTGATTAGGGCCGTGCAGCGTAACTGGATTGAGGGGGTGCTGTACGATTCGCTGCGGGATGTTCAGTTCAAGGTTCCCGTCGTAAGTGACCCCGACAAGGCCGGACAATCTGAACGATACCGGGGCTTCCAGCCGGAGGCCACAGCAGTACCCACGCAGGCCGAACAAAAACCAACGGGATTTTTGGGGCGCATTGGCCTGCTGCTGCACAGAGAGCATGAACCCGACACGGAAATTGTGAACACGCCCGCAAACATTTATCGGTTCTTCCGTGATGTAGACCGGAAGTTGCTGTTTTTGGGGGAGCCTGCCAGCGGAAAAACGGTGCTGATGCTGCAACTCACGGAACTGCTGTTGCAGGAAGCCACGCCCACCAATGCCGTGAAAATCCCGATGGTGTTTAACCTGTCGTCGTGGGCAGCCAACCCGAAGCAGTCGCTATCCGAGTGGCTTATTGAGCGGCTGAGAATAGATTATGGCGTTTCAAAAGCACTGGCTGAAGAACTCATCGGCGGCAACCTGATTGTCTACATGCTGGACGGCCTGGACGAAGTGGCAGAGAACCACCGTGACGCCTGCTTGAATGCCATCAATAACTTTCTCTCGCCGGATACGCAGGTGGTGGTGTGCAGCCGCATTAAGGAGTACAACCGACTAACCGACACCCTGAACACCCACAATGCAGTCGAACTACAGCCCCCGGACAAAGCCACATTCCGGCGCTACCTGATTGATGGGGGCATTGCCGCTGCAACGGCTGACCCGCTTATGCGTGAACTCACGGCAACGGATGATGTGTGGCGCGAATCGCGGAAGCCGTTGTTTGCCAACATCCTGATTGACACCTACGCCCACCGCACGACCGTCCCCCCTATCCCACATGCTGGAAACAGCCTGGAGCGGGTGCGGGAGGTAGTGATTGCGCCCTACGTCACGCGGCAGCTTGACCAGCGCACAGGCAAGCCCTACCCCGACGACAAAACCCGTCACTGGCTGGCGTGGATTGGCTGGCAGACCCAACAGCGAGAGATGACCAATTTCTATATCGAAGGGCTTCAGTTCGACTGGCGGCACAACGATTCGACAGGTCTAAGTTGGGCATTTAGAGTGGTTGTCGGGCTGGTTGTCGGGCTGGTTGTCGGGCTGGGTTTCGGGCTGGTTCGCGGGCTGGGTCTAGTGCTGGATATTCAGATGACACGATGGATATGTCGGGAGATTACTCGAGATATTATTGGGTATGGTGCTGGGTATGGGTGGGGGGGGGGGGGGGGGGGGGGGGGGGGGG
>CAWUJQ010000643.1:0-2375 GCA_963922445.1 uncultured bacterium
GCCCCCCTTCCCAATGCGGATTGGTGTGGTCACGTCAGCAAGTGCGGCGGCCTTCCAGGATGTGCGTAACGTCCTGATGCGGCGCTTTCCCTTAGCGGATGTGATCCTGAGTCCGACGTTGGTGCAAGGCAGCGATGCGCCGCCTCAAATTGCTGATGCGATCCGGCGGCTAGATGCCACACGGGTTGTGGATGTCATCCTGATGGTGCGCGGTGGCGGCAGCTTCGAAGACCTGTGGGCATTCAACGATGAGCGCGTCGCACGGGCTGTGTTCGAGGCAGTGACGCCGGTTGTGAGCGGTGTCGGCCATGAAACCGACTTCACTATCATTGACTTTGTGGCCGATAACCGCGCCCCCACCCCTTCAGCGGCGGCAGAGGTCGCCTCGCCTAATCTGCTGGACTTACGTGGTGCGGTTGACGAACAACGTGCCCGCTTGAAGCAGGCGCTGCTGCTTGAAATCACCCGCAAGGCAGACGCGGTGCAGCAGACCGCGCAAACACTCCAATATCTGTCACCCGCTGCAACGATCCGCAACGCCCGCCAACAAGTTGATGAAATAGGCACGCGGCTTAAGCTGCACCAAAACCAGCAGCTTGCCCTGCTGCGCGAACGGCTTACGTCTAAAATCGCGAGCTTGGAAGCAGCCAGCCCGCAGCGCATCTTGCAGCGCGGCTACGCGATTGTGCAGCGGCAAAATGATGGCGGGATCGTGAAAGCGCCCGCTGACGCACCCGCTGGCACACCCATCACGATACGCCTGGCCAATGGCGACTTACACGCAACAACAGAGGACAACCCCAATGACTGAGCAATCATCTCCTGATATTACTGAACTCTCGTTTGAGGCAGCCTATGCCGAACTGTCTCGGTTGATTGAAGCGATGGAGTCTGGTGATCTGACACTAGACGAATCAGTGACTCAGTATGAGCGTGGCCATCAACTGGCGACTCATTGCGAACGGCTGCTCGCGCGGGCAGAACTTCGCGTAAGCCAACTGAATGCTAACGGTGGTGTAGAACCTGTGGACTAAAATAGTTGAGGTATATCCCAAATTTATCCCAAAGTGTTTGGGATAACACAACCCTAACGCTCTATATTAATTTTCGATTTCGTGTTGGCGGCGCACACGGCGCAGCACCAGCTTTGGAATCGCGGTGGCTTCGTCCAGGCGTAGGGCGATGGCCATACCGAAGAACACAAGCGCCCCAACCGCGCCGTTGATGGCCAGGGTGAGTAGAGGAATGTTGACCGCCTCTCCAAGGGTGTAGCGAATGCCGAGGAATGCCAGTCCCATCAACCCCGCAGCGGCAGCCGTCCGCCATAGGCCAGATGCAATGCGCGCGTCGTTGATGCCACCCACCCGGCGGCGCATCAGCCACCATAATACGCCTGCTTCTACCAGGGTGGTAACGGCATTGGCCAGTGCCAGCCCCGCAAACGGCCCCCGCGCTAAATTGCCGGGTTCACCGATGTAACGGATAAACACCAGGCTCAGCACAATGTTGGCAATCATGGCGACACTGCCCACAATGACGGGTGTCCATGTGTCTGCCAAGGCGTAGAAGGCTCGCGCCAGTACCTCCAGCAGCGCATGACCGGCAATGCCAAGTGAGAAGAAGGCCAACGCCCACGCCGTTGCTGCGGAGCTTTCTGACGTCCAAGCACCTCGTTCTGCAATGAGGGCGACCAGCGGCTCACTCAACATCACCAGCACCACCGTCGCGGGCACCCCCAAAAACAGCACACTCCGCATTGCGCTCGCTAATCGATCACGGAAGCCATCCAGGTTGCCTTCTGCGACGAGGGCTGAAAGCGTCGGGAACAGCGCGGTACCCACACTTTGCGCAATGACGCCCAGTGCAAAAAACATCAGCGTCCAGGCGATGGTGAGCGCGGTCACACTGCCCTGCACCATCGGCAGGGCCAGCCGGATGTTGACGAGAAAGTTGATTTGCACCAGGGCCAGCCCCAGCACACGCGGCCCCATCAACAAAATGACTTCACGTAGGCCCTCCGTTTGCCAGCGCAGCAACGGGTACAGGCGCGCTTGAATTGTGCGCAGGCCGGGTAGCTGCACGCTCAGGTGCAGCAGCGCGCCCAAAACGGCCCCCATTGCCAGCCCGTAGATATTGGGCGCATCGGGCAAAATCTGCGCAAAGACAACTGCCCCGATAATGAGGCCAACATTGTTCATGCCGATGGCGATGGCGGGCAGGGTGAAGCGCTGGTGCGCGTTGAGGATGCCCATGAGTAAGCCGCTGATGCTAAAGATGAACGGCGTCACCAACATGATTTGCGGTTGGCGCACGGTAAGCGCTTGCACGCCCGGCCCCGACGCCGCCGGAACGTACAGCGGGGCGTACAGCGGCGC
>CAWUJQ010000644.1:0-2374 GCA_963922445.1 uncultured bacterium
TGTCATAGGGATTCGAAAAATCCGCCCCACCGGGACGGATTCTATTCGCTTACGTCGTTAAGGCTGCGGCGTCGGCTTATTCCGCCGCTGATTGTTGCGGCGTTTGGGCTTGCCGGCGTTAGCGCCACCCCCGCTGCCATTGCCATTCCGTGAGCGGCTGCGGTTGCCGCCGCCGTTTCCATTCCCACTCCGGCTCGACTTATCGTTATTGTTCCCGTTCCGGCTGCGACCCCCGGAGCGCTTCTTGCCCGCGGACTTGCCATTCCCGTTGCTGTTCCCGTTACGCCGCCGCCCGGTCAGGTTCGTCGGTTCCGGGACCCCCTGGTCGGATTGGTACATATGCCCTTCCGCAACCGGGATGTTCATCTGAATCAGGCGCTCAATGTCGCTTAGCGCGCCGCGCTCATCCACAGCCACAAAAGACACCGCCATGCCGTCGGCCCCGGCGCGTCCGGTGCGGCCAATGCGATGCACGTAGCTTTCGGTATCTGTCGGCAGGTCGTAGTTGACCACATGGCTAATCTCATCCACGTCAATGCCGCGTGCCACGATGTCCGTCGCAACGAGTACCTGCGCCTTACCCTTCTTGAACGACTCCAGCGCGCGCTGGCGGGCGCTCTGGCTCTTATTACCGTGAATCGCCTCTGACGGAATCTTGGCGCGGTCAAGCTGTTCGCTCAGGCGGTTGGCCCCGCGCTTGGTGCGTGTGAACACGAGTGTGCGGTGCATGTTATGCTGCTCAATCAGGTGTTCCAGCAGCTTGCGCTTGTCGCCCTTTTCCACGAAGTACACCCGCTGCGTGATCGCCTCCACTGTCGTGGATTCCGGCGCAACCGAGACCTCGACCGGGTCGGTGAGCAGTGTTTCCGCCAGCTTCTGGATGTCTGGGGGCATGGTCGCGCTGAACAGCAGCGTCTGCCGCTTGTCCGGGATTTTGCGCACAATCTTCTGGATGTCCGGCATAAAGCCCATGTCCAGCATCCGGTCAGCCTCATCTAAGATGAATACGTCCAGCTTGTCAAAGCGAACGAGCTTCTGGTTCAGCAGGTCAAGCAGGCGTCCTGGTGTGGCCACGACGATGTTCACGCCCTTGTTGATGGCTTTTTCCTGGTGCTTTTGGCTGACGCCCCCAAAAATCACCGTCTGGTTGAATTTGGTGTACTTGCCATAGGCCTTAAAGCTGTCGTGAATCTGCGACGCCAGTTCGCGGGTCGGGGCCAGCACGAGTACCTGGATGTTGCGCCGGGACTTATTGGGGTTCGGGTCGGCCAGTTCGCTCAGGCGTTGCAGGGTGGGCAGCGCAAATGCTGCCGTCTTGCCGGTGCCCGTCTGCGCCAGGCCAATTAGGTCACCGCCTGCCAGCACATGCGGGATGGCCTGCTGCTGAATGGGAGTCGGGTCGGTATAGCCCTGGTCGCGTACGGCGTCTAGCAGGGGTTGAATTAGGTGTAGGTCTTCAAATCGCATAAAGTGAACGTGATGTCCTCATAGATCGTCCTGCATCCGGCCAGCTTGGGACGGACGCCCACTTTGTAGCGATAGGGTTTTAACGTATCGGGGAGTGGGAGCGGACTTAAACAGAGGCCCTACTGTAGCAGAGCTTTGCAGATAGTCAATTGAGCGAATCAAACGTTAGCATTATTCTATCAGCATATCGCGCACTTGTTTTTGGGGATTTATATGACAGCCAAGCTAATAGAACAGATCACAGCAGCCTTCAAAGATCAACCCTATACGGGTGACGACAATATCGTCGCAGGTAACTTTGGTGAATATCTGGAGGTTCTGCGAGACTTCAAGGGAAAAAGATGGCATGAGCTATCGGATGATGCCATTGCATACAATCGCTCAAGCCTGCATTTCCTCACAGATGAGGGTTACAGACATTATCTCCCTGCGTACATGCTCTTTTGCGTGAAAAACTTGCAGACTGCGGACATGGCACTAGACGCCACTATCGCAACGCTAACCCTCTCTCACTACCGTAAGACTGAGATCAATTTTAAGGAGCGCATGAGCGGATTCACATCAGAACAAGGTCAGGCTGTCAAAGCGTTTCTGGAGCACGTCCACAAGCACATGCCTGACCTGATGTACCCACCAAGTAAAGCGCTCCAGGCATACTGGTCCCAGTTTTAGCCGTTGTCCAACGGTCGTCTTGCGCGTCAGATGCACCCTCCCTCGTGCATCTCACCGCAACCCCCTCTATAATACGCTCCGCGATAACCGACCCTTCAGTGTTAGGAACCCTCATTCATGACGGAAAAATACACCTTCCAGCAGGTGATTAGCAAGCTGCACGACTTCTGGGGCCAGCAGGGCTGCATCGTGTGGCAGCCGCACAACGTGCAGGTGGGCGCAGGCACGGCCAACC
>CAWUJQ010000645.1:0-2373 GCA_963922445.1 uncultured bacterium
GGCTTCTGTAGGGAGGATGGCGGCGGCACTCCCGATGGGCGGGGCGGCAGGCGTCGTTGCAACGTGGGCGGTGCTGATGGCCTCATCGGCGTGCATGTTGGGGAAAAAGACAGACAAAATGAGGCCGTCCGTCAGGCGATGGCCTGCGCTGCCTGCGACCAAATCCGTTTCCGTCAGGGCAAACTGCTGAAGTTCCAGGTCGAAGCCCATCATATTGATTGTGACATCGTAGGCTGCAAGTAAGGTCAGCCAGTCCAAAGGCGCGTTTGGGTAGATGAGCGTTTCCATCACGGCGGTGTTGTTGCGCGCCATGCGCGGCAGCGTGCGGCTGATAGCCGCCTTAAACGGCGCAGCAATGCCGGGATATTCAACCACATCCTGAAGCGTGACGCCCGCCCCCACCGTCACCCCCCCCGGCAGCCCGTCGATGCGGTTGAGTTCTGGCACGTCTTGCAGGTCAACGAGTACCTCGTAGGGGATGTCTGCACGATTGAGGGTGAGGCCGCCCCCAACCAGCGGAACGGCAGCCGCGTTTTCCAGTGCAGTGACAGCAGACTCTAGCGTGTAGGGGCGAACGTAGTTGACCATGAGTGGGTGCTTTTCTAGCTTGGTCGGATCATGGTAATCAGTATAGCTCATCTAGCGCGGTGTGACCGCCATTACCGCAGGCACCGGATCAAAGGAAACAAACGTCGTCTGACTTTCCCCGGCGGTTACATCCAGCATAGACGACCCGCCGCCGTCCAGGTTGAGCGCAGTGACGATGTCCATATCGCTTTCGGCCAAGAAAATAGCCAGATCAAGCAGGGTGATGCCGCCAAACGTCGTCACCAGCACGATGACACGCCCTTCACTGTCAATGGCGACGGCAGTGCGGCGGGTGGAGCGGTCCGGGCGGGTATCGAAGTAAGCGCGTTGGCCGTCCAGCATCAACATGGGGAAGGCCTGCACCGCCTGTTCGTACTGCTGGCCAGCATAGGGCGCGGTGAGGTTGCTCTGGAAGCCGGGTACACCCTCATCTACATAGAACGTACCGCCCCGCCGCCGAAACGGGTCACCATAGCGGACGCCGTCAGCAATCAGCAGGCCGGTGATTTCGTCGTTGCGGTCGAAGAAGTTGGTGTTGAAGATCACGGCTGCGTCTGGGAGTTGTTCGCGCCAGGTGTTGATGGTTTGCGGGTTGCCCGGTTGATAGTGTACCTGGAAGTCCACCTGGGCGGGGTCAATGCGAATGGCGGTGACGCGGGTGAAAAATCCCGCTGACGGGTTGTACACCCGCTGTTCGATGCCGGTTTGCAACTCCGTCCACGCGTTGGCGCTGGCAGAAGCAGCCGCCGGGGGCACCTGGGTTGGGGCTTGGGTTGGCAGCGTACTCGTGTTTGGGGCAATGCACCCGGCAATCCACAGGATGATGCCTGCAAACCACGCTGGACGGACAACACGGCGCAAGGCCAGTTGCATCATGCGGCGGGGGCCTTCGCGCCGGGCACGCCAATAGGCGGCGCGTAGGCGGAACCATTCACGGCCTTCTGGGGGAGTAATTTGCATAGACGGACTCAACCTTGCCTACAGTTAAGGCCAATGCTACACTGCTGAGCCGCGTAAAAATAGAGCAAGGGTGGTTAGCTCAGCTGGTTAGAGCGCACGGTTCACATCCGTGAGGTCGGGGGTTCGAGTCCCTCACCACCCATCGCATAACGCCCACTATATTGAGTGGGCGTTTTTGTTTGCGGGCATCTAGTCCGCGCAGATGGTCACATGCTCCAGCGAGAAGAGCGCGGGTTGGTCTTCTGTGCTGCCGAAGAACGCGAGGCGGCCATCGGGCCAGGTGTCATCCTCAATCTCAATCACCTCCACACCGTTGACGGAGTAGGTGAAGGTGTCGCCGTCGCTGACCACCGTCAGGCGGTTGACGGCAAATGGCCCCACGTTGATAGCGCTGCTGGGCGTCCAGTTTTGGATGTTGGTGTAGCCTTCTTCAAAGCGACCCACGTAATAATTGCCCGACGAGTTAATCATAAAAGCGAGGAAGTTGGTGTTATTTTGATAGCGCAGCCAGATGCCGGTGCGTGAGCTTTCGGTGCGGGCGAATCTTTCCGCTTTGATGACGGCATCCACGCGGGCGTCTTGCAGCGTGATGGCTTGCAGGCTGCCCCACGCGATGGGTTCTGCGTCGCCCATGTCGATGCTTTGCATGTCGATTTGGTAGCCGCCGTCGTTCACGTCAATGGAGTAGGTTTCGACGTCTGTTTCGAACCACTCGTCGTCCGTGGAGCCAACAAAGTTCTCATCCACGATGGGGTTGCGGCACTGCGGGATGTTGTCAATGGCTCCGGCGACCTGAAGGGCGGTGGTCATTTCCTCGTCAACATC
>CAWUJQ010000646.1:0-2368 GCA_963922445.1 uncultured bacterium
TTTGGGGCAAAGCCCCAAATAAATGGTCATTTTTAGTTTTAATGCGATTACCCTGTAATCATGACAGGTTCACGGGCGAAAAGCGAAACAACCCTCTATACTCTACGGTATCACTTAGCCACGCTCATTATGGAGACTGTTATATGCGTCGTTACGTTATTCCCCTCGTGCTGCTGTTCAGTGTCGCTGCCGTCCTACCCGCCGCTGCCCAGGACTATACCCCCACCTACACCAACAACCCGTGTCCCTTCCCGTTTATTGACGGTGTGGTGTGCGGTACGCTCACCGTGCCCGAAGACCGCGCCAACCCAACCGGCCCACAGGTAGAACTGAACGTGGTCATCTTGCAAGCGGCCAACAACAGCCCGCTACCAGACCCGGTCATCTACCTGGAAGGTGGCCCCGGTGGTGCTGGTTCGTTAGCCGCAGAAGACTTTGCCGACCACCCGCTGCGCCAAAACCGTGACCTCATCCTGCTAGACCAGCGCGGGACAGGCTTCAGCCAACCCAGCCTCAACTGTATCGAACTGGAGGACGAAGACGCCGACGACCTCGCCATCCTGGACTGCCGCGACCGTCTGACTGCGGAGGGTGTGAACTTGGCCGCGTATAACAGTGCCGCCAACGCTGCCGATGTAAACGATTTGCGAATCGCAATGGGCTACGAGCAGGTCAACCTGTGGGGTATTTCGTATGGCACGCGCCTCGCCCTCACTATCCTGCGTGACTACCCCGAAAGTGTGCGGGCCGCCGTGATTGACGCGGTCTATCCGCCGGAGATAGACACCCTGGAGCAGGTCAGTGCAGACAGCACGCGGGCGTTTGAGTATCTGCTGGACGCTTGCGCTGCGGATGCAGCCTGCAACGACGCCTACCCTGACCTGCGCGAAGACTTTTACTTCGTTGTGGACGAGTTCAACTTTGAGCCGGTTACATTTGAGTACTTCGACGGCGAGGAATACTACGACATTGACGTGACCGGTGATGACATCCTGGACGCGATGTTCCAGGCGATGTACGACAGCAGCATCATCCCCATGCTGCCCTACGGCATCACGCTGATGGCCTACGCCGAAGACGACATCAACCTGACCGACGCGGTAGACATCCTGAGCGGCTACTACACGGTTGCGTCGTGGAATGGCGAGTTTAGTGACTTCCCCGAATCCGTGTTTGAGTCGGACATGGTGCTGGACTACTACGACGAGTTTGGCGATATTTCCGACAGTGAGGGCATGTATTCATCCGTGGAGTGCGCGGAGGAGGTGCCATTCAATGACGAGGACGCCGCCTTTGCTACCGTAAACGATATTCCCGTGGAGCTACAGGACTGGGTATTTGAGTCGATTGAAAGCCAGCTATTCGAGTGCGAGGACTGGAACGTGCCCACCACATCGGCCATTGAAGCCGAGCGCGTGCAGAGCGATGTACCCGTGCTGTTGATTTCCGGCGCATTTGACCCCATTACGCCGCCGTCGTATGGCGACAGCGCGTTGCAAGGGCTGCCCAATGGCCAGCACATCGTCTTCCCCACGGGTTCCCACGGCGACAGCAGCTCTTCCAGTTGTGCCGCTGGCCTGACGCGCGCGTTTGTTGACGATCCGTCGGCCATGCTCGATACGGGCTGCGTGGAACCCACCGTCGCGTTCTACATCGAGCCGCTGTATTAGTAGGGGCGCGCAACGGCGCGTCCGCTGGGTTTTGGGTATGTGTCGGTGTTTGTAGGGGCGCGCAACGGCGCGTCCGCTGGGTTTTGGGTATGTGTCGGTGTTTGTAGGGGCGCGCAACGGCGCGTCCGGTGAGATAACGCCCCATCCCCACTTCCCCGTTGCCAACCGCGCCCGCAACTGTGATAAGATACGCCGCGTTTGATTGCCACCGAAAGCAGCCACACCCATGCACATGCGGGATCGCGCCGGGCTGACCGTTTTCCAGCGGAGCCGGGTGCTGCGCGAGGTCAGCCGGGGGTTTGCCCCCCACTACGACCACCTGATGGCCGAGGGCGGCCTGTATCAGCGCCTTGTTGAAGACGGCCTCATGGTCAGTCATGCGGAGCGCGGCCTCAAGTACGCGCTCACCGAGGACGCCTATCGCCTGATTGCGCCCCGGCCCGTGCCCCAACTCACCTATCCCTATGAGTGGCCTTTCAGCCAACTCAAGGCCGCCGCCCTGCACATCCTGGGCGTGGCCCACATCGCGCCGGAATACGACATGGCCCTGCACAGTGCCGATCTGTTCAGCGTCGCCTGGATGGATGGGCGGCCCGTCTGGACGGATACGTTAGCGTTCACCCGCTACCGCGACGGCCAACCCTGGGAACCGTACCGGCAGTTTGTCGCGCAGTAGATCGGAAGAGCACACGTCTGAA
>CAWUJQ010000647.1:0-2353 GCA_963922445.1 uncultured bacterium
TTGCGGTTGAGCAGGCGCACAATGTCCACCATCGCGGCGGCTTTTTCCACGCGGGCGGCGCGCTCGTCACGGGTCAGGTCACGGAATTGCGCCTTAAGCGGGAAGGCGATGTTATTAAACACAGTCATGTGCGGGTAAAGCGCGTAGCTCTGGAAGACCATCGCAATGTTGCGCAGGCGCGGCGGCAGGCCGTTCACGTTTTTGCCCGCAATCAGGATTTCACCCTCAGAAGGGTGTTCCAGGCCAGCGATCATGCGCATGGTGGTGGTTTTGCCACATCCAGACGGGCCGAGAATCACCAGAAACTCGCCCGCGTTAATTTCTAAGCTGATGTTGTTAACGGCAGTCACTTCGCCAAAGCGTTTGCTGACGTTTCGGATTTCGACGACACTCATAGTGATTGATCCGTAGACATAATGAACATAAATAGGAAAAGAGGGGGCGAATGAATCGACCCCCTCGAAGGATACGACAACTGACTGTTACAGCTACAGGGCTGGCTTACTCGCCGCCGCCCACCAAACCGCGATCACGCCAGTCCTGGAAGATGGCTTCGACACGCTCAGAAGCATCGTTCATGGCTTCTTCAGCCGTCTTGTCGCCGCGAGCCACTTCCGCAAACATATTCGGGATCACGTTCTCACCGAAGACCTGGCTAATGGCCGGGTTTGCAACGCCGGGGTACCCCAGGTGGACGCCCCACTCGCTCGCGCCTGCCAGTACTTCCAGCTTGTTGGGCGGGTTAGACCCGAACGGGTCTTCTGCCAGCCACGCTTCCATTTGGCCTTCCGGCACGGAACCAGGGCGGCACGGGAAGTTGTAGAGTTCACTGTTGAAAACCGCATCCTGATAGACGGAGGTGTGATCCAGCAGGAACTGCTTGGCCATTTCCAGTTCTTCGCCCTCAACATAGGTCGGGATCACGTAAATCTGCCAGACGTGGCTGGAGGCAAAGGCACCGGCTGGGCCTTCCAGCGCCGGGGTGAAGCCCACGTTATCGGCAGCGGCTTCGTCAATTTTTTGCAGGCTGCGGTACGCGCTGATGGAGTTGAGGATGTAGGACAGGTCACCACTGATGAGACCCTGGTTGTTGCTGGCTGCCGTCCAACCGAACACTTCGTCGGTCATGGTGCGCTCGAACAGTTCCTTACCATATTCCAGGGCGGCGATGGTTTCGGGGGAGTTGAGAACCACGTTTTCGTCAGCGTCCTGCACGGAGGAGCCGTAAGACCACATGATGGCGCGCATGGCCATGTTGCTGTCCAGTTCTGGGGACATACCGATGCCCATCGGCACGCCAAGTTCATCACGGATTTGTGCGCCGCCCTCAAGCAGTTCTTCATAGGTGGTGGGGCCGTCGGGCAGGCCAACTTCCGTCCAAAGCGCAATGTCGTAGTCGCCGGGGTCGGGCACATAACCGTGCGTGTAGGCATACCACACGTCAGTACGCGGCAGGTAGCTCGTTGCAGAGCAGGTGGGCAGCGTTTCACCGAACATCTCGTCGGCCATTGCGTTGACGTCGCTCAGGTCGTGCAACCCTTCAATGAAGGCAGCAGGCGAGAACAGCAGTTCAATGAGGGTTGGGCCTTCGCCCGCGTCAATGGCGGCAGCGAGGTTACCGTTCAACTCGGCCAGAGCAATGTGATCGACAGTCACGCCGACGCCGTTCTCGGTACCCCAGTTGGCGGCGTACTCGTCAAACCACTCGTCGTACAGCGGTACGAAGTGGCTCCACTGAAGGATGCTGATGTCAACGTCATCTTGGGCGAAAGCCATCGGAGAGGCCGACAGCACGAAAAGCAGCGAGGCAAGCAGAACCATCACGGTTCGGACACGGTACATAATAGTCTCCTGTAACTAGAAAGAAAAACATTTTTGACCGTTTGGCCAATGTATTTGCGCGTGAGTATAGCAGCCATTAAATGTATGACCAAAAATTTCTTTGACGCGGCTCATATTTGCCCGTGTGAAAGGCATCGGTTGTGCGATTCAAGCGGTTTGGGGGGATGACATGCAGACAGACGGGCGCGCCGTTGCGCATCGTTATCGGCAGACAATACGCTTGCTTCACCTCACCCCCTGGCCCCCTCTCCACAAGAGAGGGGGAATACCGGGTTAAACCTGAGTCTGGGTATAAGTCCCCTCTCCCCATGGAGAGGGGATTTAGGGGTGAGGTGAGACAGCCAAACGCATAACCCAATGTCGCACCAAATGACCAGAATCTTATGTCGTGCAAACCACCCTACGAATCTGCGTCTGTGCCACCAATGCTGCGCAGCGTGGTTAGTGCCTGTAGCAGCCGTTTTTGGTCATCGGGCGGGTAAGAGCGCAGCAGCCTGAGTATCTCGATTTC
>CAWUJQ010000648.1:0-2350 GCA_963922445.1 uncultured bacterium
CAAGTACACCGAGGCATATCTTGGCCGCTCAGAGTGCTACGCCGAGACGGATCAACTTGAAGAAGCCCGCGCCGACGCCGAGCGTGCGCTCACCCTGGAACCCGCTCATGCCGATGCGTGCTATCACCTGGGCGTCGTAGACATGATTCAGCGTCACTTTCAAGCGGCGCAAGATTGGGCCACCCGTGCGCTAGAAACCGACCCCAACCATGCGCGAGCGCTGCAACTGCGGGCGACGGCGTGCTATGGCCTGGGCGACTACGCCGCTGCCATGATTGACGCGAAGCGCTCTGCGGAGCTAGACAACACCCGTGAGGTGACGTTTATGACGTTGGGCGCGCTGTACTACCAAGAGGGGCGCATTAGTAGGGCGTTGCAGGCGATTAGCCGTGCCATTGACCTGGCACCAGACTACAGCATGGCCTACGACTGGCGCGCCCGCATCTATCAAATGCAGGGGGACGAGCGCAAAGCCAGGCGTGACTTTCGCCGCATCCTGGACATCAAGCCACGCAACGCCATGATGCACCTCAAGCGCGGGCAGGCGTACTGCTACGATCAGAAGTTCGGCCCTGCGCTGGAAGACTTCAACATTGCGCTGGAGCGCCAACCCTTCAACCCGGATGCCTACGTGTGGCGGGCGATTGCCTACTTCCAACTGGATTTGTGTATGCAAGCCTATGCGGATTTAGAAGAAGCCGCACGGCTCAAGCCGAACGACCCAGAGGTCAAGCAGTACCAGCAGATGGTGGTGGCACGCTTGCGGGTGAAGTAGGCAAAACTGTAGAACACTGCGCCCAACGCCCCCAAACATTCCAATCCGCAATCACAACAACTGATCCAGCGTGACCATGTGTTTAATCATGGCGCTGAGTTTGTCTGCCAGTTCGTCGGGTGGCTTCTGCTTTCCGGTTTCGATCCAGCGAATGAGGATATTTATCACAATGCCAGAGCGAATGGTGATATCGTAATCGACATATACCTCCTCAAAACCGAGATGTGCGATAACCTGTTCCTTGAAGGGCGTTACTGCTCGGTGAAAAGACGCCATGGCGATGTCCAGTCGATCTGCCTGCAAGAGCAGTTCAATAATTTCAGAGTGCGTATAAAAATAACGCAGCACGGGTTTTAGCAGCATCATTTGTGCTTCATTACCATGCTCATCAACGTAGGCAATAATCGCCTGAATCATATCCTCGAAAACCTGATCGCTACGCAGCCGCAAGACGACCGCAATCTCGTCAAAGTTGCGATAAAACGTGGTGCGCCCCACATTGGATGCCTCCACCAACGCTTTCACTTTAATACTGTGAAAGGGCTGGTCTTGCATCAACTTGGCTAACCCTTCATACAGCCTTTCTGCCGATTCAATCGAGCGTTGGTCATCTTTGATGTGATACATTTTTCCGTTTTTGTTCCGCTTCTTGAAAATGATTTGACAGTTGATGGCCGGTAAGATAAAAAGTGATGGAAAGCGCTTTCAACATGTCCGGCAAAAATATAGTGGAGGAACACAACACAGGAGAAATCCACTTTGTGACCTTACGACCGTGATTATGGTCAGACTCGTGTTTGACATTGTGATTCACTTCGCAGACGGCAGTGTTGCCTTTATCTAAACAGTAAACATGAAAGGTACAGTCTCAAAATGATAGCAGAACTTCTCAAAACCGCATGGTGGGTGCTGCTGCTGCGTGGCATTGCAGCCATCTTGTTTGCGCTCCTGCTCCTATTCCGACCAGGCTTAACGCTGGCAAGCTACGTTATCGTTTTCGCCATTTATACGCTGGTTGATGGCATTTCAGCAGTTGTCGGTTCCATTACACGCCGTGAAGGGCAATGGTTTCTCATGTTGCTTTGGGGCGTCGTTAGCGTGATCGCCGGGTTGGTTGCGCTGGGTAACCCGTTCCTGTTTGGCGTGTTGACGGTTACCATTATGGTCTACATTGTGGCGTTTTGGTCCATCTTCGGCGGCATCTTTCAAGTGATTACCGCATTTCAGCTTCGTAAGGAAATCGAGAGCGAGTGGTTGCTTGCCGTCAACGGCATTTTGACGGTGCTGTTTGGTGTGCTGTTGCTGCGCTTTCCGGTCGCGACCATCGACGTGCTCCTGTTCCTGACAGCCTTCTACGCAACCGTGGCCGGTGTGATCCAAATCATCCTTGCGTTTAGGGTACGGGGTTGGGCAGGCAACCTGGAAGAACTGAAAGAAGCACGTGCCGCCTAGATAGCAAGTGCCCGATCACCCTAAAGCAGTGGGGAACCAAACTGCCAACATATCGGGAGGAACCCGTCAAATGTTGTATATCCTCTGCACAGTGATCGCACTGGTACAGGTGTTTGACATCGT
>CAWUJQ010000649.1:0-2348 GCA_963922445.1 uncultured bacterium
GGCGCAGCGCCGCCGCCCGAAGGCAGGATCGGCCTGATGCTGACTGGTGATCTGATCCGTCCGCGACTCACCCGACGCGGAAACCGTCTGACGGTAGACACGCTGCCGCTCGACGATCCGAATTGGACACGAACGGCAGCGGACCTGATTGCGCTGTGGAATCGTCATGTTGGGCAAACCCGCGAGGCCTGGGAAAACGCGGTCGAGGACTATCTGGGTGATCGCGTTGACTACATCACGGTGCGCGGACTGGCGAAGGTGCTAACCGATGCTGCCGAGTTTAGCCCACTAGAAACCGTTTTGTCGCCGGAGGACATCCGCGAGCGACTGTTCGCGACGGGACCGGCGTTCACTGAAATTGATCTGTTTCACCCGCAGACTCGGGAAGACCGGATTGTGGCACTCGCCACCGACCTCGGCACCACCCTGAAAATGATAGAGACGGCACTTTATGCTGACCGCCCCGGTGAGAACATCGTCAGCGATCCCGGACTGAACTGGACGCCGCCAGAACTCATCACGCGCTACAATCTGGAGCTGCATCGTGGTGTACTGTACTGGTCGAATCTGATGGAGGTGGAGATTTACGACACCTTCAAGGACTTCTGGCGTTACCTCAAGCTGTTCAAGCTGATGTTCGAGGCCCACCCGATTGACGGCGGCTACCATGTCGTATTGGACGGGCCCATTTCGCCGTTTGTGCGCTCCACGACCCGCTATGGACGCCAGTTCGCCGCCTTTCTCCCGGCGTTGCTGCTGTGCGAACACTGGGGGATGCAGGCGGACATCCGCATGAGCACCTTCGACGACGACCTCACCTGTCGCCTCGATCACACCGCCCGACTCACCTCGCACTTCGCCCGCAGCGGCGACTTCGACAGCCAGATGGAGGCCGACTTTGCGGCAGAGTTCCACGAGAAGCTGGGCGATGAGCGTGGCAAGTGGGAACTCACTCGCGAGGACGAGGTACTGTTGCTCGGCGACACCGTCATGATTCCTGATTTTGCCTTCACTCATAAGGAAGATGGACGCCGTGCCCTGGTTGAGATCGTCGGTTTCTGGCACCCAGACTATCTCAAGCGGAAGCTGGCAAAGGTGCGCGCCGCTGGGCGCGATGACCTGATTCTGTTGGTGTACGAGGGGGTGAATCTGACAGAAGATAAGCTAAAGGATGTGCCCGGCGAGGTGCTCTACTTCGCCACCAAACCGATCATCAAGCACGTGATGGCCGCTGTTGAGCGGCGAGCACGGTAGTGAATTCTCACGTCTGGCTATTTAGCCAGACCCAATGGGGGATATTTGTAGTCTGTCATATCTCACTTGTGCAACATTTTAGGTGTACGACACAACGGAGCTTCGGGGTCTGATCCCCGAAGCTCCAAAAACATGCTCATGACACCCATTCTTCCTCGAAAATGCCTTCAAGTTGCTTGATTGCCCGATACTTTAGCATCGACAACGTCTGTGAAAGTTGATCCCGTTCTCGCTCCAGCTTTTTCACACGCTCCTCATATAATTGACGGATACGCTGATTCTCCACACGAAGCGAGAAAAGCTCAGCTTGCATCATCGAGAGGTTGGTATCCTCTGGGGCTTCCGTACCAATAACTTCATAAGCAGGTGCGAGCAAGATCATGCCGCGAGCAACTGCACCTACCTTGCTGATGTAGCCCAACCAAACCAAACGATTGATCTGATAAGTCACCGCTGATGTTGAGGTGGTACCGATAGCCTCTGCAATCTCCCGGATCGACGGCACGAAACCGTGAATGATCTGGTATTCGTGAATGAAGGTCAAAATTGCCATCTGGCGTTCAGATAATTCATGCTTTTGTTGCTTAATCATACACTGTTACCTCCGATGAAATCATTGATCCAGCTATGTACTGTCTGATGCCCTGCTTCCAGATAGAAATCGTTCACATCCTTACCCTGCGGCACCTGAATAAGCTGGGACGCCTGCGATAAACTTGCGATCTGCTCGGCAGCCCCCTGCCCCGCCTGGTCATCATCCATCCGGATCAGGATACTGGGTGCGGTCATGAATTTAGGGAACCAGCGTGGATTGATGCGTTTGTTGGCCGCGCTCCCGATAGCGACTGCCGAGATTCGCCCTTCTCCAGCTTGCTGCGAGATCAATGCATCGAACTCCCCCTCGGTAATCATGATGGGCAAACCAGGCTTAATTGCATCACCCATATAGAGACTGCCTTTGATGTTTCCACCGGCAACCTGGTGATACCGTTGCTGCCCGGCTGCTCGCCTGACCTTAATCCCCCAGATCGCGCCACTGTAGGTCATCCAGGGAATCGTGATCCCGCAGGGGACCTTCAACCCTTCGATAGTCT
>CAWUJQ010000650.1:0-2347 GCA_963922445.1 uncultured bacterium
ATCCGGGTGCGAAGACAAGCGGGATTGCGGTTGTCGCCCAATTCAAGCGCGGTCTACGCTGCATTTGGGCGGCTGAGTTATCGCACAGAGGTCACATGATAAGAGATGATTTGCTCAAGCGAAGGCAACTGCGCCGCAGCCGACGCAGCCGAAAAACGCGCTATCGACAGCCCCGCTTCGCCAACCGCACCCGTCCGAGGGGGTGGCTGCCACCGTCGCTGCAAAGCCGCGTGGATAACATCACAACGTGGTTGAATCGGTTGGTCAAGTTTTGCCCGATAACGCACTTAGCCGTTGAACGGGTCAGGTTTGACACCCAGCTTATGCAGAACCCGGAGATTTCGGGGGTAGAGTACCAACAAGGCGAATTGCAGGGCTACGAAGTTCGGGAATATCTGCTCGAAAAGTGGGGCCGTAAGTGCGCATACTGCGGCGCGAAAGATACGCCGTTGGAAGTTGAACATATCACGCCCAAAGCGCGGGGCGGGTCAAATCGTGTCTCGAACCTGACACTGGCCTGCCATGACTGCAACCAACGCAAAGGTGCCATGACTGCCACTGAGTTCGGTCATCCAAACGTCCAGGCGAAAGCGAAAAGGCCGTTACATGACGCAGCGGCCGTCAATGTGACCCGTAACGCCATCTTCTTCATGATGTGTGCGTCAGGCTATCCGGTGGAAGTCGGCACGGGCGGGCGGACAAAGTTCAATCGCATCCAGCAAGGGTATCCCAAAAGCCATTGGCTCGACGCGGTTTGTGTTGGCCAAAGCGGACGATACATTTTCGTTAGTGAGAGGCACCAACCGCTCACCGTTCAAGCCACAGGCCGCCAATCCCGTCAGATGTGCCGGGTGGATAAGTTTGGGTTCCCACGCACGAAGGCCAAGCAAACGCGGGTGAGTCACGGGTTTCAGACGGGCGACATCGTGAAGGCGGTGGTTCCGAAGGGCAAGGCGCAGGGTACCCACACCGGACGGGTAGCAGTTCGGGCACGAAAATCATTTCGGCTCAACGGTCACGACATCAACCCGGACTACATGCGAATCCTGCATCGTGCCGACGGCTACAGTTACGCACTCGAAAAACAATACTAAAGTCCAATCAGCGGCGACTTCCCCACACCGCCTGAAGGCGGTGGTTCCCGTCGCTGTTGGGTACAGAAAGGTTTTAGGAGACTATGGTATTGTTCCCGTTTGACCTGTTGGAAACCGTCCCAGTCATGGTTGATGACCCCTATGGCGATTATGACGAAGAAGATGAACTCGATGGCTTTCAGGAGCTAGAAGACGAAGACCTGTTGGACGACTCGCTTGACGACGACGATGATGACGAGGCGTTCGATGACTTTGACGAGGATGAGTTCGACGACGAGGACGACGAAGATGACCTTGACGGGCTAGACGACGACGAAATTGGGTTTGACTTCGATCCATACGGTGACGACGATGATGACGATTACGACGAAGACCTGGAAGACGAGGACTTTTAGCCATGTCCCCCATGAGTGAACAGGCTACGCAAGATCATGACACGATCCGCAATTGGGTGGAGCAGCGCCGGGGATGTGCGGCTGTGGTCAGTGGCCCACATCCAGACGCGCCGGAAGGCTACTTGGCCCCCGTTGGTGAACTGCGCTTTGGCTTTTTAGGCTATGCCAGCAACGATCAACTGGAACCGCTGATGTGGGATGAGTTCTTTCGGCGCTTTGATGCCGACAACGCAACCCTATACTACGTAGACCGTGAGCGAGACAACACGCCGAGCTATCGCTATCGCATTGAGTAGGGCGATGCGTGCGTGCATCGCCTGTAAAAATAATCGACACAGATTGCATAAAATTCACTCATTTGTGTTTGTATTCCAAACATAATTCATGTGTTCCACCTCGTTGACTGCACCCCACATACAGACAAATGTTCGCACCTATGTGCGCACGTATGGTCACCCTAAATGCGATCACATGATCTACCCTTGGAGCGTATCGAATTGACACGCTTTGAGGGTACTCATGATCGAAACCATTACGACGCTGCACCGCCTACGGCGCTACCTGGGCATTACGAATCAGAATACATCTGACGATGACCGCCTGCTGCTGGCGTTAGCGGCGGCCTCTGCTTATGTGCAGGGCTACACTGGGCGGCAGTTCTTGCCGTATCGCGCATCCATCCCGCATGAGGTTGTGCCTGGGCTGCCCGGTGCGCTGCTGTTGACGGAAGACCTGCTGCAACTGCTGGCCGTCACCGACGCCGACGGCACCGTGCCGCTGGATGACATCACGCTGCTGCCCGCCGATGGCCCGGCCAACCTGCTGCACTATGACGGCGTGTTTGCGCTGGACGGGTCA
>CAWUJQ010000651.1:0-2346 GCA_963922445.1 uncultured bacterium
ACCGGACAACAGCATATCGCAACTTATCCCAACTTCGCAACCGAAAATCGTAAATGTTTTTTAACAGTAGCGATAGAATCTGGTTTTACTTGTGCTGTGATTCCGTTTAACTATCAATACCTAATCACGGCGCTCCATTGTAATTCCAATGGCAACACACGACACTTGAGCTATTCCTTTCAGGTAAACAGAGGCGACGATGATTCAACGAAGACACCCGGCCCGCAACATCCAAAGGCTCATTCAAACGCAATCCATCTTCCTGCGATATGGCTTTGACATCCTGGTCAATCAAGAAGAACTCAAAACCTTGCAAAACCTCATCAGCGATCAGCCGCGTGTTCCTGATGAGCTAACGCAGGCACAGAAGATCCGTATGATGCTGGAAGAGCTTGGGCCGACATACGTGAAACTTGGTCAGATTGCGGGCAGCCAATACAGTGCGATGCCCAAAGAAATTTCCAAGGAATTGGAAAATCTACAAAACCATGTGGCCCCTTTCGCATCCGACGAGGCCGTTGCCATCATCGAACGCGAGATGAATGAAACCATTGACACGCTCTTCGCCTCGTTTGACCGGCAGCCCATTGCAGCGGCTTCGATTGCCCAGGTACACAGAGCGCAACTGCACGACGGTACAGCCGTTGTGGTGAAGGTTCAGCGCCCGAACATTGAAGACCAAATCGAAGCTGACCTGGAAATTATGCAGGCGACCGCGCAAATTCTGGAAAACACGCTGGGTCGCAATCGTGGGCTAATGGAAATTGTTGAGGAATTTAGAGTTAGCCTGCGTGGTGAACTTGACTTTCGCAACGAGGGCCGCAATGCAGATCGTCTTCGTAATAACCTTGAGTCCGTCTTCAAAGTGACTGTGCCACGGATTCATTGGGGCATCGTTACCGATAAGGTTTTGACGATGGATTACGTCGAGGGCGCTAAAGTCACCAATATTGCCGAAATCAAACGGGCGGGCCTTGATGCAGACGAGCTTGCAGATCGATTTACCGAGGCTATGTCTCAGCAGATTTTGATTGACGGGTTCTTTCATGGCGATCCGCACCCCGGCAACATTATCGTCAACTTAAACGACAGCACAGTCACCTTGCTAGACCTGGGTATGGTCGGCTATTTGGACGAGGAGAACCGACGTGAACTGGGCAATATGATGATAGCCCTTCAGCGCGGTAATACCCATGAACTTGTGCGCATCGCCATGCGGTTGGGCGTGATTTTCAAAACCGTTGATGTTCGTGGATTACGTCGCCACCTGGAGCATATCCTCAACCGATACATGGTCGCATCGCTCTCGCAGGTGTCTTTTGCAGATATGATGTATGAGATGATGACTGTCTTCTACGATTACGGCGTGCGCCTGCCACCTGAACTCACATCGGCCATCAAAGCGCTAATCCAAACCCAGGAAATTGCCAGCAAGCTGAACCCAGAACTCCAGATTGCCGACATTGCCAGCACCGTTAGCGACCAATTGTTTTGGGAACAGTTCAAGCCAGACGTGATACAGGATCGCTTAAATGAGACGACTGCGGAGGTACTGCGTTTGGCACCCATCGCTGCCGATGCAATAGAACGCATCCTCCGTGAAGCCAAATCGGGTAAGCTGACGATTCAGATCGACACGAGCGATTTGCAAATGCAACTCGAATCGCTCTCCGAAAACAACAAACGGATCACAGTCGGGTTGGCTGTTGGTGGAATGACGATTGGATCTGCCATTGCCATGTCTGTAAACCCGGCGGAGGCCTGGTCATTCATACCCATTTTGGGCGTTGTTGGGTTTACCGTTTCCGTTGCTGTGGGCGGATTATTAATCCTGAAGTTGTTGTGGGAAATCTGGGGGCCGTGATAATTGCCAATGCGATATTATATGAAATCAAACGCGATACATACGCGCATGTCGTAATTTGTAACTATCGACGAGTTATTTGGAGGGTAGCCCTACAACATGACAAACACAAGCAAAGCAGAAATCCAGCAGCAGCTCGAAAGCCAGATGCGTGAGCTTCAAACACAGATAGAGCAGCTCAACGGTAAGATGGAACAAGCAGGCGAAGAAGCGCGCAATGAGTTAGAACGCAGCCTGAACGACCTGAAGGCACGCAATGAAAAGGCGGAAAACCAGTTGAACGAGCTGCGTTCGGCCAGCGACGACGTTCTTAAAACCCTGGCTAACGACATCGAAGCCTACTGGGGCGCATTCACAGGCGCAGTCAATAACGTATTTATCGAAGCGGACAAAGCGAACTCTGGCACAGCTTCTACCGTACAGACGGATGTGTCTGATGCATCGGAGGTTCATGAAGAACCCAGTTCAGCAACGGATACCGC
>CAWUJQ010000652.1:0-2330 GCA_963922445.1 uncultured bacterium
GCCCGCGTCCGCCGCCGCACCGCCCACATGCCCTCCGTGTAGCGCCAGTAGTGCTTGCTGTTCGTTACAATGGTAAAGCCGTCCGTGCGCGGCTGAATGTCGTAGCGCCTGCCGTGGTTGAATAGGTCTTGTAGGTGCAGTTTGTCGCGTTTGGGTTTCACCGCCTGCCGCAGCGTGTGCAGGCAGTCGTCGGGGGTAGCTTCGGCCAGCAGCACCGTCTGCGGGTGGACGTGCCAGGAGTGGTTGATGATGTATTGCCAAAGCCAAAAGCGCCGCGCCATCGGATTCGCTCACATCTGCGTGCAGGTTGGCACTATTGTACGCGATGGGGTGGGGTGCGGGCTATGTTGTTGTCGTGTCAGCTCAGGCTTTTGATGTAGGCGTCGTACTCATCGTGGTTACCGATCATATCCCAAATGATTGTGTCTCCGTCAAGCAGACCAACAGCGCGATAATTTAGCGTCACTCGCACGGAATAATGCGGGGCGGCGGTGCGCAAGCGCTTAAATTGCAAACTTGGATAGTTGGGATCATGCATAAGTTGGCGATAGGCAAATTTGGCCCGTCGCTTAATTGGATCAGGCAGCCTCCGATAGTTTTCCCAGAAGCGCTTGGTCGTTCGGGAATTCACAGCTGGTCAATGTCTAGGTCTTGGGTTTGTCCCGTGCGGTGTTCTTCCCGGATTTTGTCAGCGAGTTTATCCATTGCATCGGCATTTTCGCTGACCACCCGATCCCACTCAGCATCTTCACGCGCTAACGCCTCAGGATCAGCGAAGTAGAACTCACTAATGTAGACAAGCGTATCGGCAAGTTCATCCATCGCTTCGTCCGGTAGCTGCTCCACAATACTTTTGATGCTATCCCGTTTTTGCCGCGCAGATGCTTCATCGGAGGAAAGCAGCGCTAGAAGCGTGCGTTGTTTGTCCGTGAGCGCCATTCTTGTCACCTCACATTTTTCATTTCGTACAAGTCAACGTTACAATCTGCATACCGATATTATACACGATTCAGAGGCCATCCCCATGCAAGCCAACATGATCCAGATCGTTTTCACCGTCTCTCAAGCAGACCTAGCCCCCGTCCTCAAAGCGATGGGCGAAGCCGGCGCAGGCGTGCTGGGCGAG
Source organism: uncultured bacterium (assembly GCA_963922445.1). GTDB lineage: Bacteria > Chloroflexota > Anaerolineae > Aggregatilineales > Phototrophicaceae > DAOTTY01. Next base: position 1,127 of record CAWUJQ010000652.1, read on the forward strand.
TACACATTCTGCTCGTTCGCCACAAACGGCACCGGGCGCTTTCTTCCCAGCGAGGGTGCTACGCCCCACGTCGGTGATGTCGGTGCGATCAACGAGGAGGCCGAGGTGCGCGTGGAAACGTTCTGTGAGCGGGCAAAGGGCAAGGCAGTCGTTAACGCGATTCGTGCAGCACACCCCTACGAAGAGCCTGTCATCTACATTATTCCGCTGCTCAGCGAAGACGAGTTGTAGGCACTAAAACGACCCGGCGTAGCCTCTCCACGCGCTGTCGTCGGCCAGGGCCAGCACATCCCCGCGCTGCGGCGCATACACCAACAGGCCGCGCTCATAGCGGGTAAACGTCACCTGACTGCCCTGTTCCGGGCCAGTGGCCCACCCAAGCAGCTCCTCCACGTCGGGATTTTCCCGCCATACCTTGCCGAAACCGCGTGCAGGATTCGGGCCTTCGCTTCCGGTCCATATTCGGATTGAAAGCCACTTGTCGCACTATCACGCGGCATCAATGCCTCTAATCCCTCCTGATTGAAGCGGCTTACCAATGCTGATACCGCATCGCCGCTTTTGCGCCCGGCACTGCGGGCTGCCTGTTGATAGTCCATGCCCGACGCCACACCCAGCAGAATTTTTGCCCGGGTCACGGCTTCAGCAGGCGCACTGCGGGCACGGCTGATGCTCTCTAGATCGGCCTTTTCATCCGGGGTTAGCTCACGCAGGGGATCTTTGCGGCGACGGGTCATGGTGGGTCACATTTCGTCTCACGGTCTACTTGATGACCATTTTACAACGCTTCTCCCTTTATCCACATCCTCGCGACAAGTGACCCACTAGGCGGGCTGAAGCCCACGAGAAACCCGCCTAACCACTGCCATTAAAATGGCGTGGCTTGCGGCGGGTTCAAAATCTGTCAGACTAACTTTTTCTCGGTGTTTAACGTCTTTTTCTACGGTAAGCAACGTCTATTTGAGATTGAACTCGCAATTTGACGGCTGCACCAACCTGGAGCAACAACGCCTCCTCACCCGCCCCTTGCAACATACCCTCTCCCACGCCACCATTACCCCCATGTTTACCCACCACCACGGAGCAATCCCCAACCGATGACCCTAATGGAACGTGAACCTTTTTACGTGCCCGCACGCGCGCTGGTCGTCGTCGCCCACTGTGACGACATTGAGTTCGGCGTGAGTGGCACCGTCGCCCGCTG
>CAWUJQ010000653.1:0-2321 GCA_963922445.1 uncultured bacterium
CCCTCTCCAAATGGAGAGGGGAAGGAGAACCGGAGGTTCGGGAGGGGTGAGGTGTGGCGGCGCATCATATGAATCTGAATGCGTTTGTCCATTAGCGCGCTCAGCCTAACCCCCACTCCCCACTCATCACTAACTACTAACCCCTCACTCCCCGTTCAGTTCGGGGTGACCCGTGACCGCGTAAATCAACACCCCCAATACCGACACACCATAGTTCACCATAATGCCCGTCAGTTGCAGTGGGCCTAGCAGCACATCCTCCCCGGCCAGCGTCACGTTCGAGCCAAACCCCAGCACATCGGCCAGTGCTGCGAGTGTGGCAAACGTCAGCCCGGTGTAAGCCAACCGTATCCCGATCTGTTGCAGCAGCGTGTGCTTTTTAAACGCATAAAATGTAAACTTCACATACATCAGCGCGCCAGAAATCAACGTGGCAAACCCGAACACGACGATAAAAATCTGGGCTACGCCAAACCCCGGCGTCGGCGGAATCGCAATCACGCCAGGGAACAAGCCAATCAGCGTAATCACGATGCCCAACAGCCCCAGCGCAATCCCAACTTGAGCGACCCGAACCACTAAGCGCTCCCCGGCAGCGATTGGCGCAGTTTACGGATGAAGTTCCCACCCACGATGGCCTCAATGTCGGCTTCGCTGTAGCCGCGCTTGCGCAGCCCACCTGTCAGCCACCACAAATCCGCAATCGTGTCCATGCCCGCCGGGATGCTGTTCACGCCAAAGCCGCCGTCCAAATCACTGCCAATGCCCACATGCTGCGCGCTGCCCGTCACCTGGCACACGTGGTCAATCGCGTCCAGTATCGTCGTAAACGGAATCAGGCTGCGGCGTTCGCCCGTGCGCCAATCCGGATGCAAAAACGGCCCAAACAGCACAATCCCCATCACGCCGTCACGCTCCGCCAACAGCCGGATCATGTCATCAGATAGGTGACGGTCGCTATCACGAAAGCGGCGCGGGTTGCTGTGGCTGGCAATAATTGGCCCCTCATAGCGCTCCAACGCCTCGTGATACGCCCGCTCTGCCATGTGCGATAGGTCGAGCAGTGCGCCCACGTTGGCCATTACGTCCAGCAGTTCGTGGCCAAGCGGCGTTAACGGGCCAGATGCGCCCGTGCCCGCAGAGTAGCGCGTTGCCTGCCATGCGGGGCCAACAACCCGCACCCCGCGCCCATACCACTCCTCGAACTGCTTCGGCTCCAGGATGGGGTCAGCCCCCTCCATCAATACAACAATCCCCTGCTCATGCTCCGTCACCGTGGTATCTGGCCCCCAGGTCGCCAGCACCGCGTCCAAGTCAGCCTGTGATTTCACCAGCCGCACCCGTGCGTGGTTGTCCGCAATCCGCTCGTAGATGTCCAGTTGACGCAGCGCCTGGTCATGCGCTTCGCGTGCGTCACGGTAGCGGGGTTCGGTCTCGCGCCCGCTGAACTGCCGTTGTGCTGGCGGCACAAACAGCGTCCCAAAAACCAGCCCCACCCGCCCGATTAGCGCATCCGGCAGGCCAACCGTGGCCGGGCCAGGGTCGTTGAGCGTGTACGGTTCTAGGCGGCGCGTTTTGTAGGCGGGCAGGGTGTAGTCACGGCCATAGCAAACCGCGTTGTAGGCGATGTCCAGGTGGGCATCCACGATAATCATAATGAGTTGAGGTCACTTTCTGGTTGGGTGGAACGCCAGCTAATCGCGAATCCACTGACCATCGCTGGCAGAGTACGTCCAATCGCGGGGCGGCTGCGGGTCGCAACTGCCGTAGGCTTCTTCGGTTGTTTGTAACGTCTCTTCAAATTCGATGACTACATTACTGCCCGTCAGCGCGGTGACGAAGCTGGTCAGTGCAAACTCGGTTTGACGTTCAGCGGTTTCTAGCAGCCCCCCGGCCACAGCGTCATTGCGCAGGCTAATCATGCCCTCGTACTGCGCAATCTGGCGGGCATCGTCCCAGTCCACGCCGCACGTAGGCACCGCCAACCGCCGCTCGTACTGGTCGATAAAGTCCATGCTACAACTGGTAATCACCGGGCGCGGCACCACAATGTTGTACGTGTCGCTCTCGGCATCGTAGGTCACCGAGTTCTCGTTGATTTCGTACAGGTCAATCCCGGCGGTAATCGTCGCGGAGGCTACGTGGTTGGCTGTGTGATTGCAGGCCGAAAAGCGCCCCTGCTGAATGTCCACGGTAATATCTGCTTTGGCAAAGCCGCCACTCGTACTGATGAGTTGGCCCAATGGCCGCACCTGCGTGACAATCGTCTGCGAGGTGGTCGCGCTGCCGCTAGGCGGCTCCACTGAAAATACGCTCCCGGC
>CAWUJQ010000654.1:0-2319 GCA_963922445.1 uncultured bacterium
CTCAGCCACGTCACAGGGGGCGGGTTGGGCCTGGGCGGGTGCCATCGCATGGAACCCCAGCACACCTATTAACGACGATACGGTCAAGATCAGGTATTTGCGGCGCATAGCCAGCACTCCAACGCTTGCAGATTAAGCGAATACCAACCCATAATAGACGCATTGCAAAACAATAGGCAACAGTGGGTCGCTTATGAAGGTTCGCATCAAACATATCGACATCCTCAGCTCGTTTAAGATCGGGGCGGTGCTTTCGGCCTTGCTCTTTTTAGTCGGCGGAGTGCCCGTCTTTTTGATCCAAGCCCTTGCTTTGGGTGTTGGCTCGTTTGCGTCATCCAGCAGCGGCAGTTCGCCGGAGTTCGACGCTGGGCTTGTTGCAGGATTGGGCTTGGTGGGCGTGTGCCTGGGCCTGGGCGTGTTTGCCGGGGTGTACGCGTTGGCGGGTGGCATCAGCGCGGCGATTGGTGCCTTTGTGTATAATCTCACCTCCGGCTGGATTGGCGGGGTTGAGGTTGACCTGGAAACCATTGGTGATGTGGCCGTCACAACAAAGGCCAAAACGCGGCCACAGCCACAGCGTACCGACGAAGATAACGATGAAATCGAGGCTTTTGAGCTGTAAATGAACGTGAACGACGAAAGTTATGCATTGATGACGGAAAACCCTGAAGAATACAGCCTGTCGGCTGCCGTGCCGCTGCCCCGCTACGGGCGGGTCGCCTTCGTCAGTGCGCTGATTGGGGCAGGTGTGCTGCTCATTGCTGGGATTGCTCTCATCATTTCTGACGGGCAAGGGGCCTCACGGGTGCTGGCGTGGTTGGCTATCGCTGGGACAGTGGCGATGGTGGGCGGTATCGTTGTGTATATTGTGGCAGCCGCCTTGACGATTTGGCGAGCAGAGCGAGGGACTGATGGGCAAAGCGAATAACCGACGCGGCTGTGGTGTGATGCTGCCTTCCCTGGTGCTGTTGGTGGGCCTTTCGGGCTGTGGGTATGCGCTGCTGCTGGCACAGTTCAACGGCGGCGAAACCGTGAGCCAGTCTGTAGGCGTTTCGTTTTGGGCGAGTGTGCTGTGCGGCCCCATGCTGACGGCGGTGGGCTTTATTATGTTTACCATTCAGCGCTTGATTGGTGTGGTTGCCGGACTTACCGGGCGCTTCACGGGCCTGGACGACGCCATCCCCGATTTGGGCTTTTTGGACGACTTTTTGCGCCGGGGCTAGTGGCTAACGCCGGGCATGTATTCGCCCGGTGCGTTTTGTTATGATAGGGATTAGCAATATTCAGTTGCACCCCATCCGACAGAACGTAAGCACACCTCGGCATGAAACGAACCTACTCTAAAATCGACGTTGACCGCTACCACGACGCGCTGCTCGGCATTCTGCAACAGGTCATCGCCCAACCCGACCTTGACCGCGCCTCGCTGCGCGACATTCTGCGACAGTTCCCCAAAGACGGCAAAGGCTTTTTTGGGCGCGATGAACTCATTCACGCCTACCACACACTTACCGAACGTGGCGACCTGCCCCCATTTGACCCGTCCGTGGTGGCGCGGCTGCGGCGCAAGCCCGTGCGTACCATCAGCGGTGTGACGCCCGTCACCGTGCTGACCAAGCCTTTCCCGTGCCCCGGTGAGTGCATTTTTTGCCCCAACGACGTGCGGATGCCCAAAAGCTACCTCAGTGACGAACCGGGCGCACAGCGTGCCGAACAGAACAGCTTTGACCCGTACCTGCAAACCTACAATCGGCTGCTGGCCTACCGCAATATCGGCCACCCCACGGACAAAGTCGAAATCATTATTCTGGGCGGGACGTGGTCGTTTTACCCGGAAACGTATCAAATCTGGTTTGTAAAGCGCATATTTGACGCGCTGCACGACTTTGGCAGGGGTGCCGATAAGCGCACTGAGGTCGAAGCCGCCATCCTGGAGCAGTCGCAGTTGCACCCAGAGCGTAACACGACGAACGTCACGATTATGGGGGTGCAGCCGGGGCGTACTTACAATCAGGTAGTGCAGCAGGTCTATCGGGACGAAATGCACCGCTCCCGTGAACTGGCGCAGGCGGTAGCGGCGGCCCCTCAACGCTCCCCGGCAGATGAATTCGCAACGTGGGACGAACTGGACGCGGCCCACGTTTATAATGAAACCGCCGAGTGCCGCTGTGTGGGGCTGGTGATCGAAACGCGGCCCGACCACATCAACCGGGATGAGGTGCTGCGGGTGCGGCGGCTGGGCTGCACCAAGGTACAAATCGGCTTCCAAAGCCTGAACGACGCGGTGCTGCGGGTCAACCGGCGCGGCCACGATGTGGC
>CAWUJQ010000655.1:0-2308 GCA_963922445.1 uncultured bacterium
TTCTGCAACGGCGACGGCCACCCCACCACCGCCACCCGTGCCCACGCCCGGTGCAGCGAGCGTGCCACAAATATCAGCACTGACGATGAACTTGGTGCCGTCGGGGTCACTGTTAAAGTGAACCTGAAGCTCGTTCGATTTGAGGGCAAAAACGCTGAATGTGCTGCCGCGCACAATCAACTGGTTTTGTTGCAGCGTGGTTGCAGATTGCAGGGCCGTGGCCGCCTGCGCCTTGCTCACCTGGATGACGGGGGTGCCATCCAGTAGGAAGACAATCGCATCGGTTTGGCACTGCACGCTGAAGGTCGCGTCTTGTGCGTGGGCGCGCTGCGCCACACCAAAGCCGATGAACGCTACCATTGCGAGTAAAGCTATAAACCGCTGCATGTGACCTGCCCCCGTTCTTTTATTGCGATGATCTCGTAAAGAGATGCAAAAGGCACGACAGTCGCCCGCCGTGCCCTGGGTTTGGCACGCCAACCCCCCGATGAATCCGTATTGGGGTCGCTAGTTAGCAGCGGCAGCCGCAGCAGCAAACCCACCGAAAGACGACGTTTGGATGAACGCCTGCGACCCAAACGGCGTGCTTACAGACTGCGCGAAGGCAGCCGCGTTACCACCGGAGTTCACGGCGCTGACAGCCGACGGCCCGCCCACGTAGTCATAGTAGTAGTAGTCTTCGTGGTCGTTGTATTGCAGCACGTAGTAACCCGCACCCGTGGCCGCAGCATAGCCTGCACCGTTCCCAATGGAACCGGCCTGGGTGTAAACCGTGTTGCCGATGGTTTGAGAGTAACCGAAAGCGGCACCAAAGCCAGCCGTTGACGCGCTGGCCACGACCTGCGCGCTGGCAGCCTGGATGCTGACAGCCATGATGAGTGCGCCCGTCAGGACGGCGGTAAGACGAACGAGATTGTTCAGATTAAACTTCAGCACAGTACATTTCTCCATGAAACACTTAACGAAAGGGTGATCCCCGTACTTGCAATGTAATGTAGATGTCAACAATGTGTCAACTAAGTTACAGTATGAAATAACAAACCATCCGCTAACCTATGGGCTGCACGGCACCACGAACTCTGGCACGACAACGGTTCCCGGCGCAGTGCCAAGCTGCTCACTGAAGTCGGGCACGGCGGGGAAAGGCACATCACAGGGGATTTCGGCGGCTGCTTGGCCAACGTCTGTTGAGCCGACGGGGGCGGGGTCGGCAGGGGTTTCGGCCAGCACGCTGGTGTCCACCTGGTTCGGACACGGCACCGTCAACTGCTGCCCCGCGAAAATTGCATTCCTGTCCGGGATGTCATTGGCCACCACCAGCGCATCCACGGTAGTGCCGTAGCGCTGCGAGATGTTAAACAGCGTATCGCCGCTGGCGACCGTGTGCGTAACAGACGTGCCGCAGTCCGCCGTTTGCGCAGTAACCGGGGCAGCGACGGGGGCGGCCTCAAACGGGTAGCCGAGCGCGCTAAGCAACTGCCCAACAGGAACCACAACCGCGAGTTCGGTTTCAATGGCAGCGCGGGAAGCCGACCAGAACTGCACCACCCCGTTGTTGTCCATGACTGCGCTCACGGTACTGCCTTCGGGAACCGCCTCCCCGTTGACGATGGTCAACTCGCCGCTGTGTACGGTCGCGGTCATGCTGTTGGGGGACTGCCACTGCAACGTAACAACGCCGGTCATGCGCACAGGCTGGCCGTTGATTTGCAGGCTGGCGGTGGTGTCGGCGTCGGTGTAAAGCGCAAGCAAAGAGGGGGCTTCGGTGCAAGGGCCGGGTTCGGTGGCGGTTTGCAGCGTAAACTCGGTGAATGCAGCCAGCACGGGGTCGCCATCAACAGGGCGGGTAAGGGTAGCATCCCCCGTGAGCAGGCCAACCAACTCACCGCCGCCCACATCCTGTATGCTGAGGGCAGCCACGCCCCACGTGCCCGCGTCCGGGTCGGCACCAAATGTGGTGATGCGCTGTAAGCTGTCAAGATTGGTGACGGTGGTGTCGGTATCGGGTTCCGAGCCTGCCACGAACGCCGTTTCCACGGCCTGCGACCCGTAGCACACGATGCCCGGTGTTAAATCTGTGCAGGTATCGGCCAACGTGGTTGCCGCAGCCTCTACGAGCGCCGAGCACGTCGCCTGGGCCAGCGTTTGTCCGGCGATCATTCCGCATAATAATGCTACACCACAAGTCCAAAATAATCGCCGCACCATGAGCATGACCCTTTGTAATCGCTGTCTTTATATTACAGCTTAGGGGATGCCCTGAAAGCGCGCAAGTTCAGGGATGGTTTGTGTTTACCGCTTGCGGGCG
>CAWUJQ010000656.1:0-2306 GCA_963922445.1 uncultured bacterium
TCGTCGTCGGCTTCGATGTCGCCGTTGTTGGTGACGGTGGAACTGTCGCTCTCGTCAGCATCAACCCCGTCATCGTCGCTGTCGATGCTGGCATCGTCTTCTACCGTGACGGTGTCATCACCGCCGTCACCTGTGTTGACCTCGTTGTCAACGTCCCCCTCTACAACGATGTTGTTATCACCACCGTCCCCATCGCAGGATGAGGCCCCGTCTACATCGCCGCTGCACTGGGCCAGCGTGAAAGACGCCCCCGCCCCAACAAATATTAAGCAGAGTGCAAAAATAAAAAGCGTTCGTTGTATTTTGAAAGTTTGCATAACACCACTCCCTGAGTAAATGATTAAACAACCCTATCTTACTCCAAAGGGGGGCGCTGCGCCTATTACAGTTATTATTGCGTGGCGTTCGTGCGCTATTCGCACTGCTGCGGGTCGATGTTGTATTGTTCGCGCTGTTCACAGGTGAGGTCGGGGGCGTAGCGATTTCCGCTGACGTAGCTTTCCATGTCACCAAGGGAGATCGTCTGCCACAGGGTCAGTTGGCCGTCTGCGCCAGCCGCCAGCGCAAGGGGTTCGGTGGGGTGGAAGTCGATACTGACGACCGGGTAGCCCGGTGCAAACCGCACGATAGGGCTGCCAGTTGTCACGTCCCACAGGATGAGCGTATTGTCGTCACTGCCACTGAGTATTGTTTGCCCGTCTGGGCTGACGCCCACGCTGCGCACCGGCCCGCGATGCCCCACGAAGCGCGCAATGCGACTGCCGTTGCTCGTATTCCACTGTTGGATTGAACCATCATCAAGGGCGGAAAAGACGGACGCGCCATCAGGCGCAAAGGCCAGGTCGTGGACGGTATCGAAAACACCCAGCAACCGCAGCACCTCCCGCCCTTCTTCTAAATCCCACAGCACCATACTGCCGTCATTGGAGCCGGAAATGACACTATTGGCGTTTGGGCTGGCGGCTATCGCGGTGATGCCATCTTCATGGGCACTTTCAAAGCGATACGTGGGGTCACCCGTCGCCGTATTCCACACCACAACGTTGGCGTCCGTGCCGCCGCTGACCAAAAAGCGATCATCTGCCGTGAGCGCCACCCCTGTAACCGGGCCAGAATGCCCGTCTTCAAAGCGCCGCTGTTCCGCGCCACTCACCGTATCCCACAAGACGGCTGCCCGATCCGATGTGCCGACGACCAAGGCACTACCATCGCTATTGAAGGCCAACGCATTGATGTCCGCGAAGGGGTCACCCAGGGCGCGCGTTTGCTGGGAATAGCTGCCTGTGGCCGCATACAGTGACGCTCCATCACCCATTGCCCCCAGCGCCCAGCGGTCGCCAGCGGGGTTGAACGCAACCGTGGGCAGCGGGCCAGTCCGTACAGAGTCCATGCTGCGGACGGGGGTATCTGCATTAATGAGCCACACCCGCACCGTGCCGTCCTGTGAGCCACTCACGGCAAACCGCCCCAACTGATCGGTCGCAATACTCAAGATAGACCCGGTATGCTCTTCCAGGATGTTAAGCACTTCGCCCGTTTCACTGTCCCAAATGATAAGCCGCCCATCCGCGCCAGCAGTGTACACCGCGTCCCCATTGCGGACGAACAACGCGTCCAGCACCGTGTCTGTGTGGCGCTCAAGCGGCTGAGTGGCACTGGCAAAGTAGGTGCCGTGAACCCGTGCCGACATATCTTCAGAGGCCGTCAGCAGTTCCAGGCCATCGCTGCTGATGTCAACCGCTTCGATGCGGTCTTCGTGAGCGCTGTACAGGCCCACGTTCACGCCCGTTTGGATGCTCCACAGGCGCACGAGTTCGTCTGAGCTGCCCGTCATCAACAAGTTGCCTTCTGGGGCAAGCGCCACTGCGTTGACCGGGCCGTCGTGTTCGTCATAAACACGAATCTGCTCCCCGGTGTCCAGTTCCCACAAGCGGGCGGAGCCGTCGCTGCTGCCTGTGGCCACTTGGTTATTCGCAACATCCACAGCCACGTCCAACACGTTGTCGGCATGGCCTTCAAATGTGCGAATGGGCAAGCCCGTGGTGACATCCCACAAGATGGCGGTGTCATCCCAACTGCCGCTCAGCAGCAGGTCTGCCCGCCGCCCGACGAGTTCCAGGCTAGTGACACGCTCGGTGTGGCCCTCAAACTGCTGGATGATCTCGCCGCTTTCTACATCCCAAAGCAGCAGGCGGCCATCGCGCGACGCGGTCGCAATCAACTGACCGCTGCCGCTCATGGCCACCGCATCAACCGGAGAGCCAAGGTCAAAGCGGCGCACGGTGCCGGGGCTGTAGGCAATCAAG
>CAWUJQ010000657.1:0-2287 GCA_963922445.1 uncultured bacterium
AAGTCCCCAGCAAATTCCTCTTATCTCCGCGCTTGTAGAACGATCCCTTCGTGATTTAACACCCCTTTCACAAAAAACTTGTGAATTTACCTTGACGCGGCTTTGTATCTGGCATAGACTGTGAATGTGGATTCACATAAGATACATGAACGATTTTAAGGGTTATGTGAATACATAAGGCAGATTGAAAATGCGATATGACGTGGCACAACTGAGCGCAGACCTTGACCTTCCAGAGCGGCTGTTCCTTACACGGGAAAAAGGTGAAGTGGCTTATGACATCCTGCTCGGGGTTTTAAGCAACACCGCTGACAACGAGCCGCTTGTGATGGTCTTTCCACCTCAGCAGATTATTGACGCCTCCTTTGCCGACGAGACGATAGTCCGGCTGTATGAAACGATTACGGAAGGCAAGCACGGTGAACACACACTGCTGTTGATGGGCCTAACGGAAGATTCGTTGAAGAACATCAACGCGGTGATTCACCTGCGCAACCTGAAGCTGGCGATGCTGGCCGTGGATGATGACGGCAAGTGGGAACTCATTGGCCAGTTGGAGCGCAGCCTGCGCGAAACGCTGCAAATGATCGCAGAGACCGACCGCATGACGGCACCGCAACTCGCCGAGGTTATCGGCAGTGCCGTCAATACGGCCAGCAACCGGCTCAAGCGCCTATACGACACACGCGTGATTCAACGCGAACACGAGGTGAGCGATAAGGGCTTGCAGTACATCTACCGCTTTTGGCAGTGGTAGGAAGTTGTAAAAAAGCGACAAAAGCACTCGAAAACCGCCCATAATAGAGATAGACTGACATGAGATAGGGTCAGTAGTGTTCAGCACGTCTATCTACAGGTAAGAAGGGGCAGCGATGACAGAAAAGCTTAGTATGGAGCAGGTGCTTCGGCTGGCACCGGACCCGGCATCAATCCGCAATGGTAAAAAGCTGGGCATACCAGCCAAGTGGCTAACGCTGGGCACCAACGGCGATGCGCTGTGGGGTGAAGTGGAGGGCAGCGGCAAAAATCCGTATCAGACGGGCATCGACATTAGCAACGGGCCTGCCTACCTATGCGGATGCAGCAGCCGCAAAATTCCGTGTAAGCACGCCATCGGCCTGATGATGGTGTTGGCGCAAGCCCCGGACGATGTGCCCGAAGCAGAGCCGCCTGAGTGGGTTCAGGAGTGGCTAGACAAACGTATTGCCCGCCTCAAGTCCCCTACCGTCACCAAAGAAATTGACCGCGAAGCACAGGCCAAGCGCTTTGCCAAGCGGCAGGCCAACATTCAAGCCGGGCTAGACGAGATTGACCTGTGGCTGAAAGACCTGGTGCGGGCGGGGTTGGCCAGTGCGCAAACGAAGCCCCGCACCTTTTGGGAAACACCCGCCAAACGCTTAGTTGATGCGCAAGCCCCGGCGCTGGCCGAGCGGGTGCGCAGCCTGTCCCGGATTATAGGGAACGGCGAAACCTGGGTCGAAGATATGCTGGCCGAACTCAGCCAGATTCACTTCATCATTCAGGGCTTTCGGCGCTTAGATGCGCTGCCGGAACCCATGCGGGCCGACCTGCGCACAGTAGTTGGCTGGTCGCTACAACTCAACGAACTCACTGACCTGGAGGGCGTGCGCGATCACTGGTTGGTGATGGGCCATTCGATGAACAGCCAGGACAAGCTGCGGGTACAACGCTACTGGCTGTGCGGGCTAGAAAGCGGTCAGGTCGCGCTGCTGCTGGAATATGCATACGGCAACGCGGGCTTTGACAACAACCTGCTCATCGGCACGGTGGTAGAGGCTGAACTCGTCTTTTACCCCAGTGCCTATCCGCTGCGTGCAGTCATCCGCGATCAAGGGGCACAGTCCGACGCACCAGACGCCCTCCCCGGTTACCCCAACTTCCGCGAGTCGATCAACGCTTATGCGGCTGCCCTGTCGAAGAATCCATGGGTAACACACTTCCCGGTTGCCTACACGCAAGTCGTCCCAAGTAAGCAGGAAGACGGACGTTGGCTAATTGCAGATGAAGACAATAACGCGCTGCCGCTGCATCCGTCGTTTCGGGCAGCGTGGGAGTTATTTGCGGTGTCGGGTGGTCGTCCGGCATGGGTGGCTGGTGAGTGGACGGGCAAAGCGCTCTACCCGTTGACGGTCGCACAGGACGGCCAAATTGTTTCGCTCAACCAAAGGGGATTGGAGTAGCGCTATGTGGGATGATCTGAGAAAAGTTGCGCTGGTAGGCACAGATAAGACCAGTTTGCCTGCATCAGGCAAGTTAGCGGCAGGAA
>CAWUJQ010000658.1:0-2285 GCA_963922445.1 uncultured bacterium
ACCTCACCCCAAACCCCTCTCCCCAGGAGAGGGGCTTTTGCCCCGGTTGACCTGCTTGAGCGCGTTAGCTCCCCCTCTCCACAATGGAGAGGGGGCCGGGGGGTGAGGTGAAAAAGACGCTTTACTCGTAGTAACCGGCGTCTTCCATAATGAAGCGCACTTCTTCAGCCGCAAAGTCCAGCACCGCCTGAACGTCAGCGTTTTCGTCCACGGCCAACTCGTTGATCGCCTCGGCCAAAATCGGAACGATTTCGGTGTATTCAGGGATCAACGGGATGGTACGGGCGTCTGCCAGGATGTCCGAAGCGGTGTTTTGCAGGCCACCGTGAACATCGTTGACTTCTTCGTCAGCCAACACGGACTGGCGTACCGCCACGTTCGTGTCCAGGGCTGGGTCGCTTGCGTCCAGAACCACACGGCGCTCGGTGGTCGGGTGGGTCAGCCAGCGCAGGTATTCCAGTGCGGCTTCCTTGTCATCGGACTGTGCCAATACGCCAACCGGCCACAGGTAACCGTAGGATGCGGTCGTGCCGCCGTCCCAGCCCGGTGCCGGCGCGAAGCCCGCGTTAGCAGCCACCTCTTCGACCTCAGAGTTGGCAACGCGGCTGTACATCCACCACCAGCCCACGAACATCGCAGCGCGGCCCTGTACCATTTCCTGGTTAGCTTCCTGCTCGTTCCACGCGACGGCGTCAGGAGCGGTGTAGCCGCTGCGCAGGTAGCTAATGTACTGCTCGGTAGCGGCGACGCCAGCTTCGCTGTTGAAGGCCGGCTCGAAGTTCTCATCGAAGATGTCGCTGCCCGCGCCCCACAGGTGGCTATACCAGTTGAACAGGTTCTGGTCTACATTGATGCCATAGTACATGGCAATCGGGTCGAGGTCGGTTTCTGCTTCGATCACAGCAGCAGCTTCAGCCACTTCCTGCCACGTTGTCGGCACGTCCAGGCCAAGTTCTTCAAACACGTCAGTGCGGTAGAACATCATCTGCGGGTGACCACGGAAGGGCAGGCCGTAGATTGTGTCTGTGCCGCCCGTGGAAGCCATCTGGTAGGCGGGGGAGTAGTCGTCAAAGTCGAAGCCGCTCTCTTCAATGAAACCGTCCAGCGGCTCCAGGAAGTCGTAGACGTTGGTGCCCCAGGCATCGACCCAGGCAACCATGTCAAACTCGGTGTTGGGGTTGGTAGCTTCCAGGTACAGCTGCTCCTGGAACGAACCGAACGGCAGGTCACCCCAGGTTACGGTGATGCCCGTCATCTCGGTAAATTCGCTGTCCGTTTTGGCAGCCAATGATGCAAACTGCGGTGCCGTGTTGCAGCAGACCAGGAACTGAAGTTCGGTGCCTTCATACGGGCGGTCCGGGTTGAGGCCAAACGTGGCCGGGTCCAGCACGTCGTCCTGAGCGCCTACGGGGGCGATTAGCAAGCCGACGGCCACAACCAGCAGGATCAATACACTAAAACGTAGCTTCATCTCGTTTGCTCCTAAAATAAATAACTCTCACAAATGGGCTACACGCCTCCCGTGTAACCGCAGGCAATTATAGTAAAGACACTATAGAATTGCGAGTTCTTTGTAAGTTTTAGAAAGAGAATCTTGAACAATGACCCACGAAATTGACCATATTTTCATCATGTGCGCTCAAGGTGCCCCCACTGCTGACCGCCTGGTCGCGGCTGGCATCACCGAAGGCACCTCAAGAGAGCATCCCGGCCAGGGAACCACTAACCGCCGTTTTTTCTTCCGCAATATCATGCTGGAGTTCCTGTGGGTACACGACCCAGACGAAACCGCCAGCGAGGTCGTGCGCCCCACGTATTTGTTAGAGCGCTGGCAGGGCCGTGCAGGGGACGCCTCACCCTATGGCGTGTGCTTTCGTTCAGGCGAAGGGGATGACATGACACCGCCTTTTGCTGCCTGGGATTACAAGCCGCCGTACCTGCCGCCGCATCTGGCAATCCAAGTGGCGACCAACGCAGGCAACTTGGAGGAACCGTTCCTATTCTACCTGGCGTGGGCCACTGCCCCTGACCCGGCGCAAGTGCCCACCCATCATGCTGCCGGAATCGAGATGCTCACAAGCGTGGACATTCACCACCCGCCCTTCGATAGTGTGTCGGCTCCCGTGCAGGCGATAGCGTCATACGTCACATTTGTGGATGCCGAAGCCCATCACATGACGCTGACGTTTGATGGGGCTAGGCAGGGCAAAACGCTTGATCTGCGGCCAGACGTGCCGTTGATGCTGGTGTACTGAGGTAGAGCGGACGCGATTTATCGCGTCCCT
>CAWUJQ010000659.1:0-2284 GCA_963922445.1 uncultured bacterium
GTGAGGGCCAGGTGGCCATCTCCATGAACGGGCTGGACATCGGTGAAGCCGACTACAGCATTGATGAAGAACTTGACGACACCCTCACCCTAACCATCAACCTGGCCAACGGTGACAACATCCTGTTTACCAATCTCATCGTGGCAGAAACCGGCATCATTGCCCTGTACAACGATGAGTCGCTCATCTTGCTGGATAACACCCTCGTCGCAGACTAACCCGCTATGAGGGGTTGCTCAACGGGCACGCTGTGACGTGCCCGTTTGTGCTATATTGGGCTGCTACTCACGATAGCAAGCTACTAACCCCTTGGAGCAACCCATGACGAACCCTCATGAGTACGCCGCCGAGCATGGCGACGACTTCTTACAACAACTGCAAGACCTGCTGCGAATCCAGTCGGTCAGTGCAGATAAAACCCACCACAGCGGCGATGTGCGCGAGGCAGCCCTGTGGCTGGCCAACGATATGCGCCGCATCGGGCTGGAAAATGTCGAACTCATTAACATGGAGGGCCATCACCCGCTGCTATATGCCGACTGGCTGAATGCCGGTGATGACGCGCCCACCGTATTGGTTTACGGCCACTACGACGTGCAGCCCGCCGCCGTCCGCGATGGCTGGCATACCGAGCCGTTCGAGCCAGTGATAAAAGATGGCAAACTGTACGCACGCGGTGCCTCCGACGACAAAGGGCAGATGTTCGCCCACCTCAAGGCCGTCGAAGCGCTGTTCACCGCTGGCAATTGCCCGGTCAACCTGAAGTTCATCATCGAAGGCGAAGAGGAAATTTCATCCGCTGGCCTTGCAAAGTATGTGCCCGCCAACCGCGACAAACTCGCTGCCGATGTCTGCGTCATCTCAGACACACACATCCTGGCGAAAGACCAGCCCAGCATCGTGTATGCGCTGCGCGGACTTATCTACTGGGAAGTCGAGGTGTTCGGCCCGTCAGCAGACCTGCACAGCGGTGCTTATGGGGGGGCTATTCACAATCCTGTTCAGGCCATTGCGGAAATTGTCGCCGGGCTGCACACCCCGGACGGTCGCGTTGATGTGCCCGGCTTTTATGACGATGTCGTGGATTTGAGCGCAGAAGAACGCGAAAAGCTGAAGGCGGTTTCTGTCAGTGAAGCAGACTTCATGGCCACAACAGGGATTCCGATGCCATGGGGTGACGCGGACTACAGCATCACAGAGCGCATTAGTGCCCGCCCCACCCTGGAAATACACGGCATTGAGGGAGGCTTTTATGGCGAAGGTGCTAAAACCGTGCTGCCCGCCCGCGCCCTGGCCAAAATGAGCTGCCGCCTCGTCGCCAATCAAAACCCGGCCAAAATCTATGAGTTGGTCAAGGCGCGCATCGAAGCCCTCGCGCCCTCCACCGTGCGTATGGAGATGCGACCCATCGGTGCCACCGGCCACCCGGCTTTAGTCGACATCAACGACCCGGCCCTGCAAGCGGCGGTTGCTGCCTATGAACTGGGCTGGGGTAAGGCCCCCGTTTACGTGCGCGAAGGCGGCACAATCCCCGTTGTGGCCGACTTCCAACGTGAACTCGGCATCCCGGTGATTTTGCTGGGCTTCGGCCTCAATACAGATGGCATCCACGGCCCTAACGAACACTTCCACATTGATATGTTCCACATGGGCATAGATACCATTATCCACTTTCATGAGCAGGTGGCCGCCCAGGTCAACGGCGCTTAGGCAATAATCGCCACTGTACTAAAAAACGGTTCTGCCAGCGACGCATTCCCCTCGACCGTCGTGTTGCTTTCTGCATCACGGCGGTTGATCCCCTTGGTGAACAGCCGCCACATGGTTTCATCTGTCAACTGAATGGACACTGCCGGTTCCAGGTTTGCCCGCTCGTACAAGCGCCAGCCGCCGCGCTCGCGCAGCATATACCACGTCACCTCGGCTGCGCCCGTAATGTCCAGCTTAACGAGTGATTCTAGCGGTGCCTGAACCGCACTGTAAGCACGCGGCAGCGCCCGCACAAACGTATCGACAACGGGCGCAACATAGGTGCGCTCTTTGAGGCTGGTTTCGCCGATGGCATCGCAAATGTGCTGGTGATGCACCCAGTATTCGGTGTACTCGCGGGCGACTTCCAGCCAGCGCGGGGCCGGGCCGCTGCCCGCCCAGTCTACCGGAGCGCCAGCCTCGCTCATGTCCAGCGCATTGACCCACGCATTCACCTGCACCCCCGTGACTTCCAGCAAACTGAGGAGCAATTCCGGGCTGCTGCGGCGCGCCGCCCGAATCCAAATGTGATGTT
>CAWUJQ010000660.1:0-2282 GCA_963922445.1 uncultured bacterium
GGATTGGTGTTGTGGGTAGATGCCAACGAGAACCCGAATACGCTGGCACGTATCGCAGGCGGCGGGCTTGAGGTTCACGCCGAAGCACTCGACGCGCTGCCCGCCGTATTGAGTGGTCGCTACGAGGTCGGCGCACCGGACGCCACCTGCAAATACTGGCACCTGCGCCCGGTCGGTCGTCCCGGCGGACGTGGTTATGCCTGCACCCTCACCAGCTACGACTTCGCCCCTAACGACTGGAACTTTTTTCAGCCGCTTGGCTCGCTGCTGCAAACCGCGTTTCCCATCGCCATCTGTATCGATATCCCCAAGACCTACAACCGCAACGATGCGATCACCCAGGTTGAGGGCATGATTGTCGCCTATCGCGCCAGTGTCGCGGGTAAATTCGCCCCGGACAGCCGCGCCCAGAAGCGGCTAGTGGACTGTGAGATTTCACTCCAACAG
Source organism: uncultured bacterium (assembly GCA_963922445.1). GTDB lineage: Bacteria > Chloroflexota > Anaerolineae > Aggregatilineales > Phototrophicaceae > DAOTTY01. The sequence continues at coordinate 448 of CAWUJQ010000660.1, forward strand.
CTCAACAGCGGCGATGCCATGCACGAGGCACAGATCGTCCTGTGTGTGGAGGGCGAAACCCGCGCCGAACTTCAGAAGAACGTTGCGTCAGTGATCGAGGCGGTCAAGCCTTGGGTGTCGCTGCGCCCCGAACCCGGCGGCGGTCAGGTCGAGGCGGTCAAGTTCTTCAGTAGCACCCCGTCCAAGGCGATCAACGTCCACCAGAAGCCGTGGCATGTGGTGTCATCGGAACTGGCGCTGTTTTTTGCGCCGCTTGGCTATCGCAAACTCGGCGGACTCTCCGGCGTCATGCGTGGCGAGGCACTCGGCACGCGCTATCCAGTGTTTTTTGACAGTTGGAAGAAGAACAAGGAAGCCACCCATGAACTGTGGGTCGGGCAGACCGGCTCCGGCAAGACGTTCGCGCTCAACTGCTACCTGTCGCGTGAGTACGTTGAGAACGGGGTTGGCTTTGATCTACTCGAACCGATGGGACATGGCAAGGTCGTTGCGGGAGCACTCAACCTGCCGTGGTACTCGATCTCGCCGCAGGCCACATCGCTCAATCCGTTAGATGTGATGTATCCGCGACTGATCGACCAGGTGACACATGTTATTCGCATCGTGGAAACCCTTTTGCATCGGCAGTTCGGTGGCGATCAGCGCGGCAATCTGGAGAAGGCACTGCTCGGGCGGGCAGTGGAAACACTCTATCGCGAATGTGGTGGTATTGAACGACTCGCTGATCCTGCACAGACACCGATCATTGAAGATTTGGTGGCACTGCTGCCGTCGGTGGTAGATCGGGGCAACCGTACCCACCGCGAGTTAGCAACCGGTCTGGCAGGTGAAATTGGCGGACTGTGTACCGGCAACGGACCCTACAGTGAGTTCATCAACGGGCGCACCTCGCTCGACCTGTCAGCAACTGGCAAACGCCAACCGCGTGTGTTCAGCTTCCACGAGATGAGCAGCGATCCCGAACTGCTGGCAGTTGCCTACACGCAGGTGCTGACAGCAATCCGCCGCGATAGCCTGGTGGACGAGACGCCGCGTGTGATTGCGGTTGATGAGGTCTACCGCCTGATGCGCCATCCGTCGCTGCTGGACTTTCTGATTGAAGCCGTCAAGACCTTCCGTACCCGCCGCAAAAAGGTCATTTCAATCGACCAGAATATGACCGTGTTCCTGGCGGATAAGGCGCGGCTGCTGTTCGAGAACAGCCCGATTCGCGTGATTTTCAATCAGCGCACCGGGATGCAGGCGTTCGATGATGACGCCTTCTCGCACTTCCACGCTCAGCATCGGGACATCATCCGCAGCTTGAAGCGAGGGCATTTTGTGTTCGATGACCAGGGTACTCCGGTTTATTTGCATTTTAGACCGTCCCCGCACGAGCTTCAACGGTTTGGATCAACCTGATGGCAAGCCTTGATGAGTTACGCGATCACGCCCGCCGTACCTATCGCTACTGGCCGATTTATCTGGTGCTTCGCCTGCGGGAGTTGGAACAGCATCTTGACCCGGATGATCGTCCTGCTGTACTCGATTCCAGTACTACAACCCTGCCTGATGTATCGGGATTGGTTCAGACAGGGCTCTGGCGCGGTCAGGCCCCAACAGGCACAACATCACCGCCGCCGCTTACTATTCCCGATGGCGCAACGCTCTGCTTTGAGGTGCAGAGAGCATCAGATACTGCGAAGTTGGTTGTGCTCGCGCAGGGAGCATATGAGATTCAGCAGGTCGAAATTATGCGCGTGCCGTCCCAACACGAGGATGTGTTGACGAAGGCAGTTGAATATTTTAATCGCGTTGTACTGTCGGATCCGGTAGCGGCTCTGGATACTGCCCGT
>CAWUJQ010000661.1:0-2280 GCA_963922445.1 uncultured bacterium
TGCCGAATTGGACGCCAGCCGCCGCGCCTACCTGCTGGATCAACTGGGCGGGGCGGGGCAAACGCTGCTCACGACGACGGAGCCGGAGATTTTCACGCCGGACTTTTTGGATCGGGCAACCGTGTGGCGCGTGCAGGCCGGTCAGATTGCGGCGGAGGGGGTGTAGTGTGACTAACATTGAAGATATTGACAAAATAGATTGGTCGTCTCTAGATCACTATCAAGGCAAAGCGGTTGATGTGCCGGATTTGCTGAAGACCATAATGACAGAAACGAACACGTCACGCGACCGAGCCAACGCGATCCTGCGCTTACACAACTTGGTAGTTGAGGATGGCGACATCACCAACGTGGTTCCCTACATTGTGTCCTATCTGGTTTCCACTTTGGACAGCAGCGACCAAGAACTAAAAGTACAGGTTTTGGAGTTTCTTGTGAAAATCTCAACAGCTTGTTACTCGTGCCAAGAATACGATAGAGAAGCCTACCCAGATTCCCTTTGGGAAGTTGTTATGGCTCAAATGAAGTATTCTACAGTTGATTACGAAATGCTCTGCGAGGAATTCAAAAAAGGACTAGATGTGTTTGAACGACTCACACGGTCGAGTTCAGTTGAGATTCGCAAAAAAGGATATGTACTGCTTACCCGTTTGCAGTGCAGGACTAACGAACTAGCTGACAAGCTGCTCATGTGGTATGCAGAAGCTAAGGATGCTAGAGAAAAGTTTGTGCTGCTTTTTTGCCTAGCTATTGGTGCACCGATGGATTCGATTCGCACCAGAACGATCTTGGAACAGGTTGTATCTGATAGAAACGCAGAGAAACTACTGAGATTGGCTGCCGGTTTTTCACTAATTGGGGCATTCCGTCTTTTTGAGGATAAACTTGCGTTGGGCAGATTTGAAGAGGTGCTCCTTTCCCATCCCAAAATAGTCGGAAAAGTGGGGCAATACATCACGGATGAGTTTTATATCCTGGTGGTGGTTAGCCCTTACGTGTACGTCCTCGATTGGTTGCAGCTGCTACCATACGAACAAAGGGGGGAAGTGATTATGATTCTACAAAGTATGGGGAAACGTTTGACACAATACGAATGGCAATATTTATGCCTTCGAAATTTGATGAGCGAAAAGCGCGAAGTGCCTCGCGGCACATACTGGTCATCACTGGAGATTAAGTAATATGCAACTCATCATAGACACAGACGCAGGCATAGACGACGCTGAAGCACTCCTCATGGCGCTGCGCCACCCGGACGCCACCGTCGCCGCCATCACGACCGTCACGGGCAACGTGCATCTAGACAAAGTGAACCCCAATGTGTGTACCGTCTTGCAGCAGGTTGGGCAATCCGTGCCCGTTTACAGCGGTGCAGACCGTCCACTGGTTGAACCCTGGTTCCATGATGAGCGGCGCTATCACAAGGACGATGGCCTGGGCAACTGGGACGAGCGTCCGCCGTGTGACCTCCAACTGGAAGCGGAGCACGCCGCTGTCGCGCTGGTGCGCCTGATTAACGAATCGCCGGGAGCACTGACGGTAGTGGCGCTGGGGCCGCTGACAAACATCGCGCTGGCGCTACGCCTAGACCCTACCTTGCCCGACAAAGTCAAGCACCTCACGATCATGGGTGGTGCTGTCGATGCACGCGGCAACACGCCGACGGTCACAGCGGAGTTCAACATCGCTATTGACCCGGAAGCCGCCCACATCGTGTTTGAGGCGTTCCCGCGGTTTACGCTCGTCAGTTGGGAAGCGACGCTGGCCAACTTGATCCCCTGGGAAGACCACGACCGCCTGTGCAAACTTGATACACCCGTGGGCCGCTTTTACGCAGGCATCAACCAGAAGGCGACACCACGTGCCCGCGCCCGCTATGAGGGCCATCTATTGCCAGACCCGCTGGCGATGGCGGTCACATTACAGCCGGAACTCATTTTGGAGCAGGAAACGCGCCATGTGGCAATCGAACTGCGTGGGGAAAAAACACGCGGCCAGACGGTAGTGAATTACAGTTGGTACACGACGGGCAAAGCTAATGCAGTCATCATCCGGCGCGTGGACATGGCCGGGGTGCTGCGCCTGTACGAGAATATGCTCGCCGCAGACTAAAGCCGCGCCACAATCACATCGCGCTGCTTAATCACCCGGTCAACGCGGTGGCCGAGTTGGTCATAGGGAGGGTCGTTCAGCACCGTGAAGTCGCTCACCCCCTCCACCAGCGCAACCATCTGTTCACGCGGCAGCCGGGTGGCATTCCAGCTAAAGGCGAGCGCCCCA
>CAWUJQ010000662.1:0-2277 GCA_963922445.1 uncultured bacterium
AACGCGCCCGCACCCGCGCCCGCGTGGAATACGCCGACTGGACAGAGGGCGATTACGTCGTGCATCAGGACTACGGGGTGGGCCAGTTTGCCGGGACGAAGCGCCGCACCATCGAAGGGGTGGAGCGCGAATACCTGCTGGTGACGTATGCCAGGGGGTCTCAGTTGTTTGTGCCCATCCACCAGGCTGACCGGGTGACGCGCTACATCGGCCCAGACGACAAGCCGCCGTCGCTCACGCAGTTGGGCGGCCAGGAGTGGAGCAAGACCAAATCCAAGACGCAGAAGAACGCGGAAGAAGAAGCCCGCGAACTGCTGTCGCTGTATGCGTCGCGGGCCAAGGCCCCCGGCTACGCCTTCAGTCCCGATACGCCCTGGCAAAACGAACTGGAAGCGTCGTTCCCGTATATTGAAACCGAAGACCAACTGCGAGCGATTGCCGACGTGAAAACAGACATGCAAGCCCCCCACCCGATGGACAGGCTCATCTGCGGGGACGCGGGTTATGGCAAAACCGAGGTCGCGGTGCGGGCGGCGTTCAAGGCGGTGCAGGACGGCAAACAGGTGGCCGTCCTCGTCCCGACGACAGTACTCGCGCAGCAGCACTACGAGACGTTCAAAGACCGCCTGACCGCCTTCCCCATTGAGATCGAGCAGTTGAGCCGCTTCCGCACGCCAGAAGACCAGAACAAGGTTATCGACCGGATTGCGACGGGCGAAGTAGATGTCGTCGTGGGCACCCATCGCATCCTGAGCAAGGACATCCGCTTTAAGGAGTTGGGCCTGATTATCATTGACGAGGAGCAGCGCTTCGGCGTCAAACAGAAGGAACACTTCAAGAAGCTGCGCACCCAGGTGGACATCCTCACGCTGACCGCAACACCCATCCCGCGCACGATGCAGATGGCCCTCAGCGGTGTGCGCGACATCAGCATGATTCAAACGCCGCCAGAAGAGCGCCTGCCCGTGATTACGCACGTCGGCCCGTTTGATCGCAAACTCGTCCGGGCGGCGGTCACGCGTGAGCTTGAACGCAGCGGCCAGATTTTCTTTGTGCATAACCGTGTGCGCACCATCCAGAATGTGCGCGAACAACTCGAAGACATCGTGCCAGAGGCGCGAGCAGTCGTCGCGCACGGGCAGATGGACGGGCGCACGCTGGGCGGCATTATGCGGGCGTTTGCTCGCGGCGAGTACGACATTCTGCTGTCCACGTCCATTGTCGAAAGCGGCATCGACATCCCCAATGCGAACACGCTCATCGTAGACCGGGCGGACTGGTTCGGGTTGGCGCAGTTGTATCAGATACGCGGCAGAGTGGGGCGTGGGGCACAGCAGGCATATGCCTACATCTTCCATCCGCCGCATAGCAAGCTCACGCCAGAAGCCCGCGCCCGCCTGGAAACACTCGCAGAGAACACGCAGCTTGGCGCGGGCTTCCAGATTGCGCTGCGTGACCTGGAAATTCGCGGGGCGGGCGATATTTTGTCTACGCGGCAGAGCGGGCATGTGGCGGCAGTCGGTTTGTTCCTCTACACGCAGATGATTGCCAACGCGGTCGATAGGCTCAAGCAGGAAGAACCGGGTTTGCTCAACGGGGAGCAAAAGCCGCAGGTCAGTGAGTCCGTCATTCTGGATTTGCCCACGCCCGCCTACATCCCGACGGATTGGATACCCGAAATGGCGCTGCGCCTGCAAATCTACCGGCGTATTGCCGCGATGGACACCCGCGAACAGGTGGCGTATATGCAGGATGAACTCAAAGACCGCTTTGGCGCGCTGCCGCCCGCTGTGGTGGGCCTGCTCTACCAGATTGACGTGAAGATACTCGGTCAGGCGGCGGGCGCGACGGCCATCCAGCACCGCAAAGAGATAGTACGCATCCGGCTGCCGTACCTGCCCAATATCGACCGGGGCGCGCTGGCCCGTCAGCTGGGCGATGACATCAAGGTCACGCGCACCGCCGTCGAAATGCCGCTCTATGTGGAGGATATGGGTAGTTGGCAGCCGCGCCTGCTGGATTTGCTAGAGCAGTTGGCGGTGGGCGTACAGGCGGGCGTGGCGAGTTAAGGGTTGTTTCGGGTACAGCGGACGGCATGCACGCCGCCCCCTACACAACCGTCATGACCTGTAGGGACCCAAAACGGCGCGTTCAGCACTGCTACCGTATCTGTTCACGTATCCGTGAGAACGTTTCAGGTTGGCGTGCAGCGGACGCAGCAGGCTGCGTCCCTACGGGGTCATGACGGGCCGTAGGGGTTTAGCGTGCTAAACCCAA
>CAWUJQ010000663.1:0-2274 GCA_963922445.1 uncultured bacterium
TTTGCTGGGGTGCGGGGACAGAGTCCCTGCAAATTTGAAGCTGGACTTTGCAACAGCCCTGCGTTGGCCCCTCCGCATTGAGCAGCCAGTTGAACGCCCATGCTACAATACCCCCAAATGCAACGGAGCTACCCCTATGGCACTGCCTACCAAACAAACCCTCACACTGGACGCATTCTACACGTTCGTCCACCTGCCGGAAAACGCCGCCAAGCGATTTGAGTTCATCGACGGGGAGATCATCGAAGTGCCTTCAAATTCACTCGTGTCTGTGATTGCTGCCGAGATCATTATCTTGCTGGGCATCTTCAGGAAGCAGCAAAAACTCGCCGGGTACTTCTCCACAGAAGGCGGCGGCTACATCATTGATGGCAACGTGTTCGCACCGGATGTCGCCTATGTGCGTGAGTTACCCGCAGGCGACGGTTACGAACCGACGCCGCCGTTGCTAGTCGTTGAAGTGATTTCGAATCCGCGCAGCAACACCGAGCAAACCGACCTGCGCCGCAAGCTGGTTCACTACATGCGGGCGGGCGTGGTCGTGTGGGTGGTAGACTATCTGGCGCGTCAGGTGGAAGTCCATCAACCGGGCGAGGCTGTCCTGGTGTTAGGTGAGGGGGAGACGCTCAGCGGCGGCACGGCACTCCCCGGCCTTGACCTGACAGTGGCGGACATCTTCCCAGATGATTTGCCGGAGTCGGAATCAGATGATATTTCGTAGCAGGGATTTGAGGCATCAAACCCCTGCATGCTGGCATATGGATTAGAAATCCCCGGAACTGTACACGTATACCTGATTGACCAACTCCCCGTCTTCGTTGGTCGGCCCCTCCGCATTGAGCATCCAGTTGAACACCCACTTGCTGTCACTCAGCGTCATATTTACACAGCCGTGGCTCCGGCGGAAGCCAAACGCATTGTGCCAGTAGGCCCCGTGCAGGCTGATGTCCCCGTCAAAGTACATCGTCCAGGGCACGGCTTGCAGCGCGTAAGCATCCGGCGCGCCTGTCGCACCGCTCATGCTGCCGGAACGCACCCGGTACCACACATCGAACACGCCCTCGTTTGTGTCCCAACCAGGGAGGCCGGTTGCGATGATGGTGCCAAACACGGGGGTGTCATCTTCATAGGCGACCATCGTCTGCTCGTACAGGTCAACGGCCACCCAGCGCCCACTCACGCCTTCGGGACGCTCTGTGGTCTGCACTTTGGCGACGCTGCGCTGCTCCACCCACATATCCGGGCCAACCATATACCAGCGCCAGCCGTCGATTTCGACCGTCGCGAAGATATTGACGAGATTGTAGTAGTACTTGTAGATGCCATCGCTCGGCCCACCCGGATACGCCGACGTGCGCACCGTGCCCAGGATATAGGCGAACTCGTTGGCCAGCCCGTCATCAATCAGTAACCCGCGCACATCGGACGGCTCGGCTATCGTCAAATCGGACGTTTGCATCCACTCACCGCCCTCGATCTGTACCCAGCTTGGGTTGGATGTATCCACAGCGCGCACATAGTGGAAGCCGGGGGCAAAGTTGCGGGTCACGCCGCCGCCGGGGGTGCTAAATACAGGCGCGTTTTCGCCCGTCACCTTCCAAAAGCTAAACTGACGGATGGTCGCTTCATCCAGGGGTGCCTGGGCATAACCTGGCTGCGGACGCTGTTCCATGACCTGCATACACAGTTCGCTTGGGGTTAGGTTATCGGCAGTGATGTCCGCGCACGCCTCGGCAAACGGGATGGTGAGCGGGTCAGCTTGTTGGGCGGTGGCGGTCAGCACACCGGGGATCATCACGGCGGCCAGCAGAATCAATTTACGCAGCATAAAAATCACACCTCGTTGGGGATAAACGGTCGAATCGCGGATGATTGAAAACGAATCGGTGTGGGCGTCTGTTTTTGCCGCGGACGCGCAGAAGCGCGTCCCTACGGTAAATCAACACGGATTGTAGGGACGAGGCCCGCCTCGTCCGTTGACGCGCACCACACAATACGAATCGCTCATCCATGACGCCAGTCTATCACGGGCAGGCGCTTCCTGTGGGCGTCGGTTAGCGGACGCTTGCCCTACGGCCTCCCGGCAGGTAACGTTACGTCAATTATCATCAGGCTACCACAGGATCACACAACATGACCGACCAACCGCGCGTTCTCGTCACCGGTGCCTCCGGCTACATTGCCATGCACTGCATCCACCACCTGCTGGAACAAGGCTACCGCGTGCGGGGCACACTCCGCTCACTGGACAAAGCCGACCGCGTGCGGGGAGCC
>CAWUJQ010000664.1:0-2272 GCA_963922445.1 uncultured bacterium
TGCCGCCGCCTAATAGCGCCCCCATTCAGACGGTAGCCGACCCCGCCGCTGAAACCCCAACCGACGCAGCGGCCACAACCGATGAAACCACCCTCACGGCAGATGCGTCTGCCACGACAACCGACGTCACCTACACCATCCAGCCGGGCGACACGCTCAACAGCATCGCCCAGCAGTACGGCATCACCGTAACCGAACTGATTGCGGCCAACACCCTGGTCAACCCAAACACCATCTTCCCCGGCCAGCAAATCGTGATTCCTAACCAAACACCGCCCACCCCCGTACCCACCGCCATCCCAGACGCACCCGCCGAAACCGCCCCGCAGACGCAGGTCGTGGAGGCAGGCGGCAACTTGCTGCGGGACGGCTCATTTGAAGGGGCATACAGCGGGCGCGGCAGCTACGACTTCAACATCCCGGCTGAGTGGGACATTCAGGTGATTCGCGGCGGGGCAGAGTGGCAAAACCTGACGCCAACCGCCTTCCCCCATCAGGCATGGGTGATTCGTGACGGGGCGCAGTCGCTCAACATGAACAAGGGCTTTGCCACCTACTCGGTATACCTGTTGCAGCGCGTGGCCGTACCGGAAGGCGCAACACTCAACGGCCAGGTGTGGGGGTGGTACCACACCTGTGATGCAGGCAGCCAGAACTGTAGCAACGCCAGCAATCCGGTGATTCGCGTGGGCATCGCCCCAGACGGCGGCACTGACCCCAACGCAGCCAATGTGGTATGGGGCGGCAACGTATCTCCGCAGGGCAGTTGGGGCTTAGCTGGAACGACGGCGCAGGCTGAGGGGGGCGTGGTGACAATGTTCATCTATGCCGCGCAGGACACGCCCCGCGCGATCAATGAGTTATATCTAGATGACGCATCACTCGTCGCATCATCCTAATTGTGTTGGCGGTGGGGCGGCACATCGCCCCCACCGCGGACGCCGTGCCGGGGGTTAGCTGGCCGTGCGCCGAGCAATCTTCCCGGCAGCGTTGACGTTGTGCGTGTCGTGGCTCTTGGCGTCGTTCTTCGCGATGACCGCGTAAATCTGCTCCACCAGCTTTTCCTGCGGCACGCCAGCGGCTTCGCACAGCCCAATAACGGTGACGATAACGTCAGCGGCTTCTTCTGCAATGTGGTCTACGTTGTGATCGTCGTGCGCGGCTTCGATCAGTTCGTCAACTTCTTCCTGGAATACAAGCGTGGACGCTTCGAGTTGGGGGGTTACGCCAAAGCGCTTGTAAAACGCCAGGGTAGAACGGATCAAATCGCGCAGCGGGTCTGATTGCATTGGGTACATACGAACAACACTCCCTCTCAAACAATAAAAAAGTATGCCGCTGGCATCGCACTACGGTTACGGCTTCGGGCCTTAACGGATGTCATGCACTTGGCTATACTCTGGCGGCCATTGTACACCGGAGCGTTATTTTTGGAAGCCATACAGTTCTTTCCGATACTCATCGTCGGCTTTGCTATGTCCATGAGTTTGACCCCCCTCTCGCGGCAGATTGCCATGCGCCTGGGCGTGGTGGACCGCCCCTCCAGTGCGCGTAAGGCCGGGGCCGAACACAAGCCGCTCATGGGCGGCTTGGCGATGTACACCGCGTTTAGTGGTGCGTTGCTCATGTTCGGCGCGCCGCGTCACTACCGTGAGCTGCTGGCTGTGATTGCCGGGGCAACGGTACTCGCCGCCGTCGGCCTATACGATGACCGCTTTGAGCTAGGCATTCGTCCCAAGCTGGGCGCGATGGTCGCGGTCGCGCTGGGATTGACGGCAGCAGGCATTCAAATCCGCTTGTTTGGCTCCCAATGGATTGATATTCCGTTGACGGTGCTGTGGATGCTCACCATCATGAACGCGGTCAACTTCCTGGATAATATGGACGGGCTGGCGGCGGGCCTATCGGCAATTGCGGCCTTTTTCTTCATGGTGATTGCGTTTACGCAGGGGCAAACGCTCGTGAGCAGTCTGGCCGCCGCCATCTTTGGGAGTGCGCTGGGCTTTTTGGTGTACAACTTCAACCCGGCCAGCACCTTTATGGGGGACATGGGCGCGTTGGTGCTGGGGATGGTGTTGGCGGTGCTGGGCATCAAGTTGAGCTTTGTTGGGCAGCCGCTTAGCACCACCTGGATGATCCCGATTATGGTGCTGGCCCTGCCACTGCTGGACATCAACCTCGTCGTCTTTACGCGCATCAGCGAAGGGCGTTCCCCAGGGCAGGCGGGCAAAGATCACACCTCACACCGGGTGCGCAGCCTGGGCTTTTCTCC
>CAWUJQ010000665.1:0-2271 GCA_963922445.1 uncultured bacterium
AGGCGTCGCTCATGGGCAGGCGCACCAGCACGGGCCGCTCTGTGTGACGCACGGCGGTTTCGGTGAGAGCGGCGGCCTCGTTGTAGGAGATGTCATCGGGTAAGCCAAGCTCAACGGCAGCAATGGCGTCTACCGTGTCAATAATCTCAACGGCTTTGCGGACTTCGTCAGTGTTGGTGGCCGCTAGATGAAATATCGTCGGGATTGGCAGGGCCGTCCAGGTATCGCGCCAGCGGCGAATCACCTTGGACGCACCCGGATTGGGTAAGCCGGTGTGGACGAGAACGCCACTGGCCAGGGGAACTGTGCGCACGCCTTTAGCGGGCTTGCGGGGGTAATAGGTGGCCGGGTTGGTGACGATGGCACCGAGCTTGGTCATGTTGACCATGTCCCGGTACAGGTTGCCGTAGCCAAATGTACCTGCTGCTGGCATAACGGGATTGTCGAGTACAAGTTGGCTTTTGCCGGGGCGCGTGACAGCGATGGCCATAGCGGTTAGCTTTCTTCTGTGATGAAGCGGGTACCCGTGGCTTGCAGTGCCCCTACGCGGCAGTTGTCCGCAACGGAACGTACCATAATGCGCCAGTCGATCGTGTCATCTTCTGCAAAGCGCACCGAGTGGAAGAACTGGCGGTCGCCTTCAATGATGTCGCCCTCGTAGCGCTCGTTATTCACCGGGCTGAGCGCCAACGCGCTTGGGATGGCGATGTCGGCGGCTGTGCCCTGCACGAACAGGTTGGCCTCTTCGCGGGCAAGGCTGACCAGCGGCTCTGACGTGGGCAACTCCAATGAATCTACCGGGCAGTCCAGCAGCACGAGCTGCTGCGGCACATAGAAATCAGCCGCAGCGAACCCTAACTGCCACGAGTTGAATTCGCGCTGTTGTATCGGCGGGCTGGTTTCTTCCGCCTCGCGGGAACCCTCGCCCGTCACGATGCCGCCTGTGCAGGTGTTGCCGGGGATGCCGCCGACTTCAACGCGCCAGTCCAGGTCAGTTGGTGAGTTAAACACAATCGTGTGTTCAAAGGTGGCCCCGTCGGCGCGGGTCGCTGTGCCGGTGTAAGTGCGCTCGGTGCCCGGTCGCTGAATCAGCGCGGTTGGGAAGACCAACCCAGGGAAGAACGCCTCCAGGCCGATGAACGACTCATCATCAACAGTCGTCACATCAAAGCTGATGCGCGTGTCCAGGCCCAGCCGCTGCGTGATTTCCCAGGTACATGCCGCCTGCGCGTCGCGGATAACCACACTGTCGATGGGCGCACCCTCACTGAGCAGCCCGGTAATTTGCACAATTTCCGTATTGACTGACCAGAGGCCCGCCACCGTGTTAAGCAGTACCAGTTCCCCGCCCGTGAAGGCCGGGGGCAGCGTGATTTCACGCGGCATCACATCAAAAATATCGTCCGCCTCACCGAAAATCCCGCCCGTCACCAGGGGATCATACGCCACCATGTCCGACGGGCGACCAATGGCGTTTCCTTCGTCGTCTAACTGCACCGTCACACGTGCCCCGGCCACAATGTCCTGCGTGAAGTCGTCTGAGGTGAGTTCGCCAGCGCCTTCTAACAGGTTGACTTCCAGCCTATCGCCCCGCGTCAACACCAGCGCCGTGCCGTCCATCTGGAAGGCGACGCCGTTAATCTCCAAATCGGAGGTAAACCCGTCCACGGATTGGAGCAGCACACCGGGTGGGACGAAATTGCAGGTGGTGTTGTTATTGGTGCTAAGGTGAAAGCGCGTCATAGGGACGATAAGCGGCGGCAGGTCATTTTGGGGCAGCCCGTCTCGCTCGGCCTGTTGGACGGTGGTAGGCGGCACCCGATTTTCGATGGTCACGCCACCAAAGGCGACCATCGCGGTATATTCAAGCTGGTTAAAGGTGCTGTTGCGCACAAAAGACTCTATCCGAAAGAAGGCCACCCCCCAATTTTCCGCCGCAACGTTAAGCGGCTGTGTTTCCATCGAGACGAAGTTGTTTAGCCCAATGCGACCGCCTGCCCTTGCAAAGCGTACCGGATTTTCCACCGAGTCTTGTTGGGTCACTTGCAGCGCGCTCGATGCAAAGCAGACGCCCCCTGTATCGACATCACGGCAAATATTGAAGACAGCCTCCACAACGCGATCAAGAACCGCTTCACATACCACCTCCGCTGGGACGGGTGTATCGGTGGCTGGGGGCGGCAGCGGCGTGAGCGTGGGCAGCAGCGTCACGGTGGGTGATGGCGTGGACGTGGGGGTAAAGGTAGGAGTGACCGTGGGCGTGTCGGTAGG
>CAWUJQ010000666.1:0-2263 GCA_963922445.1 uncultured bacterium
GCCGCGTCGCCTGCATCTAGGCGATAGCGCAGCCCGCTTACGATCAGGTCATCTAGCAGCGCTGTGGGCTGCATGGCTGCCAGTGCCGCCGCCGCCCCTTTGAACGGTTCTCGTTTGCGGTTGGATTGGGCGGTGTTGATGTGCAGTTGGGTGAAAAACAGTCCGTAATGCGTTGGATCAGTCATAAATTGCGTTAGGGTTTGGTTTGGTTTTGTAAATTGTCATTATAGCCAAGTTTTGCCGATTTCGGTTCTATGCTATCATCGCTTTGTAACGTTTGTGTTATGTCTTCACAGGGACAACCCGTGAGCAACTACGTGCCACCAGACAACAATATGTCTTCACCATTGCGTCCGCAGCGGCCTTCGCAGCCCGCGCGCCGCAAACTGCCTGTTTCGCCGTCCAAGGCGTCACAACCCAGCCGTCCGTCTGACCCGAAATCCCCGCAGGAACGGCTGCGCCGCATCCGTGAGAAGATGCAGGTCGTCGCCAAGGAGTACTCTGAACGCGAGATTAGCCGCGCCCAGTTTAACGCCATCTACGCGCACTACAGCGAACAACGGACCATTATTGAGCGCATCCTGGCCCGCAACCCGGAAAACGACGGGTGGAAGTCGGCCTCACGCTCAGGCAAAACGTCGTTCTTGCGTGAACACTTCGAGGCGCGCCCGGTCAACTATGTCATTTACCTCCACCGCCAGCCCACGCCGCTTATGGGCGGCGGCACCCGCCCGGATATGAACCGCATCGGGGGGCTGCTGAAGGCGTTGTGGGGAATGGACAAGGTCAAGATTGGGGTGGCGCGCATGGCGTTGAGCGCGCCGCAGTGGATGGTCATGGCGGCAGGGCATCGCAGCGTCACGTTTGTGACCTTTCACCTGGAGCCATCCGGCATCCAGACCAACCACGTTTATGACCTGCACAACGACTTTGAGCGCGCCAATCACATCCTGTTGCAGCGTGAGCAGGTCAACAAGGCGCAGCTTGTCTTCCCGCAGCGCAGCCTGCTCGAAAATAAAACCTAGCTTAACCGTCTTCCAGCAGCGCATAGGCATTGCTGGCGTAATTCGGGGCGGTGCCGCTCACAGGCCGGAACTCAATGCCCTGTGACCGCGCCATCACCTTCTCATTTTCCAACCGCCCCTTGAGCTGCTGCACCTCGCGGTCAGCGCCGTCCCGCGTGATGGCATCGTCAACCAGCATTTCGACGATGTTCAGGTGGCGCGGGCTTTGCATCAGTAGTTGGGCCAGGTCAACCAATGTGCTGACGATGTTTTCGCGCTCGTCGCTCACATAGGCCAGGTGCAGTGCCTGCCGATAGCGCGTGACGGCGTCCCCAAGGCGGTTGGCTTGGCGTGAAGCATAACCCAGGTTGCCCAATTGCAGCGCTTCTTCTTGTTTGTCGTTGACCTCACGGGCGATGTACAGCGCAGACGTGTGATAGTTGATGGCCTCTTCCCAGCGCTCCAGTTCGCCGTAGGCCGTGCCCAACCCACCCAGGATGCGCCCCTCACAGTCCCGCTTTTGCAGGTCTCGGCACATTGCTAACGCCTCGTTCCACGTTTTGATGGCGGTTTCGACCTCATCGTCGTCCAGTTGCGCAAAGCCGAGGTTCATCAGCGTTTCGGCCTCGCCGTCGCGGTCTGCTTGCTTGCGGAATAGATCCAGCGCGTGGGAGTACGCAACGATGGCGTCTGTGCTTTCGCCAAGCTGTTCACGGGCGTCCCCTACCAGCGATAGCATGCGGGCTTGTGCGGGGTCGTTGTCCAGTTCTTCGGCCAGTTTGCTGCCGCGTGTGGCATGCAAAACGGCAGCCTGAGCGCTTTTCTGCGCGATCATAATGGACGCGAGGGTTTCCAGCGTGCTCAGCGTATTGGCTTTGTCGTCAGCCTCTTCATAGGCGCGCAGCATCTCGTTGTAGACGGCCAGCGCCTCGTTGTCGTTGTCCTGGTCGCGCAGCAGTTGGCCCAGCTTGCCCTGCAACTCCAACGCACGCTTGGTGTCGCCGTCAGTGCGGGCGGTGTTGATGGCCGTGCGCAGCGATTCTGGCGTATCCACAGACGGCGGGGCCATCATGTCCTCTGGGGAGAGGACAGCGGGTTCGTCGTCCAGGTCTTCGTCGTCAACGAGCGTTGTGCCGGGGGGCATCGTGTTGACAAAGGGGGCCATATCGGGGTTGGCCGGGAAGGGGTTGGCCACACTCGCACCGGACTCTTGCAGTTGCACCAGTTCGTACAAGTAGCCGCGCCCGCGCACGAAGTTA
>CAWUJQ010000667.1:0-2254 GCA_963922445.1 uncultured bacterium
CTCACGGCAGCCAGGGCAAAGCACGGCTACCCGGTGGATGTGGTGGCGTGCGGGGGCATCACCACAGGCCAGCGCTACCAGCTTTACCAGTCCCTTAACGTTGCCGCTGTACAATATTATAGCGCGACGGTCTACCGGAGTCCGTTGGCCGCCGCGATTATTCACCACGAAGCCAACCCATAGACGCGGAGCCGCCCGCGCTCCCCGTCGGATAGCGATATACGGGGGGCGCAATGCCAAAAATAGACTACTCCACACGCGGCGAAATCTACCGGGCGTCGCGCTCCCGCGAGGGCGGCGCACCTTTGGCCGTCGAACACAAGACCAAAACCGAACTCGACATCCGCACAACGGCGGCCAGCAAGTTTGAACTAGACGTGGCGATATTGGCCAAGTGGGAAGCGCCGCCGCACATCAGCCTGTATGAGCCGGAAGCCGTCCGCTGGATACCGGACTTTCAGCCGGGGCCGTACTATATCTTCTTTGATGAGCCGGATAACAGCATCTTTGAGGTGACCAAACCGTGGCAGTTGCTCGTCATCTTTGAGCGGGTGCTGCGCAAGGGGCCATATTACATCACCAACCGCCTGGGCGACTACCTCATTACGATTGACCAAAATCACCTGATTCACGGCCAGGGCACGGCAGAAATCTGGCTGCGTTCGGGCGTGGATCGCATTTATAAGCTGTTGGGGGTGCCTAAGCTGGAAAAGCCGGGGGCGCTAACGGTCAAGCACATCGGTGTGGAGCAGTTTGGCCGCAAGCTGTGCTTTCAGGGCCAGCTCCAGCAGCCCGCCGCACAAGGCTTTAAGCTGACCCTGGACGGGTGCGATGCCAGCGAGTGGCGCAGCCTCACCCATCGCCCGCCAGAGATTGCTACTCTTGACTATATCTATTTAGCAGAGTTAAATCACAGCCGTCATCGTGTGAGCATCGCCGCCCAGAGCTTTCGGTTGTTTACGCACTGTGAGCGCGTTGCGGTGGAGAAAGACGGTTAACAGCACTATGGAAAACTATCAACAAGGCGTGGCCGACGCGCTGCTAGACATCGGCGCGATTGGCCTGACGCCGCAAAATCCGGTTACGTTCAAAAGCGGCATTCTATCGCCCATTTACGTGGACAGCCGCCGTTTGACGTATCATCCCAAGCAGTGGAAAATCGTAATTGATGGCTTTCGCATGTGGATTCGCGAACATGGCCTTGAACCGGAGATCATCGCTGGCGTTGAGGCGGGGGGCATTCCGCATGGGGCGGCGTTGGGCTACAGCATGGACAAGCCCTCGCTGTTTGTGCGCAAGCAGGCCAAAGATCACGGTTCGCGGCGGCGCATTGAAGGCGGGGACGTGGCCAATCGGCGGGTGCTGCTGATTGAAGACCTGGTTACTACGGGCGGCAGCAGCTTGAGCGGGGTGCAGGCGCTGCGCGAAGAGGGCGCTGTCGTCACCAATTGCATGACCATTGTGAGCTACGAATTTGAAGAGGCGCTGTCAGCATTTGCTGACGCCGAGGTGCGGTTGCATGTACTGGCTCCCTTCAGCGTGATTGCTGAACGGGCGGTTCAGTATGGCCTGTTTGATGACGCGATACTGCAAATCATCAATGAGTGGCGGGCCAACCCCTATGGCTGGAAGGGCATGGCGTGACCGCGCTGGCCAAGCTCAACCGACGGATAGACGCGGTGGGGTCGCTGTTGTGCGTGGGCCTGGACGCCGACATAGACCGGGTTCCGGCGGCGTTCAGCAACCGGGAATACCCGCAATATGCGTTCAACCGCTGGATTATTGACGAGACGCACCCGTTTGTGTGCGCTTACAAGCCCAACACCGCCTTCTATGAAGCACGCGGCGCGGACGGCTGGCGCGAGCTGGCCTATACAATGGCTTACCTACGGGAGCGTCACCCGGATGTTTTTACGATATGCGATGCCAAACGCGCCGACATCGGCAATACGAACCGGGGCTATGTGCGGGCGGTGTTCGATGACCTGGGTTTTGACGCGATCACGCTGCACCCGTACCTGGGCCGGGAGGCGCTGGCCCCGTTTTTGGAGCGTGACGACAAGGTGAGCATTATTCTGTGCCGCACGTCCAACCCTGGCGCGCCGGAACTACAAGCGCTCACAGTGGCGGGCCGTTCGTTGTGGGAACACGTCGCTGTGCGGGTGCGCGACGATTGGAATGCGAACGGCAATTGTATGCTGGTGGTGGGCGCGACAGATGTTGCCGACCTGCGCCGCGCCCGTGAGATTGCGCC
>CAWUJQ010000668.1:0-2250 GCA_963922445.1 uncultured bacterium
ATGCCCGCACGCTGGCGATTCACCCGGCCACGACCACCCATCAGCAGCTCAGCGAAGAAGAGCAGGTGGCCAGCGGTGTGCTACCGGACTACGTGCGCTTGAGTATCGGCATTGAGGACGTGGACGACATCATCTATGACCTGGATCAGGCATTGAGCAAGGCCGACACCAAGACGACGCAGCCCGTTTCTTAAATAACGGTTTGGGCGTGTTTGTGCGTGGCGGACGCGATATATCGCGTCCGCCAACCCCAATGACGTAGCTAATAAAATCGCCAAAACCGTTTTCAAACAGACCCTAATGAGTAGCACCCAATCATGACCACCCGCCCCCACGACCCACGCTCCGTCGGCATTGTGCGCCCGCAAACCGCCTACTTTGACGAGACGCTGATTCTCTCCAGCGGCAGTGAGATCAACACGTTCACGCTGGCCTATGAAACCTATGGCCGCCTCAACACGGAGCGCACCAACGCCATTCTTGTGTGCCACGCGCTTAGCGGGCATGCGCACATGGCAGGCTACTACACGAACGACCCCGACGAGAGACCAGGTTGGTGGGACGACGCGGTTGGCCCTGGCAAAATCTTCGATACTGACCAATTTTTCGTGATTTGCGCAAACGTGCTGGGCGGCTGCAACGGCAGCACCGGGCCGTCCTCCCCGCACCCCGACGACAACCAGCCCTACGGGATGCGCTTCCCGGTGGTGACCATCCAGGACATGGTGAAGGCGCAAACCCGCCTCATTGACCGGCTGGGCATCAAGCGGCTGTTTGCGGTGGCGGGCGGCAGCATGGGCGGGATGCAAGCCTTAGAGTGGGCGGTGTGCTACCCCGAACGCTTGCAGCACTGTATTTTTATTGCGTCCACGCCCATTGCCAGCGCACAGCAGATTGCGTTTAACGAAATCGGACGGCAGGCCATCTATGCTGACCCCAACTGGAATAACGGCGACTACTACAACGGCGAAGCGCCCCTTCGTGGGTTGGCCGTGGCGCGGATGGTGGGCCACATCACGTACATGAGCGAATACTCGCTCGATGACAAATTTGGCCGCCGCCTGCAAGACCGCAAACAGCTTGGCTATAACTTCCAAACGGACTTCGCGGTCGAAAGTTACCTCAGCTACCAGGGCAGCAAGTTCGTGCAGCGCTTTGATGCCAACAGCTACCTATATGTGACCAAAGCCCTGGACTACTACGACGCGTCCGAGCTGCACGGCTCGCTGGAAGCCGCCGTTGCGACGGTGAAAAGCCCGTTCCTGATTGTGAGCTTTAGCAGCGACTGGCTCTATCCCAAGCATCACCATGACGAACTTGGCGGCGCGCTGCGGGCTGCCGGTAAGGAAGTGGAACAGCATCACATCCAAGCCTCATTCGGTCACGATTCGTTTTTGGTGGAGGTGGAAACCATGCAGCGCGTGGTGGGGGGCTATTTGCGCCGCCACTGGGAGGCGCTCAATTGCGATTGAATTTCATGATTGTGAGTAAGGTTTATTTTCGGACGTGCGTCCGTTTATCAATTCACTAACACAAGTGGCACACGGCAGTGCCCACAGGAGAGAGAACAACTATGGCAAGCATCAAAATCCCGACCCCGCTGCGTCAGTATGTAGGCGGCGAGGCCAAAGTCGAAGTCGAAGGCGAAACCGTCGGCGCTGCCCTCGATTCGCTGGTCGCGCAGTACCCTGACCTGAAGCAGCACCTCTATGAAAACGATGAGCTGCGCTCGTTCGTGAACGTGTTTTTGGGCGACGAAGACGTGCGCTTTTTGGACGGCACCGACACCGAAATCGAAGCCGACGCCAACCTGCGCATTATTCCGAGCATTGCAGGCGGCCACTAAGATGAACGACGACCATATCGTCGATCAAACCGGGCTGAAGACGGGGCAAGCCGCAACGATCATGTTGCTGCTGCTGGCCTTCGTACTCGGACGGGCGGCATGGCCGCTGGTGGCGTTTGTGGCGTTGGCGCAGTTGCTGGGCGCGTTGGCGCTGCCATTTGCGCCGTATAAGCTGCTCTATCGCGGCCTGAAGGCAACCGGCCTACTCAAGCCGAACCCGCAGCCGGATAACGCGCAGCCGCACCGCTTTGCGCTGTTGGTGGGCGCGCTGTTCAACGGTGTGGGCGCGTTGGCGCTGGCGCTTAGTGCCGGGGTGTTCGGTTGGGCGCTGGTGTGGATTGTCATCGTGCTGGCCAACCTGAACTTTTGGCTTAGCTTTTGCCTGGGCTGCTGGATGTACTACC
>CAWUJQ010000669.1:0-2249 GCA_963922445.1 uncultured bacterium
CCGGACCAAGCGCGCCCGCGCCGCCGAACAACAACGCCGCGCCAAAACAGGCAAGCCGGACATCCGGCGCACGATGCGCTCGAATTTGCGCTATGGCGGCGTGCCCATGCAGCTTGAGTACAAAACGAATCACGTCAAGCCGTCGCTCGTGCTAATTTGCGACGTGAGTACGTCTGTGCGCTACTGTGCAGAGTTCCTGCTGACGCTCATCTATGAGTTGCAGGATCAGGTGGCGAAGACGGAAAGCTTTGTGTTCAATGCCGATTTAGCCTGCATCAGTCCCGTCTTCCGCGAACACGAAACGCAGCAGGCCGTCCAGAAGGCGCTGGACGACAACCCGCCCGGTTATTACGCAACCGACCTGGGCACCAGCCTGGATACGTTTGAGAAGGACTTCATGGGCGCGATGGGGTCACGCACAACGGTGATTATCCTGGGGGACGGGCGCAACAACTACCGCGACCCACGCCTGGACATCGCGCAGACCGTACAGCGCAAGGCCCGCCGCCTGATCTGGTTTGTGCCGGAGCATCCCAGTGAGTGGGGCACGGGCGACAGCGACATGATCGAATACGCCAAGCGCAGCGACGGCACGTACTATGTTAACAGCCTGCGCACGCTGGCCGAAGCAGTCGATGCGGTGCTGGCTGACGGCTAGGCATTCTCACCTCATCCCCCGGCCCCTTCTCCGTTTGGAGAAGGGGAGGCAGCGCGCCGCCCCACGCCAACCGGATATAAGCCCCTCGCCTGTGGAGAGGGGTTTGGGGTGAGGTGAATTCACTACCCAATCCGTCGCCCTGTCTTGTCATCAAAAAATAGCAGATGCTCCCGGTCAATCACACAGTGAACCACATCCTTTGGCCGAACCGGCATGTCCGGCGGCACTTGCATCTGCCAGCGTTCGCCATTGCCATACACCGTGAGCAGTTGATGCCGCTCTGCGAAATACGGCGTTACCTCCTCCACCACTGCGTCTGCAATGCCCACGTCATCGGTCGCCGTCACCAACCGGATATGTTCTGGGCGCACCCCGGCCACAATCCGCGTCCCTTCTTCAATGTCCTGGCGTATCGGAAAGCCCGCGAAGCTGTCGCCGCGCCAGCGCCCGCTGATGGCAAAGCCGCGAAACAGGTTGATAGACTGCGTGCCCATGAACGTCGCCACAAACAGGTTGACCGGGTTGTTATACAACTGCTGGTAGGTGCCCATCTGCTCGATGCGGCCCTCGTTCATCACCGCCACCCGCCGCGATAGCGCCACCGCCTCGATTTGGTCATGCGTGACGTACACCGCCGTCACCGGGAAGGCGTGCATCAGCCGCGAGAGTTCCAGGCGGGCTTGTGTGCGCAGCTTGGCGTCAATGTTGGCAAACGGCTCGTCCATGAGCAGCACTTGCAGGTCACGGGTGAGCGCCCGCGCTATCGAAATGCGCTGCTTTTCTCCGCCAGATAGCTGACTGGGACGGCGTTGCATTAGCACATCCAGGCCGATGCCCGTAATCTTGCTGATCTGGCGGACTTTTTCCGGCACTTCGTGCTTGCGCCGCCGCAGCCGCAAAAAGAAGCCCACACTCTCACCTGCCTCCCAATGCGGGATCAACGCGCCCTCTTGAAACACCATACCGATGCCGCGCTCCTGCGGGGGCGTTTCGTTGATCGGCAGGTTGTCGTACAGCACCTCACCGTCGTCGGGCTGCACCAGCCCCGCAATGATCTTCAACAGCGTGGTCTTGCCGCATCCGCTGGGGCCGAGCAACGCCAGCACCTCGCCATCGTTGATTTTGAAGCTCACGTCCTCCAGCACGGGAATCCTATCGCCTGTGCCGCCGTCCAGGGTTGACGGGAACGCCTTACTAATGTGATTGACCGTGATCGTTGTCATTGGCCGCCTCGTGCGTCAGTGGGTGAGCATTGACCTTCCAGTGGGACGCATACCGCCCAGGTAAAGGCGCGGGGGGTGCCCGCATTGGTGTTAAACGTGACCTCCACCGCGTAGATGTCCGGTTTTAGTTCGGGTAGGTTGAGCGCCACGGTGATGTCCCCACCGTGGACGTAAATGTGGCCGTCGCTGTCCTCGCGCATCAGGCTGACAATCGGGTTCGGCGTAATGACCATGCTTGTTCCAGGTACACGCCGCCCGTTCACACGGATGGTTAGCGTTTCGGCCACGGCAGACGCCACGGACTTACGCGCTGGTTCCCAGGTGTTGTAGGTATCCACAATAAACAGGTAGGGGGAGTCATCCTGTAG
>CAWUJQ010000670.1:0-2246 GCA_963922445.1 uncultured bacterium
ATCGGGTATTCCGCCAGCAGCAGCGTGTACCGGTAAGCCCGCCGCACCGCGTCAAAACGCGGGTGAAAATCGGGCCGGGTGGGTGCCAGTGCGGTAATCGCAACCGCGTTGGGCAGGTTGCGGTTGATGGCCCGGTATAGCGCCACATCACCGTGACGCCAGTCCACATCGAAGACAATCACCTGCCCGGTTGCATGGACGCCTGTGTCAGTGCGGCCTGCCGCGTACACCGTAACGGGGTTCCCGGTGATTGTACACAGCGCCGCTTCCACCGCGCCCTGCACCGTTGGAATCCCGTCGCGCTGGCGCTGGTATCCCTGGAAGCCGCTGCCATCGTAAGCCAATGTCGCCCGGTAACGCATAGCAGGTCACGGGGCGCAGTCGCCTACGCCTCGTCGCTGATTTCGTGATAGTCGACCAGTTCCAAAAAGACCATTTCTGCCTGGTCACCGGCACGCGGCCCCAACTTCAAAATGCGGGTATAGCCCCCGTCACGATCCTCAAAGTGCGGCGCGATGTCATCGAACAACCGCTTGACGATGTCGCGGCGGTTGTAAAGGCGGCTGGCGGCCACACGCTGGGCGTGTACCAAATCA
The DNA here is from genome assembly GCA_963922445.1 of uncultured bacterium. Classification (GTDB taxonomy): domain Bacteria; phylum Chloroflexota; class Anaerolineae; order Aggregatilineales; family Phototrophicaceae; genus DAOTTY01. The sequence goes on from CAWUJQ010000670.1 coordinate 597, forward strand.
GACTGCTGGCCGCTTTCCTCGGCGCGGCGATAGCCACGCTTGGCAATCGTTACCAGCCGCTCCGCTTCCTTGCGGGCGAAGTCTGCTTTGGCGCGGGTGGTTCGAATTCTGCCGTGTTCAAACAGCGCGATAATCAGGTTGCGCTGAAGGGCATTGCGCTGGCCGGTATCGCGACTCAGCTTTTTCTTTTTCACGCGATGGCGCATTGTCTTTTATCCTCTCATCTATCTGACCCGTTGTCACGGGTAGGGCGGCACGGTTGCCGTTCTTATCAATTTTTCGGGCCTACACGTCGGTCGGCCCCTACACAATCGGTCGCCATAGGTGGGGGGTGATGCATCAAACCCCTACGTAATCGGGCATACCTTGCGCTTGGCGGGCCGACCCCACATGGCCGGAAGCTGTTACGCTTCTTCTTCTTCTACCTGCAAGTAGCCTTTGCCCTGGAGCTTTTCGGTGAGTTCGTCCAGCGACTTTTCACCGAAGTTGCGAATGGCCAGCATCGCGTCTGCCCCCCGGTCGAGCATGTCCAGCACATCACCAATGGTTGTGATGCCCGTGCGCTTGAGCGAGTTGAACACGCGCACGCTCAGGTCTAGCTCTTCGATGGGCTTTTCGTACAAGGCCGCCTGATGTGCAGACTTCGCGGGTGTGGCCAGTTCGGCCTCTTCCTCAATGAAGTCGCTGACCACCCCGTCAATCATGATGGGTTCAACGCCGGCTACCACCGTCAAGTGACGCATCAGCGTTTGGGCTGCCTGCCGCATCACTTCTTCTGGCCGGGCGGTACCGTCTGTCCAAATTTCCAGGATCAAGCGGTCGAAGCCGGGGCGGCCCTTATGGCGGATTGGCTCGACGTCGAAGTTAACCCGTTCAATCGGGCTGTAGATCGCGTCCACGGGCAGCTCACCGATGGGCAGGCGTCCACGCTCTTCGGCGGGGCTAAAACCACGACCAGGCCGCACTTCAAATTCCATCTCGACGTGGACTTTTTCGTGCGGGTTATCCGTATGGGAGCTGTCAATCGTGAACAGGTACAGGTCGGTGTTTTCGATTTCCACCTCGTTGCCGGGCACAATGATGTCCGCAGCGGTGACGGTACCTTCAACTTCCTGCACTAGCCGCAGGCGCACACTGTCAATGGATGTATCGAGCAGGCGCACGCGCAGCTTTTTCACCTGCATGATGAGCTGCGTCATGTCCTCGCGTACATGCGGGATGGTCGAAAACTCGTGGTGGACGTCGCTCACACGAATGCTTGTGACGGCTGCCCCCGGCAGCGATGCCAACAACACGCGCCGCATCGCATTACCAATGGTGGTGCCGTAGCCCTGCACCAATGGGTCAATGATGAAGCGCCCGTAGTTGGCGGTGATGGCATCCGTTTGGATGTCCGACGGCAGTACTATTTGAGTGTTGAGCATGGTCTTGGTTGTCCTCCTGCGTGACTGCCCCTGCAAACGTGTGGGTTAAACGCGGCGCTTTTTAGGTGCGCGCACGCCGTTGTGCGGCACAGGCGTCACGTCCGTGATGGAACGCACCTTCAAACCACTGGCCTGAATCGCGCGGATTGCCGCCTCGCGGCCCGGCCCTGGCCCCTTCACAAACACGTCCACTTCCTGCATGCCGTGCTGCTGCGCGGCTTCGCTG
>CAWUJQ010000671.1:0-2232 GCA_963922445.1 uncultured bacterium
GCGCGCCCGCGTGACCTGGGCGACGTCGGGCAGGTCGCATACCCAACCGCTCAACTGTGCCGGGGAATACGGGGCCGTATCCACCAAAACGCCGCCTGCATTCCGCAACACGCGCACCGCTGCCCGTACAATCAACGCGACGACAACCAGCGCGGCAATCGTGTCCATCCAGGCGAAGCCGAACACGACGAACAAGCTGCTCCCCAACACAGACAGCGTCACGAACACGTCAGCGCGGGTGTTTTCCGCATCTGCCAGCAGGAGCTGCGATCCCAGACGTTTGCCTGCCCGCCGCTGATACACACTCACACCCACGTTGATCGCTAATGTCGTGACCAGCACGGTTACCGTCAGCGGGGTGATGGCCGGAGGCGTGGTGTCACCCATGATGCGCTCTGCCGCGTGCTGAATCACCTCCCAGGCCGTAAGCAGCAGCAGCAGCCCAATCACGAGCGCGCCTACCGTCTCGAAGCGGTGGTGGCCGTAGGGATGGTCGGCGTCCGGCGGTTGGGCGGCAATGGCGTTCGTAATCAGCGCGGCGATGTTGCCCGCGCCGTCCATCAGCGAGTGGAAGCCGTCCGCGACGATGGCGAGTGCGCCACTCATCATACCAACGGTGATCTTCCCGATAGCGACGATGAGATTGAGGACGAGGGTGATGACCAGCACACGCTGGACGTTTTGGTTCTGGGTGGCGATGGGAGGATGCTCCGCTGTGTGAATACTGTATCAGCGTAAGGGGGCGCGGGGGTGTTTGGCAACACGGAACAGTGGAATTAGATGGGGCTTAAAATGGGTTTTGTAATGTGACATCCGCCCAGATTGCGCCCCTATTTCACCCGCTCATGCCTGAGTCGGTCTACGCTGTGGCTAAACATCAACATCACCCTTGGAGCGCCATCCGATGAAAGCAAACCGTGGCTGTCTCAAGCCCCAACGCGGGTATGTCCTGGCCATCCTTATTCTGGTGATTGGGGCCGGCTTGCTATGTCTATCGTTGATCGGCCCAGCCGTGGGCAACGTATTCAGTAGTGCTACCCTCACCGATTGTGTGGCAGACGGGCAGTTTGTGGCCTGCCCCGCTGCCACGCCCAACCCATAGCGAAGTTGTAAAACCATGCACGCCATCAGGCGAAACCGGAACATAATAGGTTATATCAACGTCCTGCAAGTAACATGACTTTGTACACAGGAGTGATTTGACATGAAGATGTTCCGTCGAGGTGTAAACCGCCGCGCCATGATCGGTGTAACCGCCGTTTTGGTGCTGGCCGTAATTGTGGCCGGGTGTGGTGCGTCCCTGCAAGGCAGTGCAAATACGCAAAGCATTGCAGGTTCCTCTGCAACGCCCATGATGATGCCTACACAAATAGCTGATCGCTCTGCCAGTCCCAGTATTGCACCAGGCGCAGAGTTAGGTTTCGCGGGCGAAGCCACCGCCGCCGATGGCCTGTTTGATGTTGACGGCGAAGTCGCGCAGCAGCAGGAAGGGCAAAGCCAGCAGCCCCGTGAACGCATCATTCTGCGCAATGCCAGCATGGTCATCATTGTGGAGGACACCGAAGCCACCATCGACATGATTGGCACGATGGCCGATGAGATGGGCGGTTGGGTGGTGAACGCCAACACCAATACCCGCGACTACGCTAACGATGTCACCATCACCAACGGCAACATCACGGTGCGCGTGCCCGCCGAGCAGCTTGACAATGCCCTGCAATCCATCCGGGATGGGGCATTGGAAATCAGCAGTGAGTCGGTCAACGGCCAGGATGTGACCGAGGATTACGTGGATTTGAGCAGCCGCCTGCGCAACCTGGAAGCATCGGAGGCGCAGTTCTTGCTCATTTTGGAAGATGCCCGCCGCGTGGATGATGTGCTTGCGGTTCAGCGTGAGTTGACCACCGTCCGTGAGCAAATCGAGGTGATACAGGGGCGGTTGCGCTTCTACGATGAAGCGGCGGCGTTCAGTTCCATTGCCGTGACGGTCAATGAGCGGGTGCCGAGTGTGGGTAACGTCGAAGTGGCAGGCTGGAATCCGTTGGACACGGCGGCGAACGCCTTTGGCACGCTGCTAGTGACGGGTCAGTGGTTGGTGGATGCCGTGATTGTTGTGGCCATTGTCGGGCTGCCGCTGCTGATTGGGGTGGGGGTCGCTGTGTGGATCGTGCGGCGGGTGTGGCGGGCTGTGTTTGGGGGTCGCAAAACGGCTGCGGCTACAGGGGATTAAGC
>CAWUJQ010000672.1:0-2228 GCA_963922445.1 uncultured bacterium
ATCACGTTGGAGGAATAGGTCGGCTGCGGCCTCGTTGCCAATGTGTTGCCTACGCGCCGCCGTCGGATGAGGGCCGACGGGTGCTCATCATAGCCGATAGGGTAGAATCCGCGACCATGAGGAACGTCATGGCCTCGTTCACGTCACGGAACAACCGGAAGCGCAGTCGGTGCGTCCGTGCTAATGAGATCAGTGAAGCATAGAGCGGGCTGTCTTCCCTTTCTGCAATGAGCAGCAGCCAGCCCAGGCGGCGGTTGCGGGCGAGTGAGACGTTCTGCTGAAGGGCCTTCGACGGCTGCCGTCCCATTTGCAAGTCGCGTATATCCAGCACGATGTGCCCTAACATGCCGCCCACCTGTTGCTCGAATGCCACTGCAATGTGCTCAAACGCGGCATCTAGCTCGTCTGCGGTCATATCCCCCTTGATGTTGGCGGTGAGTACCCGTTCGGGTATTGCCCAGGAAAGTTCGATGGCCAAGGTTTGCTCCCTGCATTTCATCCTTGCTTGTCTGCTCAATCATAACGGAAACCTGACCCAGATAGGCATGTGAACGCATCACAGGGCGACCTTTTACAAATTTTTATCTTGTTGATGCTCCTTCCGTAATACAATTTGTAGCATAACCATAGACAAACTTGGCAAACTGGAACGTTTGGGGCCGGTTTGTCGTCTATGGGGTGCGTGGCCATTTGTGCTGCCACGCAGATTGATACCCATTGAAGCTATAAGGGAGATTTTTTGATGCAATACATTCGTCTATTGATCGGTGTTTGTGCAGTGGTCGCCGCTGTTGCTGCGGCAGGCGTGTACTCTGTGTTGGCCCAGGGAGATTGTGTGGGCGACATTGACTGCTACGAAATACCTGGTGCGTCGTCGAGCGGCGGGTCGGGTGATAGCGGTGATGGCGAGAGCAGTGCATCGCAGCCCTGGGAAGGCACTACGGACGGTCGCCTGAACGCACGGGAGGATGAAGACTATTCTGTGTATTGCCAGGGGGACAGCGTGCAGGTGTGGGCCAGCCTGATCGAAATTGCTGGGCCGATGGAAACGATCTCGCTGCGGCGTATCGTGGACATGGCTGCGGGTACCAACTTCACCAGTGATGGCGGCATGACCGTCACCAAAGCTGGCGACGGCGATACCATCACCCTGACCGGCAGCCCCAGCAACAACGGCGGCGCGGGTAGCAAGAGCTTTAGTCAGGCGGCGTGTGTGAGCAGCAATGGCGGTATGCCACCCGCTGCCGAGGAAGCACCGCAGGTCGTTCAGGCATCGGTCGAAGAGCCTGTTCAAAACACCACCACGACAGCGGAAGAAACAACCGAGGAAGAACCCGTGCGCGTGTTTGGCACGGCAGGTAGTCCCGGTGCCAGCTCACTTGACATCTTCTGGGCGTGGGTGATTGTGTTGTGCCAGCCGTGGGGGTTGAGTGCTATTGTGCTGCCCTATGGCTATAACGTATGGCGCAAGCGGCGCAAAAAGTAGTACACGGCTACTTTTCAACTGAATAGCAACGCACAGGGGATGGGCCAAGCGCTCATCCCTTTTTGCGTGCATGACAAGCGTTGAATTAGGTCACAGCTTAATTGTTTGCAGTCGGGTTGACGGGGTACTATGCTGTCGTTGCATTGTTTGTAAGGAGAGAGCATTTTGATGCGTATTTTTCAGGTAGTAGCAGGTTTGTTGCTGGCTGTCTTCGCGGTGACCGGGGCGGGGGTGTACTCTGCTTTGGCGCAGGAAGATGACTGTGTGGGCCGGGCCGAGTGCTACAGTGAGCCAAGTACGTCGCCTTCTAGCAGCAGCGGCGGCAGCGATGAGGGCAGCAGCGGCGAACCCGGTCAGTGGGAAGGCACGGTTGACGGGCGCTTAAACCCTGCCCCCGACGAGGACTTCTCGGTTTGGTGTACGGGCAACGAGGTGCAGGTGTGGGCCAGCGCCTTTGAGATTGCCGGACCGGTGTTTACGCTGTCCATCCGGGCACTGATTGACATGGAACCCGGCATTCCGTTCTTTGGGCCGGGATTTGACATCACGAAATTTGCTGCTGATGACGATACCATCAGCATGAGTGGCAGCCCCAGCAACAACGGCGGCATTGGATTCAAGACGTTTAGCTTGGCGGCGTGCGTGGCCAGCAACGGCGGCGAACCGCCCGCCGATGATGAGGCAGCCGTTGTCGTGAGCGCGCCCTACGGTGAAGCGGTTGAGGAAGAAGAGCAGCAGCGGG
>CAWUJQ010000673.1:0-2219 GCA_963922445.1 uncultured bacterium
CTGCGATGTAGGCGACACCTGCGACGGTGCTGCTCACGGAAACGGTGTTCGCCTGGGTGGAATCAACCGCAAAGGCGCGGCTGGGAATAACGGGCGAGAGGGCGACAGGCGTGATGACACCGGGCGACAGCGGCTCTGGCTCAGGGGAGGTGAGCAGGGCCAAGCGCAGCAAAAACTGCCCCGTAGACGCGTTTTCACCCTCCACCAGCAGCGTGTAGGTGCCATCGGCAGGGAGCGCGTAGGTGAGGCGGGCGTCCTGGCTGCCCACCTGGAACGGGTCGTTGGTGCTGACGGCGAGCGGCTGCTGGCTGTTGGTGTCTAGCAAGCTGATGGCCGGATCGAGCGCGTTGTCAATCGAGAGCGCTTCCACACCGATGAAGTCGCCAGCGGTGCCCGTGAACTCGTAAAAGCGGCCCGGATTGGCCGTGTCTATCGTGGCGGAGGTGAACGCGCCGTAGGAGAGCGGTTCGGCCTGGGCGTAGACGGCGCTGACGGCACCGAGGGCCAGCAGCAGCGCGGCGGCGGCCATGAACGTGCGTCGTAGGGAGTGGGTCATGGGTGGGTTGTCCTTTCATGTGCCAACATACCCGTGATTGTCCCTCGAAACGCGCCCGATGTGCAACCGTTGAGGGGGCGTGGGGGGCAGTGATGCCCTACGGTTGTGGGTGGAGTTCATCTGCGTGCCAGCGACCGGGGGTGTTGTGGATGTAACGCCGCAGGAAATGCAGGGCGGTTTCGTTGCGGATGATGTGATCGTGGTAGCGGGATTGCCAGATGTTCGGCGGGTGTTTCATCATTTGATTCACGCGCCGGGTGACACCCCCTTGGTAGCCATTCACAACCTGTCCCAGTGTGCGGCGGTGTAGGGACGCGCTTCTGCGCGTCCCATAGGTGTCAACTTAAGAAAATCTTGACTTACCTTTCGGGGCTTTGCCCCGAACCCCACGCACTTTTTCCAGAAAAAGCGCGGCAAAAAGCGGTCATTTTCACTGACAAGGTGAAAAGACATGGGGTACAGGGGTGTCAACCCCTGTCGGGTGCGCGAGGGCAGCGCCCTCGCAATCCTTAACTTGACACGCATGGGACGCGCTTCTGCGCGTCCGCTGCCAACCCCAGTATCCGTTCACCTTGCCGTGAACAGGCGGTGTTGCAGATCGTTGGTTAGCACGCCAAACCCCTACAAACCATCATGACCTTGTAGGGACGCCATATATGGCGTCCCGCTGCTGCCCTGCCCCAAACATCTCATGGATACGTGAATAGATATCGGAATAAGCGGGCAGTTTGGTTGCACAACGCCATCAGGATTGGATTGACTGCGTGATGTTGATGCCATTCGCCTGCCCGCAGGCCGCACCTTGTAGAAATCCTTATCGCTCCATGACATAATGATGGGAAAACCCCATCACGTCATGGAGCAAGACCCACATGGTCAGTCGATTATTCTCAAAAGGCTTTGTTGTCCTACTGTTATGCGCGGGCGGTCTGTCGATCAATGCGGCAGCGGCGTCCTTGAACACCTTACCGGACGTTGCCCAAGACACGGACGTCAACCCGGAACTTATTTGCGGCGTTCGCAACGCCAGTGAGTCATCAGACGTGCCGGTGCGGGTAGAACCCAACCCCGATGCTGAAATCACCTACGGCCTGCGCCCCACCGAAACTGGCGCTATCCTCAACACACAGCGGTTGCCCGACGGGGCGATTTGGTATTTCATTCAGGTAGACAACCCCGCCGAAACAGACCCGGAACCGGTTCAAGGGTGGGTCCGGGCAGACACCATCACCCCGATTACAGAGTGCGACGGCGCTGCCCCTGAAGCGAATCCCGCCCCAGCCGAAGCGAATCCCGCACCGGCCCAAAATGCCGCCTCCGTGCCCGCCAGTGGCTTGAGCATTTCTGGCTCGTTGACGAGTGGCCGGGACGAAACCTATGTCGTTGCGCTCGTGGCAGGTGATGAACTCAGCATCACAATGACCTCAAACGACTTCGACGCGTTCCTGTACCTACGCGATGCCGCAGGCAACGTGGTGGCCAAAGACGACGATAGCGGGGGCAACCGCAATGCTCTGCTGTCTTATTCGGTGGTGGAGGGCGGGAACTACACCATTGGTGCCACGGGCATCACGGGCAGTGCAGCCGGTGCCTTCGATGTACTGGTCGAAGTGGGCGCTGAGGTGGTGGCCCAAGCCCCTACGAACACGCTCCCACCGCCGCC
>CAWUJQ010000674.1:0-2209 GCA_963922445.1 uncultured bacterium
GGCATGTGTTTGCGCGTGGGCGGGGTTTGTGGGCGCGGGAGGCTCGGTTGCATGGGGTCGCTTATCTCAATCTACTCGGTTGTTGGCGCTAACGTGCTGGCTAAGTAAAAACCCTCCTCCACCAACGATTTTGATGGAGGAGCCGACAGCAGCAGTTAGGGGATCAGTCTTCTCAGCTTACGAAGGGACTGCTGTCACCTTCTAAGTTGCATTATAACGGCGTGGGGTTCCGTTTTGCTGCAAAAAAGGGTTAGACGTTGGCTTGGCGTGGGGTAAGCGGCATCTACCAGGCGGCAACGTCAGTGTATTCCCCGCTGAGGTAGTGGCCGCCCTCACCGTCGAACTCGATTTCGTACCAGCCGTCCTGCTCCCCCAGCACGACAAACACCGCATTGGTAGAAACGGTCGCCACCCGGCGGTGATTGGTGCCGGGGCCAGTGCGCACATTGAGCGGCTCCGTGGCCTGGACGAACAGGCGCTCGCTGGCGGGTTCTTTTGTGACAACGGTAGGCGTGTAGTCCTCAGCCAGCAGCGCCTGGATGGCGGCTTCTGTTTGCGGATACTGGCCTTCACCGATGTGCTTGTAGCGGATTTGACCCGCTTTGTCGATCAGATAGACGGTCGGCCAAAAGCGCTGATTGTAGGCAGCCCACGTTGCGCGGCTGTTGTCCTGCGCAACAGGGAAGTTGATATTCAGGCGGCCCAGCGCAGCTTCGACGTTGTTCAGGTCACGCTCATAGGCGAATTCCGGATAGTGATTGCCAATAACGACCAACCCCTCGTCGGCGTAGGTTTCGTGCCAGCCCTGTACATATGGCATGGAGCGAATGCAGTTGATGCAGTCATACGTCCAGAACTTGATAAGCACCACCTGCCCCCGTAGATCCGCCAGCCGGAGCGGTGCGTCTGTATTGAGAAAAACGTTGTTGCGCAGTTCGGGCGCTTCGCCCAGGTCACGCAGGTTGGCAGCTTGACCGCTGCGTTGGGCAGCAGCGACGGCTGCAACGGCCATTACAGCCAGCAGTGCAACGAGTGAAAGTCCGATTCGCATGTGGGTATAGCCCCTTAATAGTGGATATGCACTGTGAAGCGTAGTGCATATCCCGCATTCCGTCTGTAGACTGGGTTACGATGCCGGTTGCGGCAGCCACGCAAGCCACAACTCGGATGCGTCAAGGTCTTCCGTCAGGCGGCGTACCCCGGCACCATTCGCATTAACCACGTACAGGCTCATTACCCCGCCCTCGTGTGCCGATAGGAACGCAATCTGTGTGCCATCCGGTGACCACGCCGGGCGCAGCCCATCACCGGCTAAGCCGAGCGTTTGCACCACGCCGGAATCCAAATTGAGCAGCCGTAACTCGGACGTGTCGCCGTCAACAGCGGTAAAGGCGACTAATCGGCCATCCGGTGAAACGGTTGGGAACATATCGTCGGTGGTGCTGTCGGTAAGGGCGGTGATCTTGCCAGTGCCCACTGTATAGCGATACAGCTCCATGCTGTTGCGGTCGTAATCCTGAGCGGCATAGACAAACGCCTCACTGTCCGGCGTCCAGCTTAGCCACGGCCCTTGCGCTGCGGACGGCGCGGCCATTTCCCACGGGTTTGGGTCGTCTAGGCCCAGGTCTTCCGTACTCGTTGAGGTATCAACGACGGCGTTGTCAACAACGCGAATGCCGTTCGCCTCAACGTTAAACACGAGCAAGTCCCACACGCCAATCGTGTCGTAAAACTTCCAGGTGGCAACATAGCGTCCATCCGATGACAGCCGTATGCGCTCCAGCCCCCAATAGCCCATGCCGTAGCGATCACTGCTGTTGGCGGTTGCGTCGTAAACATCCACACCGTACAGGTCGCCATCATAGGCGACGCGGGTGCCGTCTGACGAAACGGCAAAGTCCTCGTAACAGATGCTGTCCGCGGTGAAGTCCAGCGTGGCATCGGGCGTGACCTCACCTGTGGCCACATTGACGAGTGTTAGCGCGCATCCGCTGCCGTACAGGGCAATGAGGGCGTCATCATTTACATTTTGGGCAAGCAATGCGGCTGGCAGCAGCAGCATGCCAAGCAAGGCTCTCATCGTAGGCCGCGTTGCTGAATAAAACATGATTGTGTCTCCCGGTCACTTTCTACGTGTGTTATAGCACATCTGATGACGCTTGACCGGATGTTTTCGTTCCGTTTGTTGTGTACATTGCTCACGCAGCGC
>CAWUJQ010000675.1:0-2208 GCA_963922445.1 uncultured bacterium
GCAAACCCTGCTGGCCAATGAGATGCCGGTGCGCATGGGTGACGTTGACCCGGCGGCGCTGTGGGACGCTATGTTAACGGATAAAAAGTGGCGTGATGGCCGTTCGCGGTTTGTCCTGCTGGAAGCGGTTGAGAAGCCCTTTGTGCTGGAAGACGTTCCGCGTGAGGATGTGATTGCGGTGTTGGATGCGTTGCGCGGCTGATTCAGCAGCGCTATGATGTAATCAACAGTAACTCAACGTATCCAATAAATCTTATGACTGAATCTATTTTACTTCTACACGGCCCCAATCTGAACTTGCTCGGCACCCGCGAACCGGAAGTCTATGGCACAGACACGCTGGAAGACATCTCCAAGCGGGTGCAGCAGCACGCCAAACGATATGGCGTTGATATGCGCTGGGAACAATCGAATCACGAGGGGGCACTGATAGACGTGCTTCATGTTGCCCGGAACTGGGCGGCGGGGGTGGTGTTCAATCCGGGCGCGTACACCCATACGTCAATCGCGCTACGGGATGCCATCGCTGCGATCAACTTGCCTGTGGTGGAGGTGCATTTGAGCAACGTCCATGCCCGTGACGAATTCCGGCATCGTTCGCTGCTGGCCCCGGTGTGCATCGGGCAGATTAGCGGGTTTGGCTGGCGTAGTTATATCTTGGGGGTGGATGCGCTGCTGGGACACTTGGGCCTAAAGCGAGACGAAATCCCCTAAAACTGCCAGCCTTTACCCTCCTGTTTTTGTCACTCCTGACGGTTCAATCCACTGTGAACTCTAATAGACTACTAGGCCAAAAAACAAACCATGACTCCAGACAACGCACAAAACGGACACCCCGCCATGACTACCCACTCGCCGGACGTACTGGCCGCGATTGACCAATATCAGATTCGCTATGTAGACCTGTGGTTCACGGACATCACCGGCACTGTGAAAAGTGTAACGATCCCGGCCAGCCGCTTAGATGCGGTCATTCGCAACGGAGAGACGTTCGACGGGTCGTCCTTGGAGGGGTTTACCCGCGTGGCAGAAAGCGACATGCTGCTGCGCCCCGACCTCAACACATTTACCGTGATTCCCTGGCACACGGGTAGTGACCGCAGCGCACGCCTCATTTGCAATGTGCATACCCCCAACGGAGATTTGTTCATCGGTGACCCGCGCGCGGCGCTCATCCGCATGTTGCAGCAGGCGGAGGCACTAGGGTACAGCTACAAGACAGGGATTGAACTCGAATATTTCCTGTTTGTGGAAGACGAGATTGACGAGTTTTTGCGTCCGTTGGATGGGGACAGCTACTTTGACCTTTCCAGTGATAGCGCGCAGGACATGCGGCGGCAGATGATGACTACGCTGGACGCGATGGGCATCGAAGTGCTGAGCGCGCAGCACGAAAACGGCTCTGGGCAGCATGAAATTGACCTCAACTTTGCCGATGCGCTGACGTCCGCGGATCGTATCTTGACGGCGCGGGTGGCCCTGAAATCCGTTGCACGCCAAAACGGGCTTCACTGCACGTTTATGCCGCGCCCATCGTTTGATCTGCCCGGTTCTGGAATGCACACGCACCAGAGCTTGCACGATGTGTCGTCCGATGACAATGTGTTTTACGGGGAAGATACCGACCACAACCTGTCAGAGGTTGCCGAGTACTTCCTGGCGGGGCAGTTGGCGCACGCCCGTGCGATGGCTGCTGTGCTGTCACCGCTTGTGAATTCCTACAAGCGGCTGGGCACGAGCTTTGAGGCCCCTGTATACGTGACGTGGGCGCACATCAATCGGTCAACGCTGATTCGGGTGCCAGGGATTGACCAGGGCGGCGGCAAACACACCCGCCTGGAACTACGTTTGCCCGACCCCAGCAGCAACCCGTATCTGGGGGCCGCCGTGATGTTGGCGGCGGGGCTGGACGGCATCCGGCAGAAGATGTCGTTGAGCAAGCCGCTGGAAGAGACGATACTGCGGCAGGATCGTGGACGGTTGCGTCAGGTAGAGGTGCTGCCAAACTCGCTGGGGCAGGCCATAGCCGCCCTGGAAGAAGACGATGTGATTTTGGCAGCGCTCGGCCCGTATATTAGCGACCGTTACCTTGCCTCCAAGCGCGAAGAGTACGCAAGCTACAACAATCAGGTGACGGCCTGGGAACTGGCGCGCTACCTTAAGCGATATTAGGGCTGTTACTGCGGCTGGTCGGTAATTAAGTCATGG
>CAWUJQ010000676.1:0-2204 GCA_963922445.1 uncultured bacterium
TGTGGCGTCGGTGTTTTTTGCGTGGGATTACCTCCAGCGGGCGGGACGGGTCTAGCCCGCTAGGGTGTTGGCGTTTGAGCCAGTGCCCCTTCTACCCGCACCAGCGCTTCCTGTACGTTGTCGTTGCTTGGTGCAATGATTCGCGCTTCCTCAAAATCACTCTTTGCCAATTGCAGGTCACCAAGCGTCTCGTGGCACAGGCCCCGATAGTAGAAGTCCAGGTGGATTTGCCCGGTGTTAAGCTCAATGGAGCGTGTGAAGTCGTCAATGGCCGCTTCACAGTCGTCTAGCCAGCGATAAGTCATCCCACGATGATAAAAGGCATTGGCAAATTCGCGGTTTAACTCGATGGCTCGTGTGAGATCGGGTAAAGCTGTTTCGTAATCCTTTAACTCAAAGCTATAAAACACGCCCCGTGCATTGTAGCGCCCCGCGCTGTCTGGTTCACGGTTGATCGCATTGGTATAGGCGACTCTGGCGTTTTCCAGGGCTTCTGCTTTTCGTTCAGCGTCAGCCTCTTCGGTGTAACTATCCGCTTGCTGAACGTACATGCGCGCTGCATCGGCGTAGTTGTTGGCTGCGCTGATATTGAGGTTCGCAGCTTGGTCATCATCGTCAGTTTCGTTCGCCTGCTGCGTGTACAAATCTGCCGCTTGGGACTCGTTATCAGCAGAAAGCCCAAACAATCTTGCGGCTTCAACATCATTACCCACTTCCTGGGCTTCCTCAGCAAGCTTACGATAGGCATTAGCTAGATTGCTGTGGGCAATGGGCATAATCTCTAATGCAAGTACCTGCTCTCCGGCCTCAGCCGACGCCTGGAAGTCACCAATGCCATAATATGCAATGTGCAGGTCTGCCCATGCGTCCCGGTTATCCGGTTCCAACTCAACTAGCGCATTGAGCATTGAAATTGCATTTTCATAGTCTTTATCCTCCTCCCCAAGATAGGCATCTGCCGCTAATCGGAAGCTTTGCGCAGCAGCCTGGGGGTCGTTGCAATCCGGTTCGAGGTACCGATACCCCAGCCGCCAGTGCGTATTCCCCGGGCTTGACCCGCGTTCCAGCGCCGCGTTCAAATCATCAATGGCCTGCTGGCAGCGCCCCAGACCAGTGTAAATCGTCGCCCGCCCGAAATAGCCTGTTGATCGGGTGGGGTAGCGCTCAATCGTGGCGGTGAAGTGGGCCAATGCCGCCTCATCATCTCCCGTATCGCGAAGCGTGTAACCAAGGCGGCTGTAATAAAGCGCATCATTACCCGACTCAGGGTCAAGCGGTCGCGCTTCGAGTATGTCGACCATACGCTGGTTATTAGCAAAAGCTGCCTCAATGTCCGGCTCCGGTAAATTTCTATAAGCCACCTCTTGATAGTACAGCGCATTGAGATTGTCCGGTTCTGTGGCAAGCCCCAGGTCATAATCTGCTATCGCTTCGGCATATTCGCCTGCATCGTAGTGCGCTCTGGCTGCATCAAAATGGTTATTAGCTGTGAGCGTTGCGGCTGACGTTTGCGTTGCAGGCGGTGCGGTCCGCGTAGCCGATGGGTTGGTAGGAGCAGCGCTAACCGGTATCGTGGCGAGGGGGGCTGTTGCATCGGGCGTGGGCCCCGGTGAGAAAGCAGGTAGCGCCCACATCCCGACAAGGCCAACCAGCACAACAGCCCCAACCGGAATAAGCCAGCGCTGCCAGTCAAATGTTGGTGTAGGGGGTGGCGATGACGGAACATTGTCGGGGGTCAGTGGGGGCGTTTGTTGCAGTTCCTTGATAAGACCACCAATTTCGATTTGCTTATCCGGCCCAACGTAGGTTCGCATTTCATCAAGCAGCGCGATAATGGCAGGCCGTCCAAGCTCCACGTCACCAAAGTCAACACACACGTTGATGAGGTGGTTTGCGAAGTCGTTTGCCGTTCCGTCGTAGTGAATGCGATTGCGGATGTGGGAGCCAGGGAATGCACCATTTATCAGGCTGCGCCGCTCGGATTGACTGGCGACGAGGGGAACCAACAGTTTGCGTAGGCTCTGGTGAATTTGAGACCGCATGACATCCCCAACTTTAGTGAAGTGAAATTACACCGCTCATGATATTATAGGGTGCCCTACATGAATAACAAGTCTCTCTACGTTTTGCTACTTCTTGTGGGAATGCCTCACGCGCCAAAAACCGCCGTCACGCGCACTGTTTCGCCCAGCACCCGCGACGGG
>CAWUJQ010000677.1:0-2201 GCA_963922445.1 uncultured bacterium
CGCTAATCACAACGCGACGCCGACTCACTTGCGCCAGTCTGGAGGAATACCTTAGCTAACAACTACTACTCATCACTAATTACTTCCAACTTCTCTACGGCATCCATGCGATGGCGCAAAAGCGGCTGAAGTTGTTGACGTAAGCGCCCCAACCGCGCCGCACCTGTCGCACGTCCCCGGCGCGGTTGACCACATACAGGTTATAAGGCGTCAGCCGATTGAACGACGCAGATGGGTCGTCTTCACGGGCAGCAAACGCGATGTGACGCCCATCCGGTGACCACGCGAGCATCGTAATGTCCACGAAATTATGGGTCGTCAACGGCTGCATCTCACCAGCCGCCATATCATATAGCGCAATCTCTTGATGCTCGTCCACTTGCACGACGGCAATTTGTGCGCCGTCCGGCGACCACGCGGGCAGCTTAATCTCACTACCGACGGTGACCAGATGCCGTTCGCTGTCGTCTGTTGTGTCGTGCGTGTATAAATCGGCGGCGGGTGTGTCGGACTCATACCGTGTGCGGGCGGCTTGCACTGCCTTTGCAGACCAATTGCCGCGCTCATGCTCCTGTGGCCCCTCAAACGTCTCGACGGTGCCTGTTTGCGTGTCAATGAGGGCGAGGGTGGGGTAGCGGTTGTTACGCACGCCGTTCACCGCGATGTAACGGCCATCGGGTGACCAGTGCGTTTGGCGTACCCACATCGGCACGGTTGCAATGGGCTGATGTTCCAGGTGGGGTTGGTTCAGCGAGGCGCGGTAGAGTGTGTTGTCCCGCTGCTGATTGGCTGCATAGATGAAGGATCTGCCGTCGGGTGCTAATGAGGGTGCGTCATTGTGGTTGTCACTCACCGTGAGCGTTTGGGCGTCGCCGTTGGTCACATTGAGCAGCATCACCTGATGAAAATCGCTCAGTGGGGTGGTCGTCATTAGCAGCGTCGGCTGACCGGGCAGCCATTCCAGTTGGCATTCCACCCGGTTTTGAATCCACATATCGAAGTTGCGATTAACGTCCAGCAGCCGCGCCTGATTGCTCTCGCCGTATTGTTCTACGTAAGCCATCACCGAGTTGGCACCCCAAGCCCGCCCCGCACCAATCGAGGCAGTGGCCAGCGTGAGCAGCAACCCGGTGAGGCCAAATATAACCCGCAGCATGTTAGCTGTCTTTATCGACCGTAATCTGCACTTTCACCGACGTAGCCGGCATGTGGAGCGCGTAGTTAAACGCGTCGATGCTGTCTCCAAATGCGAAGGTATCGGTAATCAGCGGCTTCACGTCCAGTTGGCCGCTGCCCATTAGCGCCAGCGCACGCGGATACACATGCGCATACCGGAAGACATTCTCAATCCGCGCCTCTTTGATCTGCGCAGATGCAACTTCAAACGGCACTGGCTCCAACGGAATGCCGACGAACACCACACAGCCACCCGGTGCTACCACGTCGAACACGCTTGCTGCTGCTTTCACATTGCCGCTGCACTCAAACACCACGTCCGCACCCCAGTTGCCTGTCATATTGTCAACGACTTCTTTGAGGTCTTGCTCGGATACATTCACGGGCGTGATTGGCCCCAGCGTGGCGGCGAGGTCCAGCTTGGGCTGTACCACGTCCGTCAAAATAACGTGACTGCATCCAGCAGCGAGGGCGGCCAGCGCTTGCAACATACCAATCGGGCCAGCACCCATCACCACAGCCATATCACCCGGCTTGATTTGTGCTTTCATCGCCGCATGCATACCCACAGCCAACGGCTCCACCATCGCGCCTTCTTCGTAGCTAACGCCGTCTGGCAGCTTAAACGTATAGTCAGCAGGGTGTACAACCGACGGGCGCAGAATGCCATGGACGGGCGGCGTGGCCCAAAAGCGCACTGCCGGGTCCAGGTTATAGATGCCCAGGCGCGATGCCTTGCTGTTTGGGTCGGGGATGCCCGGTTCCATGCATACGCGGTCACCCACCTTCAGGTGGTCGACTTCGCTGCCCACTTCGGTAATGCGCCCGGACGCCTCGTGGCCCAAAATCATCGGCTCATTGACCACAAACGGCCCGATGCGCCCGTATTCGTAGTAGTGTACGTCGCTGCCGCATACGCCCACCGTGCGCAGGTCAATGCGTACATCACGCGGGCCGAGCGGCTCGTCCACGGCAATATCGCGGATTTGAAGTTCGTCTTTTTTCTCTAAAACCAGGGCTTCCAT
>CAWUJQ010000678.1:0-2189 GCA_963922445.1 uncultured bacterium
TGGGCAATCACGTCGAGTTCTTCGGCGTCTGGCCAACTGAGGAACATCTGGCCGACGCTGCGCTCCTGGTCACTGGCGGTTTGCAGGGCCGCCGGGTCAATCTCAACCCCTTGCTGTGCGGCACGGGCGGCCACTTCTCGCTTGAAGCTGCTGGTTAAAATCCACTCGGTTAGCGTGTTGACGGTGAGTTCGCTGCTCAGCCAAATGTCCTGATAGTCGCCGTCACGGTTGGGGATCGCGTCGAAGGCCTGGGCTGCGCTAAAGCGCACAACGGTTGTATAGCCCGTGCTGACGGCGGGCGGCGTGGTGGCAATGGTGTAAGCGATGTAGGCACCCACAATCACCAGCGGGATGAGGATGAGATACCAACGCCTGATGAATGCCCGCAATAATCGTTTTAGCTCCAAGTCCATCGTTGCTGATCCTATTTCAAACTTAGAAGTTGCCCGTTTTGCTAACTCGTCGTGATCTGCGGTTGCGACGGGCGCTCCCACGTAAAGGGCTGCCGCTGTGCGAAGCGGTCGTATGCCTGTTCTACAAACGATATGATTTCACGCTCGAATACGGTGCTGTCAAAGCTGAGCGCATGGGCGCGAATGGCCGCCGTGTTGTACCGTGCCGGGTCAAATTGGGCCATGACCTGCGCGAGATGCTCAACGCTCTGCACGTCAAAATGCTCACCTGTTACCCCCGGCACCACCGTATCAAGCGCGCCCCCACCTGCATAGGCAATCACCGGGCGGCCTGCGGCCATCGCCTGGACGGGCGCAATGCCGAAGTCTTCCAGGCCAGGGAAGAGGAACGCCTTGCAGCGCGCCATCAGGTCATTCAGGTCTTCGTCTGGTACATAGCCCAGGAACTCAACCGTGGGGCCAGCCAATTCCTTCAGGCGGTCCAGGTCGCGCCCCTTGCCCGCTACTTTGAGCGGCACATCAAGTTGGGTGGCGGCCTGCACCGCCAGGTCAATTCGCTTATAGGGTATCAAGCGAGACACGCACAGGAAATAGTCATCATGGTGGGTAGCGGGCGTAAAGCGCTCGGTTTCTACCGGCGGGTAGATTACAACCGACTCGCGCCGATAGTACGTTTTAATCCGCTGGCGAATGGCACTGCTGATGGCAATAAAGTGGCGCACATTGCGCGTTGCGGCGAAATCCCAGGCGCGCATGGCCCCCACCAGCGGGCGCAGCAGTGTGCCCACAGTACGGCCATAGCCCTCACGCTTCAGGTAGCTGTCGAACTGCCACACATAGCGCGTGGGCGCTAGGCAGTAGCAGATGTGCAGGGTGTTTTCGTCGTGTTGGAGCAGATGACAGAAGCCGCTCTTGTTGCTCAGCGCCACGTCGTATTCGGATAGGTTCAGGCCCGACCACGAAAACGGGTACAGCGGCAAGTACGGCTGATGGTGTTGATAGATGAACGGCATGTTGTCAATCCACTGCGTGCGGATGTCCCATGCGCGGTAGGCGTCAGGCATCCGGGCCATGTCGTAGATGCTGGTATAGATGGGGCTGTTTGGGTATAAGTCAACCAATACTTCCAGCACATCTTCTGCGCCGCCCATTTGATTGAGCCAGTCATGTACGAGAGCCAGCTTCACGGTTGATCTTACGTCCCCAAATTTTCCCTGCGGATTGACGGCCAAAAGTATCACCGACAGTAATCGCACTGTCAACGGGGGGAATATCCCAATGTTTTAGGCCATATGGTGGAAAATTGGACTAATCGAGCAGGGCAGCGACGGGGCGATAGGCCGTGCGGTGGACGTTTGTGAGGACGCCATGCGCCTTGAGGGCATCACTGTGGGCGCGGGTGCCATAGCCTTTGTGCCGCTCAAAGCCGTAGTCGGGATGTTCGGTGCCGAGTTCGACCATTTGCCCGTCTCGCCACACCTTGGCCAGCACACTCGCGGCGGCAATGCTCAGCGATTGGTCATCGCCGTTGGGCAGCCGTTCAACCTTCACTGTGTCTTCGTGGGGGCAGGTCTTCCACACGGATTTGCCGTCAATCATCAGCACATCAACGGTTTTGCCGTCCAGCATGGTCACGCAGTCGTCGTAGGCGCGGGCAAACGCCAACGATAGGGCAGCGGCTAAGCCCCGGGCGTTGATTTCGCCCGGGGCGGCATGACCGATGCCATAGCCCAGCGCAACCGATTGGATCACATCGAAGGCGTCGGCCCGTTGGCG
>CAWUJQ010000679.1:0-2187 GCA_963922445.1 uncultured bacterium
TGGGCGCATCGTGCAGGTAGGCAAACATAGACGCAGCGGGCCGCGCCGCGCCTGTTTGCACCGCCACCCCAATCGCCAGGAGTCCTGTCAATGCCAGCGCCCCGCTCAGGCGCACCAGATTATGCACGTTCAGCCCCGATGTTGACCGTCATTGCTGACTATTCTAACCGCAAGTGGGGCGTGTGCGGGTGGTGAATTATGGCGGAACTCGAAGTTAGGCTTCTTTAACAAGGGTCGAAAGAGAATTTGTTCCGCTTGCTTTGTTACGAGTACATCGCTTATCCTTTGGAAGGATATATAAGGAAAGTTTGATGGAAAGTCAAAGTTCAGAAATTTTCTACTCAGGCGGCTATTTTCTCATTCGGGCGAATCATCCGGGCTGGGAGCCGTTAGAGTCTGAATTGATACCGCCACAACTTATCAGTCTGTCCGACTGTATCTGCCCAAAACTCAACGTGGGTTGGGGATGGATTCCGGGGAACCCGCAGCGCGCTCTGGAGTTTGGCATCCCACAGATCAAGTTAGAAGCGTTCACGAACTGGTGCCGCACGGAATATACCCAGTCAATGGATATGTGGAGCATGTTCTACACCCCAGATGATGCAAGAGCATTCATCAAGCGGTTTGATTTGGATCGGGAAACCCTTCATATCATCGGCACTGCTCTGCCACAGGCGATTGAGCAAACGGACTGGCAAGCAATCAATGACGACGCCTACGGTATTGAGAAGCGCATTGAGCAGCATCTTTCGGTTGAGCCTGATGGGGCACTCATCGGCTTTGAAGTCGTCAGCTTCGGATATGGCAACTATGAGCATTCGTGGTTGTGTCATCATTTGCATGAGGATGCGCATCAGTTGTTTGGAATTCGCCCAAACGATTATGGGCTATTGCCGACGTTTGAAGCGGCGATGACGCTCCTCAAGTGGATTCAAGCTGATGGCGATGGCGGTCGGGCGCATCATCCGCCATACGATGTTTGGGCACTTCGTACCTATCCACTAAATACGAACAGTCCGTCGTAGTCGGCGGGCTGAATACGGCTTTAGTCATACATATCTCTCACTCATGACCATCCTCATCCCTGCAAGACGGCCCCACTCCGCGTATAATCATCAGCAAGTAACAACATCCTAACCGCACTCGCGCCGGGGAGCCGCCCACCGATGAAGGCAAAAATCTTTATTTCGTATTCGCGCCGCAACAAAGACTTCACCCAGCGTTTGTTCGACACCCTTGTGGAACGCGGCTACGACCCGTGGGTGGACTGGGACGACATCCCGTTTAGCGTGGACTGGTGGCAGGAGATTCAAGAGGCCATCAACGAAAACGACGTGATGATTAACGTCGTCTCGTATCACTCCCTCACCAGCCGCGTTGTCAACCAGGAAATCAAATACGCCCGCGACAACAACAAGCGCATCATTCCCGTCATTGCGGAAAAAGTAGACATCAAGCAGGTGGTGGGCGAACTGTACGACCAGCCCTACGAGATGGACGCCCGCGCCAACTGGAAGTACCTGCGCACGCTCAACTGGATTTACTTCTACCGCCCAGAAGACAGTTTCGAGAAGGCCATCGAAAACATCATTGATGCCATCGAGATTGACTACCCCTACCTGCGCGAACACACCCGCCTGCTTACCCGTGCCCAGGAGTGGAATGATAACGGTCGTGGGGCGGGCTTTTTGCTCATGGGGGAGGAGTTGGCCGACGCCGAGTTATGGCTGTCACGGGCAGAGGACGAAAGCCGCACGCCGCTGCCCACCCACCTGCACATCGAATACCTCACCACCAGCCGCGAGTACGAAGCCGAGCAGGAGGCCCAACTTGAGGCCATCAAGCGGCAAACGCGTCGCCTGCGCGGGGCCACCATCGGCTTGATTGTTGTCGGCACGATCACGGTGGGTGTGGTGGGCTTCTTCCTGCTGCAATCGGTGCGGCTAAACCAGGCGTTGTTTTCTGCACAGCAGCAGGTGCTGCAACAGAGTACGCAGGTACGCCAAACCCAGGTGAAGGAAAGCACCAGCGCGGTCGAAACGCAGCAGTCGCTGCTGGAAGAAGGCACCCGCAGCGCCTCTGTATTGCAGGCCCTTGGCACCGAAAGCGCCTCGACGCAGCAGGCCGTCCTTACCGCTGTCAAGCTGCAACGTGAGCGTGCCGACGCGCTGCGGTTGGCCTCGGAGG
>CAWUJQ010000680.1:0-2187 GCA_963922445.1 uncultured bacterium
ATCAGACGAGTCCAGGCATCCACCTCAAGCGCAACGGTGAGCAGGTCAATGCCGCCGCCGCTGCGCGGAGAGCGCACCAATCCTGCTGACTCGCCTGCACTGAACAGAAACCCACCCCAGTTATCGAACACAGGCACTTTGACCAGTTTGCGAACATGGTCGGTCAGCTTGGCAACTGCCTGCGCGTCGTCAGTGCGAAAGATGCCCGTCACCGACTTGCCGCCGTAGTTCGGGTCGGTCAGCCACTCATGCACGAGAATCGCGCTGGTGAACTTCGCCTCGCTGATGCTGTGCAAGTAGGTCGTGAACATGCCCGTGTTGGCAGCGCCGTCAGTTTCGCCCGCGCTCAACTCGATGGCGGGGGCGTCCCACGGCACCAGATTGACCACTTCACCCTTTGCCAACTTCGCCCGGATAGCCTCGACAGCGGTGCACGGCCCGCCCATATTTAAGTACAGCAGCACGCCTTGATGCGCCGCCCACCCATAGCAGTAAACATTTCCCGTGATGGCTCCGGTTAGCTCGCCAACGTAAGCCTGCTGGATGGGTGTGCGTGTGCCGTTCCACTTCGGCGCGGAGACTGTAACCGATTTGCCGCGAGCGGATTCAACCGCCGTTTGCAGATGTTCAGGCAGCGTCTCCGGTTTCAGCACACGGATGGCGGATTCACCCTCATCCTCATCGGTGGTAGGTGGTGTGATAGACGGCACAGGTTCAGCGGTCGGCGGTTGGTCTTCCCACGGCCAGCGGAACGGCTGATACGGCACGATGGCCGTCACCAGCGGTGGCGGATCGGGTTCGGGTGCAGACGCTAAGTCCATCTCGAAGCACCAGGTCTCGCCAGATACCGTGAAATCAACGGTATACGAGTAGCCAAGCTCGCCTGCTTCCCCGAAGCACTGCTTTACTGTGCCAAGCGTTCCGCCCTTGATCGTGCCGCCGCCCAGCGCCATGAAGTCGTCGGCAGCCTGGACACGATCACCGACCTTGAACTTGCCGCCCGCATTGGTGCCGACTGGCTGTGCGGTGTCTGCCTCAACGGGTGTCGTCGTCTCGGGTTGGTTCACCGCTTCGATCAGATCGGCCACCGCCTGTGGCAGCGGATCCCATACGAAATACCATGCGCGGCGCTTCTTGCTCCAGCGACAGCCCGCCGCCTTGAACGCGGCGCGATGCGGATAAGTATCGCCCGTAATCCACCACCAGGGCGTATCCGATGGGCTGCGCTGTGTGCGTTCTGCCTGGATGGCGGGAACCGCAGATGCTGCTAAATGAGGTGTCATCGTGTGTCCTTTCATAGACATTGCGAATACTCGCAACGCCCCGCCGCGATAGCGGCGCGCTTCGAAGAAGCGTGCTGCTGGACACACCACGCGATTGAGCCGCACGTTTAATGAGGAGAGGGGGATTACCCGAACATCCCGGCCAGGGTGGGGAGCGGACAGCCCGACCGGGAAGCGTGAGGCCGTGCTACCCCAGCTTGAGCAGCGTTTGCGCGATCTTCGCGGCGATAGGGGACACCTTGAGCAGATTTTGCGCGGCTTTCACCAGACCGTCGCCTGTGATTTGCAGCTTGGCCTTACGCGGCGTTGGCTTGGCGGCTTCTTCCGCGATCTCGTTGGCGTACTCCTGCACCAGTTCGACCGTGTCCGGGGACGCGGTTTCCTGCTTGAGCGCGGCTTCCAGTTCCGCCAACTGCGTTTTCAACTCGTCCAGGGGAGAGCCGCTGGGAGCAGCGGGCAGCGCCCCATACTGGATGTTCACGTCGCCGTGGAACGTCTGTGAGCCGCCGATGTTGACGTTGCCGCCGCTCACATTGCCGCCGATGTTGAATGTCTGGCGGCTGTTGTCCATGTTGCCGCCCGCGGTCGTGTTGCCGCTGCCGCTCACGTTGACGTTGTTGCCCTGCTCGTTTTGCTGATCGATACTCATGGCGAACTGCTCCTTGTTCATATTGGCGATGGCTGTATTGTCTACCGTGACCGCGAGCTGATGCAAGTCGTTCAGCAGCTTCTGCACTGCCGTGTCATCGAAGCCGCCGCTGAGGTCGGCGTACTGGTACTGGCGGATGCGATCGGGCAGGGATGCCTTTTCCAGCAGCACCGGGATGACCTGCTTGCCGTGCTCCACGGCGGTGATGAACTCCCAGTTGCAGTAGGGCGAGGCGACCCAGTTGGGTGTGAGGGC
>CAWUJQ010000681.1:0-2184 GCA_963922445.1 uncultured bacterium
CAGAGGGGCCGTTTGGCGCGAGTGGCGCTTAGGCTACGCTTGGCGTACGGTGTGGTTATAAACCACGCAACTTGGATTGGCCAAGCGGTCAAGAATCAGCCTGTGGTGCTGCCAACCGTTGCAATACCTGCTGCACCTGCGCAATCTGGCTCTGATCGCCAAGAACACCCAGGATGTCACCAGGCTGGAGCGGTGTGTCTGGGTCAGGATTGGTCACAGTCGCACCGTGGCGCAGGATGCCCACGACCGACGCCCCCGTTTGCTGGCGAATTTGCAAATCACGAATGGACTTACCCGCGATGGCGGTGTGGCTTGTGGTGTCAATCCAATTGACTGCCATCAGATGGGTGGCTTGCTGAAGATGGGCAATAACACCCACATTGGATTCGTTTTTGTCCAGCAGCGCAACCTGTGAGTGACGCACGCCGTCTGTGTAGCGGTAAATTTCAAATGCAGGCACGTTGTAATGTAACAGCGCTTGACGCAATATCTCTAACCCGGCTTCCACGTCGGGTTGCACAACCTCATAGACGCCATCGTCGTGCAGCATCTGCCAAAATTCACGGCTTTCAGCCCGCACAACAACATGCAGTTCGGGCCGCAGCGCTCGGGTTCGCTTGACGATAGCCTCTGCTATAACGGGATTGGGAGACATCAACAGGAAGAGCTTGGCCGTGTGAATACCTGCTGCTTCCAAAACGTTTGACTGCGTGGCATCGCCATAAATGGTGGGGTAGTTTTGCTTCTGATAGGCTTCAATCCGCCACTGATCCAATTCGACAATGACAAACCGAATCTGCACCGATTGCATCACGCGGGCGATATAGTCGCACGTTTCGCCGCCGCCCACGATGATGATATGGTTGCTCAAGCCCCCAGCGGGAACATTCATCACCTCATGCTTTTCGCTGGGGGCGCGTTTTTGCCAGCGCGAATAGATGACCGGGGCCAAACCCGAAAGGGGCGGCGTCAGCACGATGGTGACGATTGCTGTTGTTAGGATCAGCCCGTATGTGTCTGTAGAAATAGCGCCCGTATTCAGGCCAATACGCGCCAGCACAAACGACATTTCGCCCAGTTGGAACATCGTGAGCGCGGCTGCAAACGGGATAATGTTACGATAGCCAAAGGCGCGCACAATCACCCCAAAAATGGCCCCTTTGCCTACTGTGACCAGAAGCACCATGAGTAAAATTTGTGGCATGTGCGTCACAAACAGCGCAGGGTCAAGTAGCATCCCAATAGACGCAAAGAACACCAACCCGAACAAATCGCGCAACGGTGTGATGTCACCGAGCGCTTGGTGGCTAAAGTCCGACTCACTCAAGACGATGCCCGCCACAAACGCCCCAAATGCAAAAGACAGCCCAAATAAAAACGTCACATAGCCCAACCCCAAACCGAGCGCAGTCACGGCCATCAAAAACAACTCGCGCGATTCCCACCGTGCCACGATTTTCAGCAAATGGGGGATGATGCGCGTGCCCAAAAAGATCATGACCATCACGAAAACCGCCCCGCGCAGGGCAGCCCAGCCGATGGCGGGCAAGCCCGTTTGCAAATTGCCCAGCTCCGGCAAAATCAACATAATCGGGATGATGGCAATGTCTTGGACGATAAGCATACCGATCATCACCCGGCTGGATAGCGTCCCCAGCAGGCCACGGGCAATCAGCGTTTTCAGGATGACCATGGTGTTGCACACCGAAATAACCGCGCCCAGCCAAATCGCCTCCGTCCAACCCAGATTGAACACGCGCCCAATCAGGCTGCCGTAGCCAATGGTGAGCAAAATTTGCAGCGGCGTGCCGATCAATGCCACCCGCCGCACGGGCATCAAGTCCTTAAGGGAGAACTCCAAACCCAGGGCAAATAGCAGTAACGCAACGCCCAACTCAGCCAGCAGTTCGATATCGCTCACATTGCCGATAGCAATTACCGGGGTGTTCGGCCCTACAAGAATGCCCCCCGCGATGTACCCCAAAACAAGTGGCTGACGCAGCCACCGCGCAATGAACGCGCCAATCATGGCCGCCACAATGACGATCACGAAGTCCGTAGCTATGCCCATGGTTTTAGTTCCAACATTCCCACCCGTATAGCGCCCATCTATTCGTCTATTTCCAGCGCGCCGCTGCCGGACTGTGAAATGACCCGGCCCAGGCTAATCATGGAAATGCCATG
>CAWUJQ010000682.1:0-2183 GCA_963922445.1 uncultured bacterium
TCACGGAGGCAGGTGGGGCCGTGATGGGTGATTACACCGAAGCGAACATCGGTGAGGCGCTGGCGATTGTGCTGGAAGGCGAAGTGCTGTCAATCCCTACGATTCAAGCGCGCCTTGACACCGCTGGCGTCATTACAGGGAATTTCACTGAGGAAGAAGTACGCACGCTGGCCGCGCAGTTGCAATCGCAGCCGCTGCCCTTCCCGCTGGAAATCGCCAGTATGACCACGATTGGCGCACCGGAATAACCCAGGAAAGTGAATTATGCGAAAAAACGTGATTAAACAAAAGTGGGCCGCTGGCGAAGCGGTTATCAACGGGTGGCTGCACGTCCCCTCCGGCTGGACGGCAGAAATCATGGCGCACAGCGGCTACGACAGCCTGTGCATTGATATGCAGCATGGGCAACTCGATTTCAGTCATGTGCTGGACATGCTGCGCGCCATCAGCACGACGGACACGGTGCCGTTGGTACGCACGCCGTGGAACGAACCGGGGATCATCGGGCGCATACTGGACGCGGGGGCATATGGCGTGATTTGCCCAATGGTCAACACGCAAGCCGAATGCGAGCAGTTTGTGGGCGCGTGTCGCTATCACCCGGACGGGTTCCGCAGCCGGGGGCCGACGCGGGCCAACATCTATGGCGGGGCGGACTATGTGCATCACGCTAACGACGAAATCCTGACCATAGCGATGATCGAAACGGCGGAAGCGCTGGAAAACGTCGAAGCGATTGCGGGTGTGCCGGGGCTGGATGCAATCTATGTGGGGCCGGGTGATTTGAGCTTAACCCTGCTTGGCATGGAACGCAGCGGAATTGACCTTGAGGATGCTGACTTCCTGGCGGCGCTGGATAAGATTGTGGCGGCCTGTAATGCGGCGGGTATTGCAGCAGGCATTCACACCAACTCACCGGACTACGCCCGCCGCATGATTGATAGGGGCTTCCGGTTTGTAACGATTATGACGGATACACTGCTGATGCGCACAATGGCGCAGCATGTGACGGCGGCAGTTCGCGGCGAAACCCCAGCGGATGGATCGCCTAAAAGCGCGTATTGAGGCGCGAAATCTGTCAGTGTACGCGGTAGAATGTTAGCCTATTGAAAACACTTTCGACGGGACGTTAGTTGTAATTCAGGAGATAATGTTATGGCAAAGCGATACATTAAGCACGGCGCAGACGTTGAGGAAACGGTAGCAGCCGACGCAAAAGTACAGGGCATTGTGAGTGGTATTCTGGCAGATATCGAAAAGCGCGGCGACGAAGCCGTGCGCGAACTGAGCGTCAAGTTTGATAATTGGAATCCGGAAAGCTTCCGGCTGACGCAAGAACAAATTGACGAAGTGATTGCCACCTTGCCCCAGCAGACGATTGATGACCTCAAGTTTGCGCAAGATCAGATTCGCAACTTTGCGCAAATCCAAAAAGACGCACTGCGTGATGTAGAAGTCGAAACCATGCCCGGTGTCATTCTGGGGCACAAGAACATTCCGGTGAACAGTGTGGGCTGTTACGTGCCGGGTGGCCGCTACCCGATGGTGGCCAGCGCCCACATGAGTGTGTTAACGGCCAAGGTCGCCGGAGTGCCGCGCATTGTGGCTTGCACGCCGCCCATCAACGGTGAGATTCCAGCAGCGACGGTGGCAGCCATGCACTTTGGCGGCGCAGATGAAATCTACATTCTGGGCGGTGTACAGGCCGTTGCGTCAATGGCACTGGGTACCGAGACGATAGACTCCGTTGTGATGATTGTTGGCCCTGGCAACGCTTTCGTTGCAGAGGCCAAGCGTCAACTCTACGGGCGTGTGGGCATTGACCTGTTTGCTGGCCCCACGGAAACGATGGTTGTAGCCGATGACACCGCCGAC
The DNA here is from genome assembly GCA_963922445.1 of uncultured bacterium. Lineage (GTDB taxonomy): Bacteria > Chloroflexota > Anaerolineae > Aggregatilineales > Phototrophicaceae > DAOTTY01. Next base: position 1,876 of record CAWUJQ010000682.1, read on the forward strand.
GCCGAAATGTGCGCGACTGACCTGCTGGGTCAGGCAGAACATGGCCCCACATCGCCAGCGGTACTACTCACCACGAGCGAAGACCTGGCTCACGCCACGCTGAAGGAAATCGAGCGCCAGCTTGCAATCCTGCCGACGGGTGACATTGCGGGTAAGGCATGGGAAGACTACGGTCAGGTGATTGTGGTGGACAGCCGTCAGGAGCTGCTTGAAGTAGCTGATGACATCGCCAGTGAACACGTGCAAATCCTGACGGAAGAACCGCGCTGGTTCCTGGACAACATGACCAACTATGGCGCGCTGTTCCT
>CAWUJQ010000683.1:0-2180 GCA_963922445.1 uncultured bacterium
TGTATTCCTCTGGTGGGGGGATAGCTGCGGGGTTGGCAATGGGCGCTTCGACGGTGTCACTGCTGTAGAGGGCCGGGTCTTGTTGGGCTTGATTTTGCACTGTGGCGGCGCGGTGGCGGGCAGCAGTATCCGTGCCTGCGGTGCCCATTGGGAAGCGGAAGAACCCGGTTGAGTCGCCCACTTTGTCGCCCGCAAACGCCGCTTCAAACGCTTCGCTAAAGGCTGCTACCGTTACATAGCGGTTGTCTGGTGATTTTGACAGCGCCCGCGCAATGACCAGGTCAATTTGCTCTGGTAGTTCGGGTCGCACGGAGGTCGGCGCGGCGGCGGTCTCGTTCAGGTGCTTTTGCATCAGCGCGGACGAGTTGGAGCCGTAAAACGGCAGCCGCCCGGTGAGCGTGTAGTACATCAGCACGCCAAGCGCGTATTGATCGGTGGCGGGGGTCAGGTCTTCGTCCATCCACTGTTCGGGAGCCATGTACGTCGGCGTACCAATGGTCTGGTTGGCTGCTGTGAGCGCGACGTTGCCCTGAATCACCTGCGAAATACCGAAGTCCACGAGGTAGGGGTCGCCCTGCCCGTCGAACATGACGTTGCTGGCCTTAATATCCCGGTGGATGATGCCCCGGCTGTGCGCGTGACCGAGTGCTTTGGCCAGTTCGCGCACTAGCGTCGTTGCCTCTGTAGAGGATGGCAGCGGCTGGTTGTGTTCAACGCGGTATTCGATGCGCTCGCCCAATGTGCCGCCCGTCAGCAGGCGCATGACGATGTAGCTGAGGCCGTCTTCGGTGCCATAGTCATACACCGGGATGATGTTGTTGTGTTCCAGCGTGGCCGATGTTTTGGCCTCCCGGTCGAAGCGCTCGGCATAGGATGGGTCTTGCGCGAGGGCGGTGCTAAGCACCTTGACGGCCACGTCGCGGTTGAGGCTGGGCTGGTGTGCCCGATACACCGCGCTCATGCCGCCCTTGCCAATCAATTCGATTAGCTCGTATTGGCCAAGTTGTTTGCCTTTTAGTGAAGTTAAGTCCATAGCACACGCACCCGATGATTGATTGAATAATGTGTTGCTATTCTGGCAGAAAACCCGACTTTTCGCACCTAACCGAGCGCACCTGCCTGGGTCGCCATATAGCGCCAGTGATAAATGGCTATGGATGCCGCCGTCGCCACATTGAGCGACTGCTTGACGCCAAACTGGGGTAACTCCAACTCCGGGATGTTGTGGGCGCGGGTGACATCAAGCTGCACGCCGTCTACCTCGTTACCGAAAATTAACGCGGCCCGCCCGGTGAACGCTGCCTCAGGCATTGCCCACAGCGATTGAGCCGCGTCCGTGCGTTCCATCGCGAACAGCGTCAGGTCAGGGTCGGCGTGCAGCGCCGTGATGCAATCGGCCAATGTGGGGAAGTGTGTGCTGCGCATAATCACCTCACTGCCCAGCGCCGTCTTTGCGACTTTGGGGCTGGCAGCAGGGGGCGTGTAGCCGCACGTGACCACCCGCTCAATCCAAGCGCAGTCCGCAGTGCGGAAGACGGCTCCAACGTTGTAAGCGGAGCGCACGTTATTCAAAATCACAGTGAGGGGCAGGCGAGGGACGGTTTGCATAGTGGTAGATGACGGTATGATTCGGGCATAAGGGCCTATTTTAGCGTGAAACGGTTATCGTGTTGGGGCTGCGTTGAGTAGAATGAAGCTGTTGTGTAGGCAGACGAAATGCAGGAGCAGCGATGTTGCGAAAATCACTTGGGGTACTTATCGGGCTATTGGTGCTGGTGCCGGTCACCGTCACCGCGCAGGACGACGATGTCATGTTTGGCATGGTGTTGGTGGGGCCGCGTAACGACGGCGGCTGGAGCCAGGCGCACTACGAGGCGGGGTTATTCATTGAGGAGCAAATGGACGCGACGATGCTGCTCTATCAGGAGTATGCTACCCGTGACCAGCGCCTGGACGCGGTGGTGGGCCAGTTCGTTGACCAGGGCGCACAGCTTATCTTCCTCACGTCAGAGGATATGGGGGCTGAGGCGATTGCAGTGGCCGAGCAGCACCCCGAAGTGGCGTTTGTTCACATCAGCGGGGACGCGGTGTTGACGGCAACCGCGCCAGACAACCTGGGCAACCTGATGGGGCAGATGGAGTGGGGCAAGTTCGCCGTGGGGTGTGCCGCCGCGCTCACC
>CAWUJQ010000684.1:0-2161 GCA_963922445.1 uncultured bacterium
GTTTCGATCACGGTGCCGTCCGGGTGCTTAAGGGTGATATTGCCCGTGCCTGCGAGAACATCTTCAGTGAAGGTCAGGGTCAGGTCGGTGTTAGGTGAAACATTCGTCGAATTATTTTGAGGAGCAAGTGATATAACGTTCGGTGGTATCAACTGCGATGGCAAATAAATATAACCATTACCGCTTGCAAACGCGCCTATGATAATGGTGTCGCCACCTGCATGAACATCCACGCTAGTACCAAAGGCATTGATTGTCCCCGGACTGTACTCCATTAACTTTTGCCTTTGCGCCCACATTCCATCCGGCTGTGTTCGCTCAAACACATAAGCGCTGCCCGGATATGCGAAAAAATCCCCATCAGGTGTGTCATCATCGCCCCAAGCACCAACCACGATCACATTGTCATGGATACCTACATCGTAACCGAAGTAGTCGTATCGTTTTCCATCGTCTGGGGTCAGTTGTTGCTGTTGCTCCCAACCTTGATCTGTTTCTTCAAATACGTAGGCGCTTCCCGAACTGTCAGCCCTTTCTGGGTGTTCTGGCGCGCCCACGATTGCAGTTTGCTCATATAGGCTAACGGCATAGCCAAATTCGTCATCGGTTGCTACACCGTCACCAACAAGTTCGGTTACTTGCCCCCAACCGTCATTGCCTTTTTCAAATAGATAGGCGCTACCACCATTTGTGCCGAAGGGTGCCCCAATTAACCCAAGTTGACCATCCAAACTTACCGAATTGCCAAAGTTGCGGAACGCTTCTGGATTAGCGGGGGCAAACTTTGCTGTTTGTATCCAGTTGTTAGCAATTCGCTCAAATACATATACACTTCCACTAAATAGTGTATCTTCGCTTGCGCTGTCCCTTGGCGCACCAACCAAAATGATATTCTCCGATACGCTGACAGCACTCCCGAACCAATCATTGGCAGCAGTATCATCTCCGATCAATGTGGCTGTTTGCGTCCAAACATCGTTGGTATATTCAAATACATACGCATTACCGCTCTCACTGCCTTTATCCGTCGTATTGCGAAATGCGCCGATGATGACCGTATCGCTATGTATGCTCACTGAATTACCGAAAAACGAATTCCCAACTAAATCGTCGGGTAAAAGTGTGGCTATTTCTGTCCAATGACCGTTTACGCGCTCGAATATAATGGCGTTTCCGTCTGTGCCCAGAACGGCGGTGTCACCGTCAACCTCTACGTCGGCCACAGGGTCTGTACCATCATCGGCCCGCAGCTTCACTGATCCGTCCGGCAGCGTCTCTACCCCAAAGTGCGGCGCAGCGACGGTCACCGCCACCAACGCGAACAGTCCTGCCAGCAGCACACCCAACCCCATCATACGTTTTGTTTTAAACATCAAGAAAGTATCCCCAGGCGCTAAAATAACGAATCTCTGCCTATGATACTTCAAAGTGAATCAAAAATGGGGAAAAAGCGCCATAAGGACTGTCAAGATCACGGGGCAGGGTTAAGGGCATGACGCCGCGCCATGCCCATTAGCCGTGTTAGTTCATCAGCCCAGGGAAGGGGTCACCATCTGCGTCGACAAAGGTGCCTGCATCTATCGTGATGACGTAGCGCGTGCCGTAGGCCAGCAGCGTCGCCGGGTCAATCGTGACGGTGTCTCCGTTGATGCTGATGCGGTTGGCGTCTGCATTGACGCCAAGTGACTCAATGACGGTGCCGTTAGGCCGCTCAATTCTAATCCGACCACTGCCCCGGAACACGTCTTCGGTGAAGCGGACGGTGAGGTTGGTGTTGGGGTCGGTTTTTGGCGCAGCGGCGGGGAAGACGGGGTCAACCGGGTAGAGGAGCGGGCCGGATGCGTCCGTGTTGAAAAAGAAGTTGTTTTCCACGGTGTTGTTCTGCCCCCAACCGGACAGTACGGACACGACCTTGATTTCAGGTTCTAGCCCGCTGTTTTCAACATAGAGCGCGACGTTGTTGCGAATGGCCGCGTTGTTGCCCTTGACCCCCATCCAGCTTGAAATCTCGGTGTTGGTGGCCCCCGTACTGGAGTAGCGATTCCCTTCGATGAGGCCGCCAGTGGTGCCCTCTTTGATGTCGATGCCCTCCGCCGTTACCCGTGGCCCGATGTCATTGTTGATGACATCGTTGTGATTGCTGCGGTCCGGATTGCCGTTG
>CAWUJQ010000685.1:0-2159 GCA_963922445.1 uncultured bacterium
TTTCAATCTTTCGCGCATCGCCGTAATCCTGCATGAACACCTGTATCATGTCAAATAAGTCCTCATCAGTGAGAATGAGATCCATGCCATCAAGATCACGCATCTCGTGTTCGTCCAGGCGTTCGCGCAGCAACACCAGCAGCAGCGTATCGGGGAAAGACAGGTTGCGGCGGCTGGTTAACGCAGGCAAAGCATCCTGATTGTCCTCATCGTGGCGGCTGTTATCATACAGGTAGGCAAAGCTGCCGATTTCGTCCAGGTGCATCCCCAGGCCGATTTTGCCCAGGTACTCGCGGATGGGGTATTCATAATCGCGGATTTGCTGCCATGCAGCGGTATCATCGTGATAGACGACACCCTTTAGCAGTTTGCGCACCGCTGTGGCATAGGGTTCGATGCGTTCATCAGGCATGGTTCACCTCTGCTTGTGTATCTGTGCGCCGGTAAATGATACGCGGAACGTCGATCTGTTTTTCGTCACCGTCACGGGTACGGATTGTAACGCTGTCACGCGCATCACGATCAATATGATGCTGTGGCTCCTGTGCGGCAATTTGCAAATACGCGATGACCTCCGCCATCCCCTGCTCAATTGGGTAACTCGTGATGAGTTCCGCCAGCGTGACTTCGGCGCGGCTCATCAATAGGCGGTCAATGTTTTCACGTAGAATACTGTCATCAATGTAAAAGGTATCATATAAGGCGATGAGCGCCTCTGCATCAATCAGTGATGATGCGGCTCTTGGGCGCTCGGTGGCCTTGATCTGCTCCGGCGGGTCAAATAACGGGCGTTCCAGGGGTAACTCAATATCCGGTTCGCCTTCGATAGCATAAAAAGGGCGGCGAGTGCTGGTCGTCATCAGCGACACAATAGCCTCTTCAAGCTGGCTGGTGGTGTATTTAATCTCCTGCGCCAGTGTTTGCACCCGGCGGCTCTCGATCACATTGCGCGTGTCTACAACACGGCGTAGATGCTCGGCAAGGCGTTGGTTAGACTGGTTCACGCGTTCCCCGGCGTCCAGCAAATGTGAGGTCAAGCGTTGCAAAACAGCGTTTTCCGCGACAAATGGACTTAAGCGCGGCATATCATAAACCGCGCCAATCAGGCCATCAAACGACTCGCGTTGCTCTGGATGCGTTAGTAACTCGTAGAAGGCGCGAAAACTCTGCCCTTCATCACTTTCTTCGAGCCGTTCGTCGGCATCTAACGCCGTACCTAGGATGTCCCCGCGTCGTGCTTCCGGGTTAAGCTGCGCTTGTTGGATGGTTCGCGCCATGTCGCGGAAGCGTTCTTCTACCATTGAGAAGTCCCGTAGAAGCTGCGACGCCAACCCGCTGATGTGGTCCAACCGTTCGCGGATTTGCACATCGCTCAAGCCGTCTACCTGCTGGGTTTCCTCTATTCGAGCAATCTCTGCGTCGATCTCATCACGGCGCTCGAAAAGCTGTTGCAGCCGCTTTTCGATGTCTTCCGTACTACGGGTGACAACCTCATCCAGCAGTGAGAGGATATTCCGCAGGCGCGACTCCGTGCCGATCATGCCACGATTTTGCATCTCCTCAAACCATCCGATCAGGCGCTCCGCGTGCGGGGATAGTTGCACTACGTAACCGTCATCCCGATTGCGAATACGAATCAGGTCGGCTTCGCGGCTCCAGATGTCAATGTAATGCCCGGCATCATGTCGAAACTGATTGTCAGCGGACAGCGTGTTGTTGATGTGATCGAGATAGGCGTCTAACCGTTCACGAAACAAGTCCTGTGGTAGCAACACTTCGTGTTTCTGCTTGAACGCATAGTGTAGGAAGCTTACAGCCAGTGGGAGCCACGCTTTGTTGAGCGCGAGGAGTGCCGGATCGGTTCCGTGTAGGCGGGTAATGGTACTGAAATCCATGTGGGGCAAGCGCAGAATAGTTTCAAAGTAATTGACACAACATTATATTGGATAATGTCTCCCCCCTTCAATACGGGGTTCAGCCAAGATAGGGCGCACGATTGTGTTTGTGGTAAATGAGGCCGGGCCTTCTCGCGCCCGGCCTCGTAAATGGTGCTAAGCCACAGGGGCGGACGTAGGCTGTTGTGGGGAGGTGACGACACCCGGTGTGGTATTATTTGTGTTGTTAACGGATGCGCCGCGCAGGCGCAGGCTGTTGCTCAC
>CAWUJQ010000686.1:0-2148 GCA_963922445.1 uncultured bacterium
GTTACCAGGCTCCACCACAGGTCGTATTTTACCGTATCTCTAACATACAAGGGGCTTATACCGGTGCGTGTGATCAACCGCGCTGCCCCCCTTCTCCACTTGGAGAAGGGGCCGGGGGATGAGGTCAGTACATAACGTGCTGCGCTCATTTGTGTTTGTGAAGGTTTTACGCTCACCTCACCCCAAACCCCTCTCCATGGGGAGAGGGGCTTACGCCCGCTCGTGTGGTCAACCGCGCTGCCCCCCTTCTCCACTTGGAGAAGGGGCCGGGGGATGAGGTCAGTTTGCAAATCGTCCGCTGTGAACCATATATCACACCCACAGGAGGCGCTATGCCATCCGATGAGAAACTGACGCAGGTGCAAGCCAAATACATCGACATGCTGATGGCCAAACCCAACGTCATTGGTGTGGCCATCGGCTACATTAAAGAAGAAGGCATCATGCTAGACGAGAAAGGCATCGTCGTCATGGTGACGGAAAAAGTGCCCGAAGAACTGCTCCCGCCCAAAGACCGCATCCCCGACGAGTTGGACGGCGTGCGCGTGGACGTACAGGAGTTCGGGAGTTTTAGCGCCCAATGAAACTGCTTATTCCCGGTATTTATCAGGTTCCGATTGGCCCCAGTGCGGTTAACTTCTACGTCTTCGATACGGGCAGTGGCCTTGCCGTTGTGGACTTCGGCGCGAGTGCAGATCACCTGGAACGGCTGAGTAAGGGCTTGGCCGAACACAGCCTGTCACTGGACGCCGTGAAGGTCGCCCTCGTCACCCACGCCCACAGCGATCACATCGGCTGCCTAAACGCGCTGCAACAGCATCACACCGTGACGAGCTACGCTCACACCGCCGATGCGCCCATCATCCGGGGCAAAGCGCCTTACCAGTACGCGAACCCGGCTGAACTGGGCTTTTTTGGCAAGCTGCTTTTGCCAAACCTCCCCAAAATGGCCCCTGTTCCCGCCGAAATCGACATCGAAGTGACGGACGGCGACGTGCTGAACGACGTGATGCCCGGATTGCAAGTGGTGCATCTGCCGGGGCACACCTACGGGCAGGTGGGGTATTGGCTGCCGGAAAAGCGCACGTTGTTTGCAGGTGACGCAGCGGGGCACCTGTTTGGGCGGCTGTACCAGTGGCTGCGTTTCGCCTCCCCGGACTGGGAAGCGGGCAAGGTGTCTGTTCGCAAGCTGGCAGATTTAGAGCCGGATGTGTTGTGTTTGGGTCACGGGGCACCGCTGGTGGGCCGGGATGTGGTGCGGGCGAAACTGGCGAACCTGCTGCAACGGTTGTAATATATTCGCATCAACTTGTGTTGATGCCACGCATGAGGGAGCGACAAATCATGGAACGCAACACGCTGCGCGAACAGCTTGCTTACTGGCGCTTTGACGGTGAAGCCGCGTTCGAAAGCGGCGCATCTATCGCGCCGGAACTCAGTATTTTAGATAACACGCCCGCCCTGGTGCTGCTCAACCAGGACATTGCCAAAAACGGCAAAAAGGGCGTGGCCTACGTTGATGAACACGGCATCCGGCACAGTTCGTCACGCGCTGCTGCCTGGGACGACATCAAGGGCAAAGGGCCGGACGCCGAACTGCACCTTCAGCTTTGCACCGCTGGCTGGGAACAGCTCAGGCTGCGCTTTGACTACCGCTCAGACAGCGCCGATACCGTCGATGTGGCCTACAACTACGTCCCCGATGGCGAGTGGGAACTGATTGTTGTCAAGCACCCGCTGCAACCGGGCTATATGTGGGCCAGCACGCAAATCGACTTCTCCGAGTACACTTTCCTCAACAATCGGCAATATATCGGGCTGCGCCTGTACAACTTCGACCGCAACGGCAACAACCGCCTCGTCATTGACAACGTAGAACTCACGGGTGTGCGGGTGTGGGGCCGCACCTACCCGCCGCGCATCATCGGGCTGCCGCGTGGCATTTCTACCGTGATGAACGACCCGCAGCGGCGCGACTTCACGGGCGAGGGCGGCTTCATCTTCCATGTGAGCGACCCGGAAACCCCGCTGGATAAGCTGAACATCACGGCCACGAGCGCCGATGAAGCGGTGATTGCGGCTATTAACGTGGTGCCGCTGCGGGCAGAGGCCGGGGTCTATCGCCTGGAGGTGGGGCCGCCTGCGGGG
>CAWUJQ010000687.1:0-2147 GCA_963922445.1 uncultured bacterium
TTGCAAGGCATCCCGGTCGACGGTGGCACGCAATTGGTCATAATCGTACAGCACATCTAATGTGGCCACTTGCCCGACGTCTGGATTGAAATACAGCACGCCGTCTGGGGCAAATGTGGTGTTCGTGACCGTATCACGAAGACTGGCGACCTCTGCCATTGAGCGCTCCTGATAGGATTTAGCGAAATAGGCGACTGTTTAAGAATAGTTTGTAAAACATTATCACCATCGGCAGCGGGTCGCAATAGTGCTATCGAACATTAGAATTCCATCAACTTAAACGGACTACAGTCCGTTTAAGTGGTAAGCTTGTGGTACTTGAATAGGTCTATGCTTCGTACAGGTCACAAAAGCAAGGGAACAAACTCATGACGATTCTTGGACTGCACCATATCACGCTCGTCTCATCGGATGCGCAGCGCACGACAGACTTTTACACGAAGGTACTGGGTATGCGCATGGTGAAGCAAACGGTCAACTTTGATGACCCAACAAGCTATCACCTGTATTTTGGCGATGAAACGGGTAGCCCCGGTACCGCAATCACCTACTTTGAGTGGAAGGGCGCACCTCGCGGTAAGCGCGGCATTGGTGGGACGCATCACTACGCATTACGCGTACCGACTTATGATGGCCTGCTGAAGTGGAAGCGCCGTCTCATAGATCATGGGTTGAGCGTCAACGGCCCGCTGGATCGGCATTACTTTACGTCGATTTACTTCACTGACCCGGACGGCGTGATTATCGAAATCGCGACTGATGGTCCTGGGGTTGGCGTGGATGAGGATGTACTCGGCAGCGAGTACAAGGCCCCGCCGGAGCAGATGATGGTCAATAACCGTGACGAGGAGCGCGTCAAAGCAGAAACGTGGCCGGAGCCGGTAGACGTTATTACATCGGATATGGCCCTCATGTATGGGATGCATCACATCACGGCCATCTCGGATGACATCCAGCGCACAGACGCCTTCTTCCAGGGGCTGCTGGGCATGGATTTGGTCAAGCGCACGTCCAACTTTGATGACTCCAACAGTGCTCACTGGTATTGGGCCGTAGACGGTGGCAAACCGGGGTCGGTTATCACCTACTTTGAGCGCAATATTAAAGACACGCGCTACAGTCAGATGGGTGTCGGTCACACACACCACTTTGCGCTGGCCGTAGAAAACGAAGATGTGCAACTGGAGTGGCGCGAGAAGTTGGTTAAGGCTGGCCTGCGGGTTTCGCCGGTGATGGATCGCGACTACTTTAAATCCATCTACACCAATGATCCCAATGGTCATATTGTGGAATTGGCAACGCTTGGGCCAGGCTTTGATGCCGACGAACCCATCCAAACACTCGGCACCGAACTACGCATCCCGCAAATGCACGAGCCAAACCGCGCTCGTATTGAAGCCAATCTTACGCCGCTTCGTGTAGCTGCATGGCAGAAACCGCAGGAGGTTCAGTAACAATGGCACAACTTCACCAAGGGCAGCCCGTCATGGCGATGGGCAAACCGCTTGACGAAGCTCAATACGTCATGATTGCGATTCATGGCCGTGGGGCCAGCCCGCAGGACATTTTGCTGCTGGCCAACGAATTCAAACAAGACGACTGGGCCTATCTCGCGCCGCAAGCGGCAGGTTCCCAGTGGTACCCGCAGAGCTTTATGGCACCTGTGGACGCCAATGAACCGTATTTGTCATCAGCGCTGCAAGCCGTTGGTGACCTTGTGAAGCACGTCAACGATGCGGGCATTCCGAATGAACGGATTATGCTGATGGGCTTTTCGCAGGGCGCGTGCCTTGCATCGGAGTACATGGCGCGTAATGCCGGTCGCTATGCCGGGTTAGCCGTTTTCAGTGGCGGCTTGATTGGCCCTGAGGGCACGCCACGTGACTATGACGGCACGCTCGACAGCACCCCGGTGTTCGTCGGTTGCAGTGACGTGGACTTCCACATCCCGGTAACGCGCGTCAATGAAACCAGTGAGGTACTCAAGGGGCTGGGTGCTGAGGTTGACGAGCGCATCTATCCGGGTATGCCGCACACCGTCAATGACGACGAGATCAAAGCTGTACAGGCTATGGTCGCCAACATCGCGACTGGCGCCTAGCTTAAGCTACCAACTACGAGATCGCTATCCCCGGCGGTCTCGTGCC
>CAWUJQ010000688.1:0-2142 GCA_963922445.1 uncultured bacterium
TCGCTGAGCTGCTGATGGGTGGTCGTGGCCGGGTGAATCGCCAGCGTGCGGGCATCGCCCACGTTGGCCAGGTGGCTGACCATCTGCAAGCTGTTGATAAACGTCCGGCCCCCTTCCAGGCCGCTTTTTACACCAAAGCCGATGACAGCGCCCGCGCCCTTGGGCATGTACTTCTGTGCGCGCTCATAAGATGCGTGGCTTTCCAGGCCGGGATAGTTGACCCACGCCACTGCCGGGTGCTCTTCCAGCCACTTGGCAACGGCGAGCGCGTTGTCTACATGGCGCTGCATACGGAGCGGGAGTGTTTCCAGGCCGATGAGGTTCAAGAAGCTGTTGAACGGGGCCTGCGGCGTACCGAAGTCACGCAGGCCGATGATGCGCGCCCGGATAATGAAGGCGGCTTCGCCTACCAGGTCGTGCAGCACCGCCCCGTGATAAGCCGGTTCCGGCTCAATGATGCCGTCGTGACGCCCGCTGGCCTTCCAGTCGAATTTGCCGCTGTCTACGATGGCCCCGCCGATGGTCAGGCCGTGGCCGCCAATCCACTTGGTGGTGGAGTAGGTAATGATGTCCACGCCGTGATCGAACGGGCGGAAGATATACGGGCCAAAGGTGTTGTCTGTAATCACCGGGATGCCGTGGGCGTGGGCAATTTCGCTAATGCCCTCAAAGTCCGGGATGGTCAGCTTGGGATTGCCGATGGTTTCCAGGTAGATGAACTTCGTTTTGTCGTTGATGAGCGCTTCGTAGGCTTTGGGGTCGTCCGATTCCACGAAGTGAACCGTAATGCCCAGGCGGGCCAGCGTGTACTTGAGCAGCGTGTAGCTGCCGCCGTACAGTGCAGACGTGGCAATGGCTTCGTCGCCGCTGTTGGCCAGCATCAAGAAGGACAGCAGCTCGGCGGACTGCCCGGCAGCGGTGGCAATCGCACCCACGCCGCCTTCCATCGCGTTGAGGCGGTCTTCGAACGCGCCGTTGGTCGGGTTCATGATGCGCGTGTAAATCATGCCCGGCTCGGCCAACGCGAACAGGTTGGCTGCGTGTTCGGTGTCACGGAATTGGAAGGACGTGGTTTGGTAGATGGGGACGGCGCGGGCACCGACACCGTCTTCGGGGTCCGGGGTGTAACCGGCGTGGAGGGCGAGGGTGTTGTAACCCAGTTTGCGCTCGTGGCCGTTGCTGTTACCGTTTGCTTCAGACATTATTTTTGCTCCTGTAAATAGGTATTGTGGGTTTGCCGCGTGATTATAAGGTTTTTACTTGATATTGGCAGGGATAGGGGCGGCCATACCAATATCGTTATGCCACTAGCTGACGTTGAGCGCGTCGCTATCGAACTGCGAGCGGTCTTCGCGCAAGCGCCAGTTGTTCACATGATCGACCTCACCCTTTTGCACCGACACAATAATGTAGGCCAGGTTGGGGAAGGCATGCGTCAGGTCATAGTGCGACGGTTGGGCGGGCGCGTCTGGGTGGGAGTGATAAAAGCCCACGATTTGCAGGCCGCGCTCGTCGGCCTCGTCCTCTACCTTCGCCCAAAAGTCCGGGGCGAGGCCCATGCGGTGGAACTGTTCTTCGGTGGGGAAGGTGTTTTCGGCCTCACTGATGTCGGTCACAGTGATGGTGTCACCGTCTACGCTGCCGATGAGCAGGCCGCCGCCTTCATTGGGATAGGCCCCGCGCAAGTGGGTGTACAGGCGCTGTTGGAGTGCCTCGGTTAGGGTGGTTGCCACACGTTGTCCTTTCTGTGCTAAGCAAACTAAAAAGAGCCAACCGTTGGGACGATTGGCTCTTGTTGTGTACGAATCTGGTGTGCCCGTCGGGTTATCCCCGGCGTCGCGCATAGCCCCAACGTCCCGCTGATGGGTGTAAACAGCACATACAACAGGTGGCTGGCATGGCGGCGTGGGAAGGGCGTGAATTCATCATGGCGGGGACTGTACCACGGCATATGGAGGGACGCAAGCGATTACCGTAACTTCTTCTATATTGGAGCCTATCTACAGGCCCGCGTTGTCGATAATCGCCACCGCCGAGCGCAGCGCGTTGGCCAGCCGGGGCCGGGTTTCGATGTGTTCGGTTTCCCATTCCAGCAGTTGGTCGCGTAAGCTCTGGCGTTCGTTATCGTCATCACGGTCACGG
>CAWUJQ010000689.1:0-2137 GCA_963922445.1 uncultured bacterium
GGCACGCCCGCCGTTGACGCGGCGGCCTTCGGCGGGTTTACCGACGCACCAGCAGGCCCGCGTGACACCTCCGCGCAGCCCGTGGTTGAATTCGGTGACGACGACCCCTTCGGTGACATCTTTAGCAGCAGCGGCTTCGACGTGGGCGACGACGACACCTCTAAAGGGCCGTTCGCAGCAGACTTTGACTTCGCAACATCGTCCCAGGACAACGACCCCTTTGGCTCGTCTGCCGACAGCGCCCCGGTTGTGGACGACCCCACAGGTGACCTCAGCAGCCTGTACGACGATGACGACGACGACCTCTTCAGCGATAGTGCCCCGGCTGCGCAGGCCGCGCCGCGCCCAGCAGTAACAGATGACGAGGACGACGAATCGTTTGATGACATGGGCCTGTTTGACGACCGCGCCGGGGTGTCTGGCGATGGGTTGTTTGCTGACGGCACCGCCAGCAACGTGGACATCCTGGCCGATGACGACGACTTCTACGATGATGAATTTGACGACGAGGTTGACCACCTCACCCTGCTGCCAGACAACATCCGGCCTACCCGCTTGCCCGGTACCGACGAAACTATCGGCACGGGCGTCGTTGTGGGCATCGTCGTCTTGGCCGTACTCAACGTGGTTGCCATTGCCGGGTTGATTTTGCAACTGGTACTGTGAACCCTGCTATTCACTCTGGCTTGCTGTAGAATGCCCCTGAATTCGCGTACTTTACGGGGGTTAACCTCTCGATGCAGGTACAACGTGTGCAACGCCGCCCCTCACGCGGCATCACCTTAATGGGCTGCTTGGCCGCGTTTGGCGGCTGTGCCCTGCTGACGGGCGCGGCAGCGTGCGCGGCTGTCTTCATCTTCCGGGATGCGTTGTTGGGTGTGGGCTTGCAAGCCGCCGGGTTTGAGTCAGAAGGCCGCACCGAAGCCATCTTTGAGCAGGCAGCAGCGCCCACTCCACTCCCGCAGATCGTTCAACCCGTCTCACCGCCCAGCGTGTCTGTCAGTGCGGGCAGCTATGGCCAACAGACGATACAAAACAACCAGGGTGTGCAGGTCAGCGTGGGCGAAGACGCCAACGGCCAAAGCCTCGCAACGGTCACATCCACGGAAAGCGATATGATGAACCTGTGCCGCCAGTACAGTACCGTTTGCACGCCACAGGGCGCGGTCGAATCCGGCTATGCCATTCGCAACGCCCGCATTGACCTCAAACCGGGCGGCGCTATCGTCTATGCAGAAGCGCAGCCACCCGGTATGGGCATCTGGCAGCAGGCAGGCATCGTGATGCAGGTCAATGATGCGGGCACCGGGCTGGTGGTACGCGGCGTGGACGTCAACGGGTTGCTGTTTAGCAGCCCCCCGCCAGAACTGGCCGTACTCGTTGATGAGGCCGAAAGGGCAATCAATGATGCAATTCAACAGTTGGCGATCAACGCCCAGGGCGAAAACTACGATCTGCAAAGCATCGCCATTGACGACAGTACAATGACGCTGCTCTTACGCTGAGTGAACCGTTTTTAAACCATGAGCCAACGCAACTACGGTATAGATGACTGGGAGGCAGTCCGTGCAGACGTGCTGCGCGTGATGCAGCAGGTAGCCCGCCACGGCGACACCGTCAGCTACAGCGAGTTCGGGCGGATGCTCAATCAACCGCTGCACCACCGCAACCCGGCCCTGTACGAACTGCTGCGCGACGTATGCTACGAGGAGCGCGTGAACGGGCGGCCTAATCTGTGTGCGCTCGTCGTGCGTAAATCCGACGGGATGCCAGGGAAGGGCTTTTTCGAGTACGGTGCCATGCACGGCGATGACATCGCTAACCCGCGTGCCTATTGGGAAGCAAAAGCACGCGAATGCTGGGACTACTACGCCAATACAGAGGGGGACGACACTTGAAGGTACTGATTACCGGGGGCAAGGGGCGTTTAGGGACGGCGCTGGCCGTGCAAATGCAGCCAAAACACACCGTCACCAGCATAGACGTAGACGAACTGGACGTGACAGACTACGCCGCAACGCAGCACGCCATCGCGAGTGCTGCGCCAGATGTGGTCATTCACTGCGCCGCCTGGACGGACGTAGACGGCTGTGCCCGCGACCCAGAACGAGCGATGGTCATCAACGGCGTTGGGGCG
>CAWUJQ010000690.1:0-2124 GCA_963922445.1 uncultured bacterium
CGTGCGGTGCCCCGCCCCGCCAAGATTAACAAACATTAAGCACACGATGAATTTTTTGCGCTGTAAGCTGTGGGAGTCGTATATACTTCATTAAAACTTAACGAAACGGGGCGTCAACAATGAGCGTCACAGTTTACTGGGATAATCCGCAACAGAACATCATCATACATGCTTTCAAAGACCCGTGGACAGTTGATGAGCATGTTGCGGGACTGCGAACAGCCTACAAGATGGCCGCAGCGCAACCGCACACCGTTCACGTCATTGCAGATATGCGCCAAACCGTGTGCATACCGACTCAACTGATGCTCGCCTTCCCTACCGCAGAGCAGCAGCTACCCAGTAATGCCGGGCTGCTGGTAATCGTTGACGCTCCAGAGCCAATCCAGGCGATCGTTGACACGGCCAAACGCTTTTTGCCACGCGTTATCAAAAAGCTGCACTTTGTGGATACCTTCGATGAGATGTATAGGCTCGTCCGTGATTTTGAGGCGGCGCAGGCAGCCCAAAGGCGGTTCCCAGCCTAACTGCGCCAGGAACCGCCCCCACGACAGTGCCACTACGGTGATGATTCGTCCTGTTGATCGTGCATTGTCGCCTCGTCTACGATGGCGATTAACGCCGCTTTAACCAACGCTTGAACGTCATCGGGGGAAGTCGGTGGCTGCTGCCGTGACACGGCTGCGGCATCTTCCACGCTGTAGCCGCCAATCAGGGTGAGGGCCAGCGTCAACACAAGCACCAGCAGCTCGGTATGGACGGCTTCCAGTTGCGGCACCAGGCTCACGACTAAGCCGACCCCTAGCGCGGTCACCGCAATCAACACCCGGCGCGACCGCAGCACGAGCAGCAGCGGGTCAATAATCGGGCGGCGCTTGATTTTTTGTGTGTACAGGTCGTTGTTCATTGTGATACCTCCAGCTTTAAACGTCAAATTCCATCAGCCACAGGCGGGTTGGCAAGCCACCGTTGGCCGTATTGTCGATATAGCCCGTATCCAGATTGGTGGTCACCTGCAACCAAACCAACTTGAGGGTGTGCGTCCCGGCGGGCAGGGTCGTTAGCCAGTGATGGGCAAAAACCGGGGTAGGCGCGGTGGCGTCACGGGCATTGGTCATGCGGTGATAGACCAGCCCGCGAAAGTTGCCGCCCACGCGGTTGCCATCCACGGTGATGTCCATGCAGATGGCCTGGGACTGTTGCGTTTGCCGCAGGCACGTTTGCAGGCCAATGGCGGCCAGCTTGCCGCGTGTGGTCACCGTGAGCGAGAGGTTGCTCGTGTCCACATCCTCAAACGTAGACGCATTGGTGGATGTGTAGTTGTTGTCCGCTTCCACCAGGTCGAACGTGATGGCGGTTTTCAGGTACGCGAGGTTATCGCGCAACTGCTCATTCAGGTCTGCCGCAGTGACGAGGTCACCCGTGCCCCAGGTGCGGGGCGTTGTCCATGTAGTCATGTGATGTTGTCCTTTCTGGTTATGATTTTGCTGTTGTGTGTTGTTCGCGCTGAGCGGTGGTTAGTAGGCCAAGCGCGTGCTCTCACCCACGCGGCCCACGCCCACCTCCCACAGCCCGCCAGGATTCAGCGGTTCCAGCGTCCAGGTGACCGTGTGGCGCGCCCCACCTTCATCAACGCTGTGCGCCTCCCCCACAATGAGGTAATCCGCACTGTGGCCTGTTTGCGCCGCCTCAACTTGAATCCGGTCGAACAGGCTGCGCGCCAACCCTTGATTGCCACCTGTATCAGCGCTTAGCGTCACCTGCCGCACGGTTCCACGCGGCTGTGACCGCCGAAATAGCTCGAAGTTAGCAATGTCCTCGGCCTGCGTAATGGACGTAAGGGCGGGCAGGTTCAGCACAAGCTCCTGCGGGCCATAAAACGTTTGGCTGAGCGGGTCAACCGTCTCGACGGTCATGGGTGCGGCGGTGTAAATCGCCCGCCCGCGAATCACACTCCCTGGCAGCAGATAGGCATCCACAACGCCGGGATTAACGAGCAGCATTTGCGCTGCCGACCCGCTAAACCCCACCAGCCGCAGTTCCACGCTGCCGGTCAGGTCATCGCCCGTACCGGCAGGCTCACTGTTGATGGTGTAGTCTGCGAAGGGGCGCGGCGTTTGCACA
>CAWUJQ010000691.1:0-2121 GCA_963922445.1 uncultured bacterium
CCAGGCTCTGGAGCACATTGGCCTCCCCCAAGCGAGCCTGCTCGCGTCGATACAGCGGCAGGGCCGCGTCGTAGTGGGCGCGCGCGGCGTCCACGTTGCCCAGCATGACGTGATGCCTTCCGCGCAATAGCTCACGGTGCGCTTTTAGGGAAGGCTTTAGATCAATTTCATCTGCTTCTGCAACTTGAAATAGCACTTCAGCTACATTGTACATGTACTTGCGACTGGCTTCGGTTTGTAACCCATACCAGAACACAAAAGCATCGTCTGGCTCAAAAAAGAAGCGGTGATACAGGTTTTCAACAGGTTGTTTGTTGCTATCGAAGTAAGCGGCGGCCTGTCGGTGAAACGCCTCAAATTCAGTGGGGGTAGCCTTTCTGAGATAGTTGATTTGCACGCGTCGCAGTAGGTCATGGTACTGCCAACCAAACCCCACATCAGTCTTACGGACAAAAGAGTATTGTATAAGCTGCTTAAAATTGTCTTGCGCGTTCAACGGGATTATGCCATCTGGCAACACCGCGTTCAGTACATCCAGGTTGAATGAGCGCAGCAACACTGTCCAACGAACGGCTTCCCGCAATGACGCGTCTGTGATCCGATCAATGATCTTATTTTGAATCCACTCAATGGCTTCTTCCGTCCCTGCTACCTCTGGAATCGTCTCTGCTAATGCCCCATCCGGTGCGCTATGCCACCACTCCGCTGCCATCCGGGTTACAAGGGGATGCCCTTTTGCTAATCGGTCAAACACGGCTTTGCGAAAGGCTGGGTCAGCAACTTGCAGTGACTGTAACAACGCATCGCTGTCAGGTTCGCCAAACGGTTCCAGTGGGTTTTCGCTCACCCCATGTTCGTAAAAGCGCACGGTCACCCGTGAGCCAATCACAACCCGCAAACCGGGCACACGGGCTTGAAGTTGCTCCAAGACTTCCCATAACCACTGTTGGTCTTCTTCTAACGCTGTATCCTGGAAGAATTCATAGGTGTCCATCATCAGCACGACGCGGGCTTCATTTTGGAGATGCCCCATTGCTCTTAACCAGGGCCGCGTCAATTGACCACGTGTCTGTCGAGCAATCTCACGTTCGCGCTCCGCTAAATCTAGATTAACCTGTTGGACATGTTCTTTTCCAAGTGTTTGCTTTTGCTCAATTTGTAGTGGCGTTATCCGGGCATCTCGCTGTGCCAGGGCTTCATCGAAATCTTTTTCATACTGTTCAACCACCCCGTCTGGCAAATACTGTCTCATGAGCAAGCGTTCCAGCATCTCGTCATAAGCCAGATAGGTTTTCTCTTTTGTCGCAGCCCCTGCCCCAAAGCGCACCACCTTGTGTGGTATACCCTCTGCTTTACACCGCTTCACTTCCAGGTAGGTCAACAGCGTGGTCTTGCCGTAGCCAGAGAACCCATCGAACACGAGTATCCAATTGAGGTTATCGACGGCCCACAGGCTATCGAACTTTGCAATGGCGTCTTCCCGATCCTGAAAGTGGCGAAGTGTATTTTCAAAGTCGATCATTAGCGGATTTCCTGTTTGTTGTTGTGACCACCGATTTGATTTTGGTCGGATGATGCTTCTTTGCGCGCAATTTGGGTGAGGTTCTTCCCACCTAACTGGCTCTGCTTAATGAAAGGCTTGGCGCTGCCGCTATCCTGTTGGCGGTTGCGCCGTATGATGCCGCCAAATGCGGCCAAGAACGTAACCAAACTACCTACGGCAACAAGGTAGGGTTCCCAGTTTGTGTCCGGATCAAGTGCCCACAATACGCTCCCCACCAAGAGCACCAATCCCAAAATTAGCAACAGCCAATCCCATCCAGAAATTTTCACCTGAAACCTCCCAATTCCGTTTTCATGGTTGTAGGTTGTAAATCGCGGTTGCACTTCTTGCGTCTTAGTGCTCAACACGCTATGTTGAATCGCACGCAACCATTGTCACCACAACGTTGCTATGACATCCGGTTTAGCCACCGGATGTTTGTTTTGTGTCTTATAATAGAATTATACACAAATGCTGTGAGGATTGCGAAACGTATATTGGGATGTTGTTGGCGAACTCAAAAACCAGTTCAATCACGGGCAGATTTTGACAATTTGAGCCTCGGTCTGGTGGTGCCT
>CAWUJQ010000692.1:0-2119 GCA_963922445.1 uncultured bacterium
ACCACTTCCGGCTCCAACTTGACAAACAGCGGCTCCGGCTTTTGCAGCGCCTGCCCTTGCTCTAGCTTGACCGGCTGCCACTTGCCAACCGCGCCCGTGCCGTCATACACCAGCCCCGGATGGGATCGGTTCTCTTCTTCGATGGTTTTGATGTTTAGCGAGCCGAAGAACTGCCCCTCAAAACCTAAGTAGCTCCATACCTGCTGCGCGCTGAAGGGCAGCCACGGCGACAGCAGTGTGTTCAGGTTAGTGATGGCTTGCAGCACGGCGTACACCGACCGGGCGGCGTCGGCTTCGTCCGTCTTGAAGCTTTTCCACGGTTCGCGTCGATCCAGGTAGCCGTTGGTGTCGCGTACAAGCTGCATCGCCGTGCTGAGTCCCTCACGCAGCTTGACCGCTTCGATGTAACCGCCCACTTCATCAAACCCGGCTTCGACCTTGGCCAGGATCGCTTTGTCCTCGTCGGTGAGTTCGTCATACGTTGGAACCTTGCCGTCGAAGCGCTTGTAGGCAAAACCGAGCATCCGGTTGACGAGGTTGCCCCACGCCGCCACAAGTTCGCTGTTGGTGCGGTTGAGGAAGCCGTCCCAGGCGAAGTCGCTGTCTTTCGTTTCTGGCATCGTCGCCGCGATGTAGTAGCGCACCGCGTCCGGTTGGTAGCGCTCTAGAATATCTGGCAGCCAGATGGCCCAATTGCGGCTCTTGGAGAACTGCTTGCCTTCGATGTTCATGAACTCGTTGGCGGGCACATCATAAGGCAAGCTGACGGGCGTCTCGTCGCCGTCGTTGTAGATGCCACTGATGCCCAGCAGTTCCGCTGGCCAGATGATCGTGTGGAATGGCACGTTGTCCTTGCCCAGGAAGTTGTAAATCTTCGCGTCGGGGTTGTACCACCACTTTTTCCAGTCGTCCGGGTCATCCGCAAGGTGCTTGGCCCACTCCACACTCGCGGTGAAGTAACCCATCACCGCATCGAACCACACATATAGCTTCTTGTCGTCCCAGCCTTCCAGCGGCACATCCACACCCCAGTTGATGTCACGCGTCACAGCGCGCCCGCGCAACCCCTCATTGATGAAGTTGCGCGTGAAGTTGACCGCGTTGGCGCGCCAGTGCCCTTCATTTTTGCCGATGTATTCGAGCAACTGCTCACTGAACTTGGGCAAATCGAAGAAGTAGTGTTCGCTCGTGCGCACGATTAGCTCGTCTTCGGGGTTGTTGCGGCTGCGCGGGTTAATCAGCTTGGTGGCGTCTAGCAGGTTGCCGCAGTTGTCGCATTGGTCGCCGCGCGCGCTGTCATAACCGCAAATATAGCACTGGCCTTCCACGTAGCGATCAGGCAAAAAGCGGCCCTCACGCTCACTGTACATGAGTTCCTGAGCCTCTTTGTACAGGTAGCCGCGCTCCAGCAGCAGCGTGAAAAAGTCCTGCGCGATTTTGTGGTGATTTTCGGTATCGGTGTGCGTGAACAGGTCGTAGCTGATGCCGATCTTCTGCTGCGTTTGCACAAAGCGCTCGTGATAGCGCTCGATGACCTCCAACGGCGTGATGCCCAGCGCATCTGCCTGAATCGAAATCGGGGTGCCGTGCGTGTCGCTGCCACTGACCATCAGCACATGGTTGCCCTTCAGCCGGTGGTAACGGGCAAAGATGTCCGCCGGCAGGTAGGCTCCCGCCAGATGTCCGACGTGTAGGTCGCCGTTGGCGTAGGGCCACGCCACAGACACATGAATATACTCGCTCATTTTCTCTCTCGCCTTTCTGGTTCGTTGACTTCGTGTGCGTGATTGTAACGTAGACAAAACAAAAAACCGCCTGCAACAGCAGACGGTTTGGGGATCACAAGGGAAACGTGGAACGCGAAGCTAACCCATCTGCTGGGGGTGCAGTGAGGGACGCATCGGCATTCGGTTTGCGGTGGTGTGTATGGTCTTCATGCTTTCAGTATAGCTGGAGGCGGGGGTGTGTCAACGGTGGTGGATGAAGACTCAGGGCTGTTGCAAAATCCAGCTTCAAATTTGCAGGGACTCTGTCCCCGCACCCCTGCACAGGGTTTGCACCCTGTGAACCCGTGTTTCGGACGCAAAGCGTCCGAAATGGCAAGTTTTTGTTCACTTTT
>CAWUJQ010000693.1:0-2088 GCA_963922445.1 uncultured bacterium
CACACCAACAACATCGGCACCCGCCTCGCGCAGGATGCCGCAGGCTTTGGCAACATCCGGCTCATCGCGGAGGGTGCCCTCTTTGTGGACGGCTAACGCCACTACCAGCGGCACCCCGAACTCGGCACAGACCTCACGCGCAATCTGCGCTTCACCCAGGTAGGCAAACGTCTCGCCCACGATGTAGTCCACACCTTCATCCACGGCCCAGCCCACCTGCTCCGTGAAAATGCCGCGGATTTCGTCGTGAGTGGCGGTGTCAGCGGGATCATAAAGGTTGGTGTTGCAGATGTTGCCTGCGATGAGTGCGTCGGTGCCCTCAGCGGCGGCCTTGGCAATGCGAATCGCCTCGCGGTTGAGCGGTTCCAGCAGGTCTTCCTTACCGATGAGGCGCAGCTTTTCGCGGTGGCCGTAGTAGGTAAAGGCCAGCGCCACATCAGACCCGGCGCGGAGGTGTTCAACGGTGAGCTGCTTGACGACTTCGGGATGTTCGAGTACGACCTCCGGCACAAAGGCCCCGGCTTGCAGGTAGCCCCGGCGTTCCATTTCGAATAGGTAGCCGCTGCCGTGAATCACGGGTTGGTTGGCGTCTAAGCGCTCTAGTAGCGAGCGTTTGGGTTGTGTCATAGGGTTTTACGTCCTTATGCTGATGATGCGTTGCGTAGATAACACCCAATAGGGGAAAACGCTTCGCATTGTAGGGCGGTGCAGAGTGGGAAAAACAGGGGAATTCAGCATTGGGGCACAGGATACACATCGTGCCCCAATGTGCAGTGAGTGGCTTTAGGTAACGAGACCCTTGGTAATGTTCATGAAGATGGATTCGAGGTCGCGTGTTTCTTCCGTGATGTCAATGATGCTGATGTCTTCGGCAGCGAACAGCTTGCGGCGCAGGGCTACGGCTTCGTCTTCTTCGCCCGTGAACTCGATGCGCACCCGCTGACGGCCTGCATCCGGGTCCATATCCTCAACACCATTGACCTCTGGCAAGCTGCCCACCAGCGCCTTGACCTTGGCCACGTCCTCGGCTTCCTTCACCTTGACGATGAGGTAGGTGTGCGGGGCCAGTTCCTGGCGCATTTCGTCCATGCTGCCCTGGGCGATCATCTGGCCGCCCTCAATAATGCCGACGTGCGTACACACTTCCTGCACGTCTGCCAGGATGTGCGTGGAGAAAAAGATCGTCTTGCCCATCTTGGCCAGTTCCACAAACAGTTCGCGGATTTCCACACGGGCACGCGGGTCAAGGCCAGACGCAGGCTCGTCCAGGATGAGCACTTGCGGGTCGTGGGCCAGTGTACGCGCCAGCGACAGGCGCTGCTTCATACCCATAGACAGCTTATCGACCATGTCGTCGCGGCGGTGGGTCAGGTCAACAAGTTCGAGCAGGTCATCAATGAGCGTCTTGCGTTCTTTTTCCGGGATGTCGTAGCAAGCGGCAAAGAAGTCTAAGTATTCCCATACGCGCATGTCCTCGTACACGCCGAACTTATCCGGCATGTAGCCAATAGACTGACGCACGCTACGCGGCTCGTCCGCAATGGCGTGACCGGCAATCCAGGCTTCGCCGCTGGACGGGCGTGTGAGCGTGGTGAGCATACGCATGGTGGTGGTTTTACCGGCACCGTTCGGGCCGACAAACCCGTAGATGGCCCCGGCGGGCACCCGCAGCGACAGGTCTTCTACGGCGACGAATTTGCCATAGGACTTGCGCAGGTTTTTGGTTTCCATGATGAAGTCGGACATCGGTTCGCTTCCTCAAGTGATTAGTTGGGGGTTGGCTGCTGATAGTTTACAGCAAATATGCCAATTGCGGGACGTTTTTCCCGACGGCTTTCCGACGGTCTGGGCGCTTGTCATGCTGCCACGCCGCCCAACAGCCATAGCAGCACCGTCAGCGTGACGATACTAGCCAGCGTGCTAACCAGCGTGACGGCACTCGTAAACCGCGCATCCCCGCCGAACTCAGTAGCCAGCGCACTCGCCAATACTGCCGTCGGCATGGCACTTTCCACGATGGCCACGCGCAGCGTCACGCCTTGCAGCCCCACCGTCAGCGCCAACACCGCCCCGATCATCGGCCCCACC
>CAWUJQ010000694.1:0-2084 GCA_963922445.1 uncultured bacterium
ATCCCTTTCTCGCCGCGATCCCCTTTCCCGAGATCGATCCCGCCTTGTTCCGGCTCGAGCTGTTCGGGATGGAACTGGCGCTGCGCTGGTATGCCCTGGCCTATATCGGCGGGCTGCTGTTCGGCTTGCCAGTACGGGCGCAGCGTGAGCGCGTCACCGGCTTGCAAGTCGTCAGCGGTCAGGTCGTACCCAGCTAAGGCGATGCCGTCATCGTAGGTGGCGCTCGGCGCGTGCTGGGGCGGCACCATCCGGTAGAAGTAGGACGGGTATTTCGCCCCCGGTGCCAGCCCAAACGACTTGAGCAGCGTCAGGTCATCCACGAAGGCGCGGAACGCGTCGGTGCCCTCCTCAATATCCAACTCGGATACAAACAGGTAGGCGATGTCCTTCTCTTCGATGTACTCACGGGCGCTGATGTCCTGCGGAATCCCCGGCACATGTGCCCACTCAAACGCCGTGGCCCCCGTGTAGCCGCTAATCGTGCGATCCCACACGTATTTCGTCCAGTCGTCCAGGGGCACACCCTCAATCATGATCTTGCCTTCAGGCTGGGGCAGCGTGGCGTCCGTCCACTCCCACACTACCTGCTGAATGAACTGCTGCTGGTAGGCGCGGGCCGTGTTGATATTTTCCCAGGTGTGGGGGACAAAGCTGGCCAGCAGCACGAGGGTGATAATCAACGCGGTGAGCGGGCGGCGTGCCCCGCGCTGCGCCTGCCGATGCCGCCAAGACACCACAAACTGCGCCAGCGCCAGCCCATACAGGCCCAGCATGGCAATCATCGGCGCAATGGGGTAGCGCATCCGGGATGTTTCCCGGTTGATAACCACGCTGGAAATCATCATGAAGGCCAGCACCAAAAACGGCAGAATGATGACCGGAATCCACCCTTCCAGGCGGGGCAGCTTGTGCCGCCGTGCATAGCGATAGCCCCACACGCCCATCGCGCCCACCACCACAAAGTTCACCAGCCCCGTCGTCAGCCGGATAATCGCGGACACATTCACCCAGTTGCGGTACGGCGACAGCGCATTGCGCAGCCCTTGCTGATACAGCACGTTGGTTTCGCGGTTTTGCATCGCGAACATATCATGCTCAAACACCAGCCACCACAAGCTCACTGCACTGATAAGCGCCATCGCACCCAGCCACGGCAGCATCACCACAAGCCCGCGCCCGAACACCACCGCCCAATTGCCGCTGTCTGTGGCTGCCCGTCCGCGCCGCCAGATAAGTACCGCCGTGGCAATCGCAGGCAGCACCAGCGCATATGCCAGGATGTATTTGGTGTAGATGGCCGCAATCGAGAAGGCCAGCCCCAAAAACACACCCATCGGCCTATCAGCGCGGATGGCCCACACCGTGCAAATCACAATCAACGGGATGTAGGGGTACAGCAGCGGGTCCATCAGCGCCAGGTTGTTCACATGAATAATAATGGGCGAGGTCGTCCAGATGAGCGCGGCCACAAACCCACTCAGCCCGGCAGCAAACGCGCCCAGCGGACGCGCCAAGTACCAGCCCATCCAGGCCGTGAGCGCCGTTGTGATAATGCTCGCGGCAAACGAGGCAAACCGCGCCCACAGGATGTAGTCCGGCGGCACGGGGAAAGGCACATTGGCCTCAACCATGCGCTGTATCGGCGCGTGAACCC
This sequence comes from uncultured bacterium, assembly GCA_963922445.1. Taxonomy (GTDB): domain Bacteria; phylum Chloroflexota; class Anaerolineae; order Aggregatilineales; family Phototrophicaceae; genus DAOTTY01. The sequence goes on from CAWUJQ010000694.1 coordinate 1,655, forward strand.
ACATCTGCACAGGCGGGAAGCCGGTGTAGTCGTAGCCGGGGTTAAATGTAAACACGCCCCACTGCTCCGCGATTTGGGGCATATCATGGCGCACGCGCATCGTGTTCAAAAAGCGGAAGAACTCGTCATGGTTGCGGATGACCGGGTGATAGCCTTCGATGAGCAGCAGGCGTAGCGCCACCGCCAGCAAAATCACAACGGCATACGCGCCCAGTGTGAGTAAAACAGTCCGGTTAAGGCGTAAAGCACGCGGCGCAGATGCGCGCTCGGCGCGGTTTGATGCAGAAATATCCATGAGAAGTCGTCAGTCGTCTTGTGATGCAATCGTGATGGGGATGGCGGTACCGTCGCTGCCGTCGGGCAGGGTCAACCGCTCACCCGTCGTGAAGTTGTACAGGCCCAGCCAAAGGTCGTAGTCGCCAGGGCGCAA
>CAWUJQ010000695.1:0-2082 GCA_963922445.1 uncultured bacterium
CTGCCTCCGTGAACTCAAACTCTACGATCCAATTGCCGAACTCGTCCTCAAGCGCGGCAGCGGAAGCCAACCCCTCATTCGTCAGAACCGTTGCGAAAGGCTCACCCGTATCCGGATTAGGAATGGCATCAGCCGCAAGCGGTTCACCAAACGTGTCAACTTGTCCCGTTGTAATAATCGCTTGACCCACAAAGGCATCTAGCAGTGTGCGTTCATCAATGCTGCTGAAGTTCACTAACTCCAGGTAGCCCACCCCTGTGATCGCCTCGCTCACATCCTGCACCGATGCATCAGCACCCAATACCACCTGAATCGTATCCCCGTCTACCACCTCGACCTCACGCAGCAGGCCCAGTGCATCTAAACGGGTGCCCACGATGTCTGCGGCGAGCGCCAACTCGTCAGCGCTGTACTCATCTTCCGCCGGAACCAACTCTACGACCAGCACCGGAACGAATTCCGCTTCAGGTTGTGGGGCGGGGAAGGCACCATCCCCCACAAAGCTAAACAGCGCCACCACAGACATAAAAAACGCCGCCAACGACTCTAAACACCCACCACCAGACGGTTCACTCATGTGTTCTTGTTAGCTCCATAACTTTTCTGATGCCATGCGCGCGCCCTCAGCCAGTGTTTCCAGCTTGGCGTAGGCAATATCAGGATGGACGGCACCAAACCCGGCAAATGTGCCAAACCCGCAGTCCGACCCGGCCAGCACCCGTTCACGGCCCACCATATCGGCAAAGCGCAGCAGCCGCTCCGCTACCAACCGTGGATGCTCGACGTAGTTCGTTGTCGTATCGACCAGCCCCGGAATCAGCACCTTATCATCCGGGATGTTCGCCTCGGCCCACACCGTCCACTCATGTGCATGGCGCGGATTGCTTGCCTCAAACAAGATGGCCTGCGGCTTGACCTTCAGCACCGTCTCGATAATCTTTTCCAGGGGGATGTCGTGCGTGTGTGGCCCCTCGTAGTTGCCCCAGCACAGGTGCATCCGGATTTGTTCCGCCGGGATGTTTTGTAGCGCGTAGTTCAACACTTCTACCTGCTGCTGCGCATGAGCCACAAACTGCTCGTCCGTCTCATCCCGATATTGAATATGCCGCCCCATCGCCAAATCCGGCGAGTCAATTTGCAGGATAATGCCGCTCTGCGCGATCATCTCGTATTCCTGCTTCATCGCGTCTGCCACCGCTTGCAGGTACTCCTCGTGCGTAGCGTAGTAGTCATTCGGCTGGAAAACGCCAATCACACCCGGTGACGCAGCGTTCATGAACGCTTCTGAAGCGCCAGCCGCATCGCGCGCGGCGGTGAGGTTGGCGATGTCCTTTTCCAGCGATGATAGGTCTTTCACGTTAATGGGTGCCTGACAGCGCGGACGGCTGTACTTGGGTGTGCCGCCAGCGGACGCCAACTTATCCCGGTACGCCGGGAACTCATCCAGGTCGAGGGGCGTGGCCCGTGAGCTATCACCCGCAAAGCCGGTCAGCCGGTACTTGATGTAGGTAGCATAACTAATTTTGCTCATCTCGCCGTCGCTGACCACATCCACGCCCGCGTTGACCTGCTTTTGCACCGTCTCCGCGACGGCTTCCGTCATCACCTGGTCGAATTCTGCCTCGTCATAAGGCTCGCCGCGCTCCTGCGCGAACAGCATATCCACCACGTTTTGCGGGCGCGGCATGCTGCCCACGTGCGTCACCAGAATACGATCTGCGCTTAATTTCATCGTGAATCCGTCGTTTCTATGCGAATCAATGTTTTTTCGTGCGCGGATTGTAACACGTCCGGGGTGGGGTGCAACGCTGACCGCAACCCCCACACTGACGACCTGGACGCCTGTGTGGTCACGGCGACCCACACCCAACAGCATGCCACCACCCTGGACGTGACCCTCAACGGTGAGGTGATTCACACCACCGACGAGCACCCGTTCGCAGTGGTAGACGGCGACACCGTCCGGTGGGTGCAAGCGCCAGACCTGGGCGTGGGCGATGCGGTCTTAGCCGCAAACGGGACAACCGGCACCGTCGAAGCGATTGCGGTGATCCACGAACCGCAGACGATGGTCAACCTCAC
>CAWUJQ010000696.1:0-2073 GCA_963922445.1 uncultured bacterium
GCGGCGCAACGCCATAACCGACTACGCCCGCGCCTGGGACGACCCCGGCCCGGATGACCCCGGCGGCCAGATGTTTGTGCTGGCGGACGGCGTGGGCCGGGGCAACCTGAGTGAACTCGCCAGCCAGTACGTGTGCCTGCAAATCAGAAAGCTGTACTATCAACTGCTGGAAAAAAAGCCCGAAACCACGCCCACCGACGCACTCGATCAGGTGATTAAGTGGACGAACAAGCGCCTGCGTCAGCACGCAGACGACCAGATGGCGTTAAACGACATGGGGGCGTCGGTTGTGGTTGCGGTCATGATTCGCAGCCAGATTCTCATCGCCTGGACGGGCAACTGTCGTGGCTATTACATGCGTGGCGAAGATGGCTATGCACGCTCCGTGACAGAAGACCACTGGATGCCGGATAACAAAACGAGAGATGCGGTGCCCGTTTACATGGGGCTGCGCAAAAGGATTCCCGTGCAAATCAACGCGATCAGCATTCACCCAGGGGATGCGCTGGTGTTATGTACGGACGGCATCTACCGTCACCTGACCCCGGATGAAGTTGTAGAAATCGTTGATGCGCGCATGTCCCCGCAGATGGCAGCCTCCGATTTGGCAGCGGCAGCCTTTGAGCGAGAGCGTGACGACGACGCAACGGCGATGGTCATCCAAATACATGCTGACAACGAAGCCGCCAAGAAAAACGCAGACGAGACCCTCTACGCGTCATACGATGAAATTAGCAAGCTGTTGGCAGACAGCGGCGTCCTGCTCGATACGGTCGAGACGATGCAGGTTGCCGTCGAAGACCAGCCCGCGCCGATTCCGCCGTTTTTGGCTGAGGATTTCGATTGGTCAGAGTTCGATGTCGAAGACGATGACCTGGACGGCGACCTATCCGAATTCGCGGATGTTGCGCGTTTGATGTCCAGGCGCTCCACCAACGACACACAACCGCTTGAACCCGTTGCAGCGGACGCGCCCCCACCCGATGATGCAGCGGCGTTACCCGACATCGAAACAGATAAACTCACGCCCCTCACCGAGCCGGAGGTTGCACCGCCGAACCGTGTGCTGGTTAGCCAATCTGCGCCGCTTGTTGAGCTGGTCACAGAAGATGACCCCACCGACGGCGATGATGATCCGCTCGGTTTCATTGACGCGTATGACGACTTCGATGCGTCAATGTTTGATGATGTGGATGCGCCCGATCCGCTGGCTGAGGATGACATTGCCGACCCCGACCCGGCCAGCCCATCCATCCCGGAACCGGACTTTTTAGCAGATGATTTCGACCTGGCGCTTGACGATGATGCTGAGCCAGTGGCGGCGGACTTGAGCTTTTTAGATGCAGTGGACATCGACAGTATGGTGTTTGATGATGAGCCAGCAGCCGCGCCACCCGCACCTGCTGGCCCCGATTTGATAACCGGCCCTGACCTCAGCTTTTTAGACGACGCGGCGGTGGCCTTCAGTGAGATGACCGCCGAAGATCACCGCGAGGCGCTGCTGGCCCCGCCTGCGCAGGAAAAAGCACGCCGCAGGATGATGCTTATCGGCTTGATGGTCGTGGGGGGCTTTGTGTTGATCGGCCTGGTGGCTGCGGTGATGATTCCGTTGAGCCGCCGTGCGCAGCCGCCGAATCCGGTAGCGGTGAATGTGAACGAGTCTGCGGCGAACCAGCCCAAAGGCGCGACCAATGACGTGGCAGCGGTTGACCCGACGCTGACCAATGAACCGACCACGGCGGACACTGTGGATTCAATGGTAATGGCGACGGATACCCCCACGGATGCGTCGGCGACGGCGGTTGATGCGTCCACACAGCGCTACGAGGTGCCCAACGGCTGGGCGGAAGGCACCGTGTTATACATCACGACGCCGACGGGTGTGCGCGCAAACGTGTTCAGCGACCCCGTCGATGCCAATCAATACGCGGTGGGAGACTCGGTGACGGTATCGTTGGCGCGGCAGACGGTTGGCTACCGTGAGTGGTATGAGCTTGACGGGCAGCGCTGGTGGTTCGTGGATCGGGTGGGGTGGCTGGCGGAGTCCGAGTTGAGTGCAACACCGCCGGGGTA
>CAWUJQ010000697.1:0-2062 GCA_963922445.1 uncultured bacterium
AGACGCTGCCCCAGCCATCGCCCCGGCGGAAGCCCAATCTGCTGAGGCACTGGCCGAGGCCGAAGCTGAGGCGACTGCCCAGGCCGATGAAGCCAACGCCATGATTGCCGACATGGAGGGCGAGGTCGCCACACTGCAAGCTGCCGCCACCGAAGAAATGATGGCGATGGAAGAACAAGCCGCCGCCTTCGAAGAGGAAATGGCTGCTGCTGAAGACGGCGCTGCCACGCTGGAAGCAGAGCTTGACGCCGCAGGTGAAGAAGCCGCCACGCTGCAAGCCGTTGTGACGGAAGAGGTGATGGCCATGGCTGAACAGGCTGAAATGCTTGAGGCCGAAATGGAAGCGGCCAGCGCCACCGAAGCTGCCCTCTCTACCGAGATTGCCGACGGCGAAGATGCCATCGCCACGTTGAGCGTGCGCGCTACTGGGCAGGTTCGTGCGGCTCAGGCGACATTGAGCGCTGCTGAAGATGCCCTTGCAACGGCAGAGGCCAATGCTGAAGCTGTGGTCGCTGTGCCGAGTGAAGGTGACGCCAGTGCCGATGACCTGGCGACTGCTCAGGCAGAACTGGAAGCCGCCAACGATGACCTGGCCACTGCTCAAGCGAACATCGTAGCGATGGAAACCGCCCAAGCAGAAATCCCGTCCATGGTTGATGACAGCGAAATCGAAGCCATGGAAGATCAGATGGATGCCATGCGCGACGATCTCATCGAACTCCAGGCAGACGCAACCGCCCGCGCCCTGGAAATGGACGCCGTCCGCGCAACGGGTGAGGCCCAGGCCAACTTCGACGTAGACGCCGCTGTTGCTGAGCTTCAGGTAACTGCAACCGCCCAGGCCGAAGTGATCGCCACACAGCAGGCACAAATTGACGCCATCCGTAACACGCTGGAAGAACTGGGCGTCGAGACCGACGAGTAAAGTCACCGTCCCAGTCACCGAGTAAGCCACGAGGCACGGAAATCCGTGCCTCTTTTTGTTCAGGCACGCATGGCAGCCGCTAACTGATGCGTGCTACAATACAGGGCCGTTAAACAGATATTAACCTTTATCGGAGCCTCCCCCTATGACAACCAATGACTATCTTTTTCGTGGGCCGTTGGCCAAGTTTGACCCTGATGTTGCCGAGCTAATCCGGCACGAAACCGCCCGCCAAGCCCGCCGCTTGATTATGATCCCGTCGGAAAGCACGATTCCGCAGGCGGTGCGCGAAGCCGTTGGCTCTTCTTTCCACAACATCTACGCCGAGGGCTACCCCACCGAAGCCACCCGCTGGCTGAGCGAAGACGACATCCTTGATTATGATGCTCAACTAGCCGACTACCGCCGCAACAGCGACGCCCGCTACTACAAGGGCACCGAATACGCCAACATCATCGAAGCGCTGGCCCGCCGCCGCGTGGCCGAAGCCTTCGCCAATGATCGTGTGAGTGCAGACGAGCTATACGTGAACGTGCAGCCGCTTTCCGGCGCGCCTGCCAACAGTGCCGCCTATACCGCTTTACTCGAAGTCGGCGACACCGTTATGGGCCTGGATTTGCTAGACGGCGGCCACCTGACCCACGGCAGCCCGGTCAACCGCAGCGGGATTTACTACAACATCGTCAGCTACGGCGTAGACCCGGAAACCGAACGTCTCGACTATGACAACATCCGGGCGCTGGCACTGGAACACCAACCGAAAATGATTATCGCCGGGTTTACCAGCTACCCCCTGGCCCCGGACTTCGAGAAATTCCGGGCGATTTGTGACGAAGTCAGTGCCTACCTGCTGGCAGACATCGCCCACACGGCGGGCATGGCGCTGGCGGGTGCCTATCCAAACCCAGTCGGCATTGCAGATGTGGTCAACTTCACCACCCACAAAACGCTCAACGGGCCGCGTGGCGCGGTGAGCATTACGCATAGCAAGGCCATCGCCAAGCAAATGGATCGCGCCGTTTTCCCTGGTGAGCAGGGCGGCCCGCACATGAACAGTGTGGCGGGGTTGGCCGTCGCCATGAAGCTGGCCAAAGACCCGCAGTTCCACGAGTTACAGCACCAAACCGCCAAAAACGC
>CAWUJQ010000698.1:0-2062 GCA_963922445.1 uncultured bacterium
GAGCGGCGGCCAGCAGCAGCGGGTGGCCCTGGCCCGTGCCCTCGTCAATGAGCCTGCCGTGCTGCTGCTGGACGAACCGCTGGGCGCGCTTGACCTGAAGCTGCGTAAGGCGATGCAGTTTGAACTCAAGGACATGCAAATGCGCCTGGGCATTACGTTTGTGTTCGTCACGCATGACCAGGAAGAAGCGATGACGATGGCTGACCGCATTGCGGTACTCAATGAAGGCAAAGTGCTGCAAGTGGGCACCCCGCTAGACATCTACGAGAACCCGGCTAACCAGTTCGTTGCCGACTTCATCGGAGAGACGAATTTTATCGAGGGCACGCTCGTAGAACGGACGGGCGTCAAGGTCGGGACGTTGTTCGAGGGGGATGTGGAACTCGAAAAGGGCGAGGTGGGCCGTGTGAAGTTAAACAACGGCATCACTGTGGACGGCGTGCTGCGTGACCGTTCTGTGACGCCAGACACAGGGGTGACGGTGGCGATTCGCCCTGAACGCATCGACATTCTGCCAGAAAGCGGCACAGTCCGTGGGGCTGGCCGGGCAGAGGTGCCCGTGGAACGGGCGCTCGAATCCGTGCGGCAGGAGGTCAACATGAACGTGGTGCAAGGGGATGTGCTGCAAACCGTTTACATCGGCACCGATACGCGCTACATCGTGCGCTTGGACGACCACACCGAGATTGCTGTGCGCGTACAAAACCACGGCGCGGGCTTCGACCTTGCCCTAAACGCAGGCGACCGTTGCTACCTCATCTGGGACGCCGAAAATGCCCGCATCCTGACGAGCTAGGGAGGTTGCCCCACATGCCGCTCACACCGCAACAACAAGACGCCGCTGACCGCTACATTGCTGTGCTGGCAGCGAACTCGTCCTTTCATGAAGTGGATGACGCGGCGGCCAGCCTGGGTGAACTTGGCCCCGGCGTCGTAGATTACATCGCAGAGCGGATGCGCGCCGTCTATGATGGCAAGTCATCGGCGTATGTGTCTGCATTGAGCCTCTTTCGTACCGACGCCGCCGTTGACCTGCTGATTGAGATTCTCGAAACGCATTCGCAGTTCAGCATGGCGTGGCAGGCATGGTTCGGCCTCCGTGAGCGCGGTAAGCTGCCCCCCCGTTGGCACGCAGACGACCTAACCCCGGCGTTGTGGCATGAGCAGCGGGCACAATCCACGCAGATGCCAAGCCCGAAAACAGAACAAGCTGCCCTGGGCGATGACGGTGAATATGAGACGGATATAGATGGCCCCACAGACACAATCGACGCAGATGAAAAGCCCAAGGTGAAGTCCCGCACGCGCATGACGCAGGCCAACGCGGGCACTTACGTTGTGCGGACGAAGTGGCTGCCGCTGCTGCACAGCAATACCCCCGCCGACCGCGCCCACGCCCTCGATCACCTGACGCGGATGGGGAAGAACGCGGTACCGGGGCTGGTGGCATCCCTCACGGAAGAAAACCGCACGGTGTGGCCCTATACGATTTTGGCGCTCAAGCAAATTGCTGACCCCGCCGCGTTAGACAGGCTGCGCGAACTGGCCAACGACGATGACCCGCTCATCCAAACGCTGGCGGGCGGTGCTGTTAGCTCGATTGAGCGCGGGCACATACCGGACCAACCCAAGCCGACTCCGGCCCCTTCTAGGCCGTCGCGTCGGCAGCGAAAACCCCGCGTTCACATAGATGAGTATTACAGACGCATGGAAGAAGAGCTAGATCGCTGGGAGCGCGACCGATAATAGCTGGCTATCTAAATGCTAGATGTGCAAACCCTGTATTTTAGCCAAGATTTTACATTTCAATCAAATCTATCGGCTATGCTGTGACCGTTGTATACATAACTGCCTACATTACACAGGGAGAGAAGCAGAATGTCCCGTAGAGTCCTGTTCATCATCGGCGGCGTGGTTGCCGTTGCTGTCGTCGCGTTTGGGCTGTGGTTCCAATTCGCGCCAGAAAACTACGAAACCAGTGACGTAAACGATCAGGTGGAGCGGCTGAGCCTGGACGATGCCAGCAGCGCCGACGACAGCGTTGACGCCGATACCGAAGAGA
>CAWUJQ010000699.1:0-2057 GCA_963922445.1 uncultured bacterium
ACCGTCTGTGTTGTGTGATTTCACTGGTTTTTGTACTCATTGGCATTATCTGTAATCAGAGTGGCAAAAATATAATGAAGTCGCTTTCCAGGCTGTGGGATTCGCGCTATAGTATAGTTATATGCCTTGTAATCTAGAGCGCTGTCGAACGAATCATTAACAGGAATTATTTGCTATGCATCACCGCCATCTTAGCCAAACCAAAGCCAAACCACCGCAGCAAAAGGCTGCCCCTAAACCCGTACCGACAGCCCCCACGCCAGCAACCGCTGATCTCGTTCAACTCGCTCAGCAAGACCCAACACAATTGTCTACTGGTGATGTGATGCAGCTTCAGCGCACCATTGGCAATCAGGCTGTTCATCAACTGCTGCGTCCGCTTCCGACGACGGACGCAATCCAACGTGAAGGGCCGCCCGCCCCGGCCAAGGACGCCCCAGCCGATGAAACAACCGCTGAGGAAGACCCCAAAGCAGTTGCACAAAAGCTCATCGACGGCTTCAACGCGGCAGCGAAAAAGTACAAAACGGACACGCCCGACATTGACGAAGATAAGTTCAATGAGCAGATGAACAGTTGGTACACCCAACTGCACGAAAAAGAAAAGCTCATCGAAGACAAGGTTAAGGGTGACGACAAAGATAAGCTCAAGACCGCGCTGCATAACGCCTACCAGAGTGCCATCCGCGAGTTTATGCCCAAAGCCGCATCCAAGCTGGGTAAGGATGTCGGTGAACTCTATCACCAAAACCGGGGCCGCATCCCCATTTGGGCGTGGGAAGCCGAGTACAACAAGGTCAAGGGCATTAGCACGCCAGTACCCGGCGGCGCGAAAAAGGAAAAAGGTGAGTACAAAGTGGCCATCGGCCAGTTCGATGTGGTTATCAAGCCAGACGCCGAGAGCGACGAAGTGGAAGATAGTGACGGCGTCACCAAGTTTGACATCAAATGGTCTTACCCAGGCTATTCCTACAACGAAAAAGACGGCGTTAAAACGATAAATGCCCTCACCCCACCCCGGCATACCGTCACCATCCAAACGCTCTATAAGCCCGGTGTAGACAAAACCGCCGACAGCGGCTATGGACGCGGCACCACAGAGGCGGATACATCGGGCGGTAAGGTCACCACAGAAAGCGACAGCTTGGAATTCCACGAGGGGATGCACGGCATGGACTTCTTACAGTTCTTGCAGGACAACCCAGCGCCAGGCTTCCCCAAAGAAACACCGATGACGATGGAAGAATATGAAGCGGCGCAACCGGAGTTCGATAAGCTCTTCTACGACGAGAAGGAAAAAACAGGCTACATCGTGCGCATGGACGAATACTCTGAGCATCGCACGCATGGGGTAGGCGAGCCAAAGCACTAACCATCAGCGCTCCCTGTTGGAAAAGAACGATACCACCCCTATACTTCCCTGCCGATGTCACAATCGCGCGAGGAAACATTGAACATGCACAAGGGGTTTGCACATCCGTTAGCAGGGGCCGCTCTGATCGCTGTCCTGCTGCTGATCCCGTTAGTAGTACCCAACCCGGCCCTGCACATTGACGAGGTGGCCAACTGGCTTGACCGCGTGTACGGCTTCCGGGCAGCGGTCACAAGCGGCGATTGGGCAGCCACCGTGCGTACAGAGCATCCTGGTGTGACGACGATGGCGCTGGGCGCGCTGGGCCTCACTGCCCTGGATACCATCGCACCGGGCAGTGAACCGCTTGACATCCAAACCATGTACGCTGTGCGCTATCCCATTATTTTCGCCAATGTGATTGCGCTGGTGGCTGCCTACCTGCTGCTGCGCCGCCTTGTCAATCCACGGGTGGCGCTGCTGGCAGCGGTACTGTGGGCGGCTTCACCCATCTTGCGCTGGTATTTGCGCCTGCTCCACATTGACGGCATGAGCACGACGTTGATGTGGAGCAGTTTTATCATGCTGGCGCTGGCGCTGCACATCCACACGCCGCGTGATGAAACACCTGTTGCGCTGCCTGTGCGCTGGGGCTGGCTGGTGGCGGCGGGCTTTGTCGCCGGGTTGGCGGGACTCACGCGGTTTA
>CAWUJQ010000700.1:0-2049 GCA_963922445.1 uncultured bacterium
CGGGGTTGGCGCTGCGCACTGCCGATGAATTGCGTGCAGGCGACGCAATCAGCGCTGATTGGACGGGCGTGGGTTGGCGGCGGCATCTCGGCTTTGCCGACATGCCGCTTTTGTCGCCGAAGGCGAGCGGTCAACGGTTGGCGGAATTGGCCAGTGGCTATAACTTTGCGATGGTGTCCCACTTTTTCACGGATTTTGTGGGCCATCGCGGGCCGCTGGAAGATGGCGTGGCTTTGCTGGAGACCTTTGATGGTGTGATGGCGGGATTGCTCGATTCCTGGGATGATGAGGCTGGTTTGGTCGTCGTCGTGAGCGATCACGGCAATATGGAAGATGTTGGCATCCGGCAGCACACCGAAAATGATGTGCCCATGCTGGCTATTGGCGCGGAACGCCAGGCATTTGCAGAGCGGGTTCACACGCTTGCAGACATTGTGCCTGCGCTGCGGGTTTTGCTGCTGTAGCCGCGAATTCTCATCACGAACTCACCCGGTTTGACTACACTCGTTGCCCATATTAGCCGACATCACAGCAAGGAAAACGGTCATGACGGTAACTCCCGATGACATTAAGGCAGCCATGCGCTTGTGGGCAAGCGGTGTAACGGTCGTCACAACGGCAGACGGCGACAAGCGGGCGGGTACAACCGCCAGTTCGTTCACATCGGTTGCGCTCAACCCGCCCCTAATGCTGGTGTGCTTGTATCATGCGGTAGAAACAACGACGCTCATTGAGCAGCACCAGCACTTCGCTATTTCGGTGCTTGCTGCTGGCCAGGACGCGGTATCAACCCAGATGGCTGGGTTCACCGAGATGCCCGAAGGCAAAGACCGCTTTGACGACATCAACTGGATGACGAAAGCGACCGGGTCACTGATTTATGCAGATGCTGCGGCGTGGTTCGACTGCCGTGTATACGCAATGTATGACGGTGGCACGCACAAGATCGTGGTGGGCGAGGTAGTTGCTGCGGGACGCCAAGTAGAAGACGTGCCCCCACTGCTGTACTACAACAGCGGCTATCGGCAGATTGCGCCGAGTGATTAATCTGCAATTTCCACCCGCTCGATAACCGCGCCGAGTGCCCTGAGCTTGTCTTCAACGTTGGCATACCCTCGGTCAATTTGCTGGATGTTGGCGATGCGTGTTTCGCCTTTGGCGGCGAGGGCCGCCAGCAGCAGCGCCATCCCTGCACGGATGTCCGGGCTGGCGAGCGTGAGGCCGCCGCGCAGCGCGACTGGCCCCTGTACCAGCACACGATGCGGGTCACACAGTGTAATGCGCGCACCCATTCGCACGAGCTTATCGGTGAAGAAGAAGCGGCTTTCGTACATCCAGTCATGGAACAGGGCCACCCCTGCGCTCTGCGTAGCGACGACGAGCGCAATACTCATCAAGTCTGGCGGGAAGGCGGGCCAGGGCTGTGCCTTGATGACAGGCATCTTGCCACCGAAGTCACGCTGAACTGTGAGGAATTGCCCAGCAGGGACAAACAGGTCATTGCCGCGCACCTGCCAGGTGACGCCTAGCCGCTTGAATGTGAGCGCGACCATATCGAGGTGCTGCGGGTCAGCGTCTTTGATAGTGATTTCGCCGTTGGTAACCGCCGCCACACCGATAAAGCTGCCCACCTCCATGAAGTCGGTGCCGACGCGTGCTTCACCACTGCCGAGGGCGTCTACCCCCGTAATCGTGAGTTGATTGCTGCCCACGCCTTCGATTTGCGCACCCAGATTGTTGAGCATCTGGCATAGGTTTTGCACATGCGGCTCTCCGGCAGCGTTGCGGATAACGGTTGTGCCCTTGGCCAGCACTGCGGCCATAATGGTATTCTCGGTGGCGGTCACGCTGGCTTCTTGCAGCAGGATGTTGGCACCCGTGAGGCCGTTTGGCGCGCTAAAACGCAGGGCTTTCCCGTCTGGATAGACTTGTGCGCCGAGAGCGATGAGCGCATTCACGAGGGTATCCAGGCGGCGCTCACCGATCACATCGCCGCCGGGCAGCGGCAGTGCGACCTCACCCCTGCGGGCCAGCATCGCGCCGGATAGC
>CAWUJQ010000701.1:0-2048 GCA_963922445.1 uncultured bacterium
AGGCAGGCATTCGGGCTTCTGGCTTTGGTGAGCCTATTACCGTTGCGCGACAGCGCCGGACTTTCACCGGACTTTCCCTATTATGTGCCGAACATCCGGGTTCTTGGCACACCTGTGTCTTAGAGTTTATTCAATTGCGGCAGAGCTTAACACGAGATTAAAAGTGTGTCAACGAAGTTGACGACGAATGGCATGAATCAGTGTATTCGCGCTCAGGTCATCCAGCGGCATGTAATCCGCGCCCAGTGCATCTGCCAGTTCACGCCCACGCCCGATCCGCACATAGCCCGTTTCCGTATCCAGCAGCAGCGCCGGAACCGTCAGCTTTGCCAGTTCGCCAGCGGCGGATTGTGTTTGTCCCCACGAATCACCGCCGGTGTCAGACAGTGGTACATTCGCTTTGCCGTCGCTGAGCAGCACGAGTAGAATTGCCTGCTCCGGGTGATCGTGCTGGACACGGTGCAGCGTTTCGTGTGCCAGCACGAGCGCATGAGCCAACGGCGTGCGCCCACCTGTAGGCAAACGCTGTAACTGCTTTTCGGCAAGTTCTACACTGCGCGTTGGCGCGAGAATTAGCTCTGCATCCGTCCCGCGAAAGGCAATCACGCCCACCCGGTCACGCTGTTGGTAGGCATCCGTCAGCAGTGACAGCACCGCCCCTTTGACGGCTGCCATGCGTGCCCGCGCTGCCATTGACCCCGAGGCATCCACCACAAACAGAATCAGTGTATCGGCGGTGCTGGTACGCACTTTCTGGCGCAAGTTATCGGGATGCACAATCGGCTTGCCGCTATCATCTGTTCCATTGGGTGCCGCGGCGCGTAACGTCGCATCTAGCGCCGGGTCGTCGGGGTGGTCATTCTGCCGTGAGCGGGTGTAGTGTCCGCGTTTTTCCCCCTGCACCGGATTGCGACGTCCGCTGCCCGGTTCGCCCTGTGTGCGTCCATCCACACGCAGCCGCTTGATTTGCTCCGGCTTGCTGGCGGTGAAGGTCTGCACGGTATTGTCGCTGCCACCGTCCGGCGGTGCGTCGTCCTCACCCGGTAAATCATCAGATTCGGCGGCGGGGGGCTCGTCTGGCGGTTGATTAACGAGATCATCCAACTTATCCCGGTCCAGTTCCGGTGGTTCGAACGGTTGGCGACGGCGGCGATGCGGCAGCACCCACTCGGCGGCGCGGCGCACATCCTGTGCTATGACGATTTCGCGTTCTTCCCATGCAGCCAGCGCACGCGCTGTCTTATGCAACGTGATGTCCGCCCGCAATCCATCCACGTCGAACTCGGTGCAGATGTGACTGATAAGCATGAGCATCTCGTCGTCCAGTTGAACCTGTAACAGCCGTTGTTTTGCGTGCTGGATGCCCTGCTGCAACTGTATTTCTTTATTCTGCCATGACTCAACAAAAGCCACCGGGTCAGTCTCAAATGCAATACGCCGCCGCACGACTTCGGTTCGCTGCGCGGGGTCACGCGGGGCAGCAACGTCCACCATCAGCCCGAATCGGTCGAGCAACTGCGGACGGAGGTCACCTTCTTCGGGGTTCATCGTGCCAATCAGAATGAAGCGAGCCGGGTGCGTCAGCGTCAGTCCTTCGCGCTGGACGGTGTTCACGCCCATCGCTGCCGCGTCCAACAGCACATCCACCAGATGAGCAGGCAGCAGGTTCACCTCGTCAATGTAGAGTATTCCGCGATTTGCTGCCGCCAGCAAGCCGGGATGAAAAACACGTTCGCCGGTTTTCAATGCCGCCTGAAAATCAAGTGACCCCAGCACACGATCCTCTGTTGCACCAATGGGTAGATCGACAAACGGTGCTGGAACTTCGGTGATTTCGGCATCTACCGTGGCTTCACCGGGATAGTCGTCTGTTGCATCCGGCGGACGGTTATAGGGATCGCCAGCTATTACCTGTATCGACGGAAGTAACCGCGCCAATCCACGAGCGACAGTACTTTTTGCGGTACCCTTCTCGCCTCTTATCAGTACACCCCCAATTGCCGGGTAAATCGCGTTAAGGATGAGGACGGTTTTCAGGTCATCCTGCT
>CAWUJQ010000702.1:0-2034 GCA_963922445.1 uncultured bacterium
TGCTACCTGTGCTGATGACGGCGGGCTTTTTGACGGAAAGCGGCCTCGTCGTGGTGGCGGCATTGATCTGCGGCGGGGTGTTTGTGAGCGTGGCGTGGGTGCTGCGCATCGACGAACTGCGCTGGCTGGTCAGTTTGATTTGGCGGCGGCTGCGCCCGACGAGCGCCTTATAACGAGGTTAGCGCCCCCTGTCGGCATTGGGGATTGGTGGTATACTCTGGAAGAAACATCTTACTGTTAGCAACACTATTGGTAGAGCAGGTAACCCTTGAAGTGGATATATCAATTCCTCTTGTTGGCCTGCCTCACCTTGCTGTCATCGTGCCAAGCCGCTGACCCAAACAACCAGCCAGGTCAACAAGAAGGTAACACAGGCAACGCTATAGGCGACCCAATGACGCCCTCCGATGAGCGTCAAACGGTGCGCACTGTTATGAACGGGCAGGCACTCGCTGTCACTGTTCCCGCAAACTGGCAGGCATTCACCCTGCGAGATCGTATCATCGTAACGGAAAGCCAGCAGTCGTTTGAAGATGTGGGACGATTGCAGGGCATGTCGATTAACATCTTTATTCCCAGCACAGACGAACTCCCCCAGCCCATCGCCACCGACGCCAACACCGCCCTCGGTGTGCTAAACGGCATCGTCTCCAACTCGGAATACATCGGCAACGCAGCCGTATCGCAACCGTACCCCTTCCAATGGGGGCCGTACACAGCAGCCTATTACACGCTCAACAGCCAAACAGACGTGGCGACCCTGCTGCTTTCTGTTAGCTTCCAGGATGTGCTGTTGGTGATGAACGTGAGCGCGCCAGGGCCAGAAGCTGCCCGCATACGCACGCTGCTGCCCGATGTGCTTCACACGGTTGACGTGGGGCGCAATCAGTTGTTGGGCAGGCAACTGGACGACCTGCCAACCCCGCTCGCTTTCCCGTCGGATGAGGTGGCCATCACAAGCACACAAGACCGTTAACGACCATCACGCTTTCGGTGTATGATGGGGCGTGTTCCCTCAATCAGGAGAGGCTGAATGCCGGAAAAGCGTCCCATCCCCCTCACGGGGGAGGCCACTATTGAAGATCACCCACAGCTTGGGGCTTATGTCGATAACTTTCCCAGTCGTCGGCTGCGCGCCCTGCTGCTGGGCTGGTCTTTTTTGATTGGCCTGGGGTTGATCCTCAACGTGGCCTTTTGGGACAACGACGCGGCCTGGGTTGGCCCGGTGGTGATTATCGGCATCGCTACGGTAGCTTTGGTGGTGGGCTGGTGGATTATGCACCAGTGGAACCGTGAGGTCATCGTGTATGAGCGCGGCTTCACCTACCGTGAGGGCAGTGAGGACGTACCCTTCGCCTTTGCCGAGGTGCGTACCATCCGGCTGCGGGCAGAACAACTCGCTTACCTCGGTGGCCTGTTCCGGCGGGTGGTCTATCGCATTACGATTACCACCGTTGGCGGCGACCGCATCCAGCTAGACAATACCTACAGCAGCATGGATCGGCTTGTGGATCGGCTCACGGAAGCGGTGAATACCGTGCTGCGCCCGCAGGTTCGCTACAGAGTGCAGCAGGGTGACCCGGTCTCGTTTGGTGAGGCGATTACGCTAACCCGCGACGGCATTCGCATTGAGGGTGTGCCATCAGACGACGCGCCGGACGGCACAGTGCTGCCGTGGACGGCCTACAGCGGCTATCGGATTGCGGCTGGACAGTTGGCGCTGCTCACAGGCAGTGACGTGGTGTGGTTTGCCCAGCCCCTGGCCGAAATTGACAATCTCACACTCCTGGTAGAATTGCTGCAAACGCATCAACCTTCAACTCAGGAGGCGTCAGCATGATTTACGAAATCCACCTCTACATTCCTAAGCGCGAGCAGTTGACCCCTACCATGCTCGAATGGCTGTTTGAAAACGGCCAGCGCAGCGACCAGCCAGAAGCATTCTGGCCAGTGTATAAGCTCAAGCCGCGCGCGCTGGCCCGCCTGATGCTGCGCCTTGAAGATCGGAAGAGCGTCGTGTAGGGAAAGAGTGTG
>CAWUJQ010000703.1:0-2022 GCA_963922445.1 uncultured bacterium
ATCAGATCGGGGATGTCCAGCAGCACGTAGGTATCTGCAATTTTGCCGTCTTCGATGCGGCAGAACTCACTCCAGCGAAGGGTCACGCGCTGCCCGTTGGCCGGGATCGTCAGCCAGTCGTTGGTGAAGGTGCCCGTTAGGTTACCCAGGCCACATACCCACTCGCGCCCGTCGGGGCTGCCGTCTGCCCGGCCATTGGACGCCCCGCCGAAGAAAATCGTGATGTCGTGGGTTAGGTCTGGCAAGGCGTTGAACAGCGGCTCCCAGTAGGTACCCGCCACGGCCTCCGCGCCGTCTAAGCTGTCGATGGGGGCGGGGCCAGTCCATGTTGCATTGGCAGTGGCGTGCTGTTCAATGATCGTGGCGAGTGACGCTCGATTGGCTGGCTTTAGCTGCGCCCAGTAGTCCCACACGAGCTGTTTGTTGGCCTGATTTTTCTCGGTATTCATCTGTCTCTCTCTCATTTTTGCCTGTTTCGTGGTGCCGATGGCAGAGTGTAGCGCACTGTCTACGTCAGTCACCACTTAACCCCGCCTGTCAGTGGGCCTATAATGCAACTTGACGGCCACCACACCGTACACACCACTAGACCGAGACGCATCGAGGAATGAGAACCTGTGCGACAACTGCTGCTGATGATAACGATGCTAGCGACGGCTGGCCTATTGGCTGCCTGCGGCACCGACGAAGCGGAACTGCCAGAACCGATTGACGCGCTCAACGAGGCGGCGGTGTTCTTCCAAACGGCGGAGAGCTTCAAAATTGAGGTGCTGCAAGAGGGTGCCCCGTACTTCATTGAAACGGATGTAACCGAGGGCGCGCTGCGGTTCCAGCGAGCGACGATAGACTACCAAGCGCCGGATACACTCCAGGGGGATGTGCGGGCGTCAGTGTTTGGCGCACCGTTCCCGTTTGGTGTGCTGGCACGCGGTACGGCGCAGTGGGTGCGGCTGCCCGGCATCGGCTGGACGAACTCGTATGTGTTTGCGCCAGGATTCAATCCCCAGGATTTGATTGCGGAGGAAAAGGGCTTCCAGGCAGCGCTGAGTGCCCTGCTGGATATTGAGATGGTTGGCCCGGCTGACATCAACGGCGTGCCGGTGTTCCACATGACGGGGCGCGCAGATGGTGCAATTATGCGTGACCTGCTGGTGGGCCTGCTGGAAGTAGAGGGCGAGGTGCTGGTGGATGTCTACGTCCAGCGTGATAACAATCAGCCTGTGCGCTTGATTATCACCATGCCGGACACCGAAACGGAAGACGTGCCAGAGCCAACGCGCTGGGTGCTGGATGTGTACGACTTTGACCAGCCTGTGACCATTGACGGGCCAGAGTTGGGCGACCCCGGCACGGTTGTCACTGCTGAGCCAATCGCTGCAACGGAGGATGTAGGGACGCCGCCTGCTGCGTCCGGCGCGACGGAAGAGGCCGACAGGTAGGTGACAGTGTGGACGCAATGCAATCCGGTACAGAAAAACCCACACCCACACGCAGGCGCTTAGGCCGCATCGGGCGCATTCTCATCTGGGTTCCAGTTGTGGTGCCCTTGCTGTGTATGGCAACGCTGACGGTGATTTACTTCACCGGGCCGCCCGCCTTCAAAGGGACGCCTGTGGGCAACACGCTTATCCAAACGGAGGCAGAGTGGCAGACCCTGTTCGAGACGCATTTTCACGAGGGCATGAGCTTCAATGCTGCGTTGGCCGTCCATGAGACGGGTGTGCTTGATGGGTTGGATTGCAACTTTGACGCGCCGACAGGGGTTGAGGAATGGGTCAGCGTGTATTGCCGCTCACCGGATTTCAATCAGTATGAACACCTCGTTGACGAAACGGCATCCCGTGGGCAGCGCTGGAACTACTATATTGGGTGCCAATTCTATTTTGGGGCAACATTGAACTTCGATGCCGACGACCTCAGCGAAATGACGGCTGAGATGTATCAGGTGTGCTTGTAGATGATGACTGATGGACAAACGCATTCAGATTCATATGATGCGCTACTACACCTCACCCCTCCCGA
>CAWUJQ010000704.1:0-2009 GCA_963922445.1 uncultured bacterium
ATACCGCGCCCGCCAACCGTCAGCAGGCTCACACTGCGCACAACCGTCACCGCTTTGATGACGGTGGCTGCCGCCTCGCTGCGGGCGGTAATCAGCGTTCCGGGGAAGTCCGGGTTGAAGGTGTTGCGCACGCGTACTGGCATCCCCATTTCTACGATGGGCTGCACTGTTTTGGGATGCAATACCTTGGCCCCGTAGAATGCAAGCTCACCCACCTCCGCATAGCTTACCGACGGCAGCACCTTGGCCCGCCGATCAATGCGCGGGTCGGTGGTCATTACGCCGTTCACGTCCGTCCAGATGACCAGTTCGTCGCTGTGGCTGTGTGCCGCAAAGATGGCCGCGCTGTAATCGCTGCCGCCGCGCCCCAACGTCGTGACGGTGCCGTTCACCGTCGCCCCGATAAAGCCCGTCAGCACAGGCGTTTGCCCGTTAGAAAGCGTGGGAATCAAGTGACGGGCGATTTCCTCACGGGTGCGCCCCCACAGCGGGGACGCGTTCTGGAAGTTGTCATCGGTGACAATCAACTGCGTGGCATCCATCTGCCTGGCGTCTACACTACGCTCTTGCAATACTGCCGCCACCAAGCGGCTGCTCATGCGCTCTCCAAAAGACACAACCGAGTCCGTAATGCGCGGGGTGTACTCGCCCAAAATGTTCACGGCCTGGCACAGTTGCAGGTGTTCGTCCAGCAGCCGCGTGATGGACGTGAGCAGTTTCTCACGGCGTGGCGTGGGTTCCAGCAGCAAATTGGCGACTTCCTCGTGTTTGTGGCGGATTTTGTCGTTCAGCGACTGATATTCCCACTTGTCGCCGCGCCGTGCCGCGTCCATTGAGCGCAACAGCATATCGGTCACGCCGCCCATCGCACTCACCACCACCACCACGCGATGGCCCTCGTCCAGGGTCGATTTCACAATGTCTGCCACGGCAGCGATGCTTTCTGGCGTGCCGACTGACGTGCCGCCGAATTTCATTGTGTACGTTGCCATATCTTCTCTCCCTTGCCTGTGTAGGAAAACAAAAAGAGCGCGCTGGGACGTTCCCGGCACGCTCTGTTATAAGCTAACGCTGTTGTCATGTTACACTGACGCGCGGAACCGTCCCAAACTCGCTATGGCGTTGGTAGTGGTAGACATCATTCCGGTTGTGGTACCACGCATAATGTAGACCATCGGATGTACCGTTTGGCAGTGTGATTCAACAGCCGGGAGCATACCCCGCTCCCGGCGGCAAGTCAAGCAATTGTTAGGATTGGGCAGGCGGGGCTGACCGAACTTCGGTCACGATGCGGTAGGTTTTTTCGCCCAGGCGCTCTTTGATGTGGTTACCAATGTACGGCATCACCTGGCGATAGGCGTTGGAGTTGCGCCAGCGATAGTAAGAGGCTTCGGTTTCCCAGTGGCTCATAACGGTGACGGTGTCGTCGTTGGGTGAGGTCAAAACCCATGCCGTGATGAACCCCGCCTGACGCTCCAGGCGCGACCCTATCGCGCTGCGCCACGCATTGATGAACGCGTCTTTCTTACCGCGTTGGGGTTGTATTTTAGTTGTCACCAGGAACATTTCTGGCTCCTTTGACATGGCGTTAATGCTTCCTGACTTCATTTTACATCGGCTTAAACAAACGAGGCGTCAAATTTGTGAAAAAGCCATGAATTCATATCACAAGCACCATCTTGCAATTTGGGTGTGGGGGGCAACCAATCCCCACCAAATGTGAACCGCCACTGCTTTGCCCAACCTCAACGCACGCCGTTTTTCCGCTAGACAGGCATTTTTTAGACTACTAGTCTGCTACGAAAATGTGACTAACGCCACTGAAAACGCCTATCAATCCGTTACAACACGCGCCGCAGCCGCTCCGCAGCCATGCGCCCCCCTACAATATTGCCCGCTGGCGGCCCCACTTCCAATTCGGCCAGCGGCCCACTCACATGGATGCCCTGACCCCAATGTAACGCGCCATCAACCACCGGGTAGCCGCACGGTGCCAGCGGCAGGTCAAA
>CAWUJQ010000705.1:0-2006 GCA_963922445.1 uncultured bacterium
AGGCCGTACTCGAGGCAATGGGCGCGCTGCGTGAAACCGCTGGCGAAGTGGTGGACGCGAACGAAGCCCGCCGCGAGGCGTTCATGCGCAAAACGATCCGTAAGGCACAGCGCGACGGTTATGAAAAGATCGCCGTCGTGTGCGGTGCATGGCACGGCCCCGCCCTGGATGAAAAGAATCCGCTGTATAAGAAGGCGGGCCAGGACAACGAAACGCTCAAGGGGATGCCCAAAGCAAAAGTGGAATGCACCTGGATTCCCTGGACGTATGGCCGCCTGTCGCGGGACAGTGGCTATGGTGCGGGCATTGAGTCGCCAGGGTGGTATGACCATCTATGGAATACCGACGACGAGGTTGTCATTCGCTGGCTGACGAAGGTGTCATCCCTGCTGCGTGAAGAGGACTTCGACGCCAGCACCGCCCAGGTGATTGACACCGTGCGCCTCGTGGAAACGTTAACTGCCATTCGCGGGTATGCCCTGCCCGGCCTTGAGGAGTTGCAGGAAGCAATCCAGGCGACGATGACCTTTGGCGCGACTGCCCCAATGGACCTCATCCATGAGGAACTGATCGTGAGCGAGCGCATGGGCGAGGTTCCGCCAGAAACGCCGATGGTGCCGCTGCAACGCGACCTGAAGAACACGGTCAAGCGCCTCAAAGGGAGCCGCTCCAAGAAGAAGGGGCTGTACTTCCAGCTTGATGCGGACGAAACCCCGCTCTATCTGGACTTGCGCGAAGATGTACACCTGGAACGGAGCCAACTGCTCCACCGCCTGCGCATTTTGGAAGTACCGTGGGGTGAACCGGGTGACGACCGGGGACGGTCGAAGGGCAGCTTTAAGGAAAACTGGAAGCTGCAATGGAAACCCGACTTTGAAATCAAGCTGATTGAGAAAAGCATCTGGGGCACGGCGATTCCACAGGCAGCGACGGCCTATGTGATCGACCTGGCAGAGAACGCCGACGACCTGCCCACACTCACGCGGCTGGTTGATGATGTCCTCAATGCCGACCTGCCGCAAGCATTTGAACGCCTGATTGAGCAACTCAAGGCCAAATCTGCTGTGGCGGCGGACATCGGCAATATGATGGACGCGCTGCCGCCGCTGGTGTACGTCAAATACGGTAATGTGCGCGGCTTCGACCTGACCGACCTGAGCGTAGTCATTGACGGGCTGGTCAGCCGCATCACGATTGGGTTGGTGAATGCGTGTGCATCCCTGGACGACGAAAACGCAGAAAAGATGCACGAGCGGCTGATTGCTACCCACGACGCCATCGTGCGCTTGAACGACGCAGACCACACCCGCGACTGGTACACGGTGCTGAAGCGGCTGGCCGCTGGCCGCACGATTCACGGGCTGGTGGCAGGACGGGCGGCACGCCTGCTGTTGGATGCAGGTCAGCTCAATATGGACGAGGTCGCGACGTTGATGCGGTTGGCCATCTCTACGGCGATTGATCCGCCTGCGGCTGCCTCTTGGGTGGAGGGCTTTTTGCGCGGCAGTGGCTTGATCTTGCTGCATGACGACGCGTTGTTCGGCGTGATTGACCGCTGGATTCTGTCACTGCGTGAGGAGGACTTCCGGGCGCTGCTGCCGCTGCTGCGGCGAACGTTCAGCACATTTGCCGGGCCGGAACGCCGCCAAATCGGGGAGCGGGTGCGCAAAACGCAGCCTCAGCAGATGGGCGACGAACAACCGGAACCCGTCGCGGCAGGTGAGGGCAGCGACCCTGCGGACATTGACGAAGAACGTGCCGACGGTGTGCTGCCGGTACTGGCACAACTGCTGGGCCTGGACGACGAAGGGAGCTAAACATTATGGCACTACAACAGGAACGCTTGCGCCGGTGGCGGCTGTCGCTGGGCAAGGAGCCGGATGGCACAGGCCACAAACTCGAAGGTGAAGACGCCGAAATGGACGCCGCCCTGGAAGCACTCTACGGGGAAAAAGGCGGCTTTGGGAAAGGTCGCGGGCAAGGCCGCATGACCGAAGGCGGCCCCG
>CAWUJQ010000706.1:0-2004 GCA_963922445.1 uncultured bacterium
GTCAACAGCCGCTCACAGGCGGTGGCGGCCAACGTGGGGTTGGATGCGGTTGAGTTCAGCACGCGCCCGCTGCACAACGGGTTGCACCAATGGGTGCGGCACCTGCAAGACCGATTCACGCGCAGGCCGTGGCGTTATGTGTTGTTTAATCACACCCCCGCGCTGTTATGGGTGATTGCGGTAGGCGTCGTTGGGGTTGACCGGAGGCGGTGGCCGCTGGTGGGGGTGGCGCTCATCTTTTTGTACTTTGTGCTGTCGCTGCTGGCGGTGGGCGTTTCTGCCATTTGGCGTTACCTGTTCTTCCTGTATTTGGGTGGGTTTTACATGCTGCCGCTGCTGCTGACCGTCCGTGACGACACCCCACCACCAGATGCTTGAGCCGCTCAATGCCCTTTGCGTTATAAAGTAGAAACATTGCCCACCAAACAGCAAGCAGCGACCCCTTACTTGCGCTAATATAAGGTGACAGGCCGATATATTAGCCCAAGTGGGGAACTTTGACCGATGAAACGCCGATTGGAAACGCTTAGCTGGGCCACCATCATTCTTGAACGCCGCTTTACCCGCCTCAATCCAACACCGGAGTATCAACGCGACTCGGTATGGACGAAGGCCCAAAAACAACTCCTGATAGACAGCATTGTTTTAAACCTCGATATACCCAAACTATACTTCCGTATGCTCACCGCAGACCCTGAATACGATTACGAAATTATTGACGGGCAGCAGCGCGTGCGCGCTATTTACGAGTTCCGGCGCAACGCGTTCGAGCTATCCAACGAGTACACACCGCAGTACGGCGGCATGTGTTACGATGACCTGCCAGAGGACGTGCGCGACCAAATCGACATGTACGCGCTCGACATTGTTGTGATTGAAGAAGCCACCGACGACATGATCCGCGAGATGTTTTTGCGCCTGCAAAACGGCACCCAACTGAGCGCGGCGGAAAAGCGCAACGCGATGGGCGGGGTGGTTCACGAGTTCGTGGATCAACTGACGCGCACCTACGGGGTGATTTCCAGCGTGCAGCGCTATCGCATTCGCCAGTTCCATCAGGAAACGGCGGCGCAGTGCGTCTTACTTGAACTGCGCGGCAAACAGGCCGTCCTCACAGACAAGCACATCGTGGAGTTATACGAAACTTACGAGGACTTCGACCCGAAAAGCGAGAAGGCGCGCCACATTCGGCAGGCGTTTATGTTCCTGGATGCATCACTGGGGGCAGATACGACCGCCCTGCGCAGCCGCGCCCAGTTTGTGTCGCTGTATTGGCTCGTTTCCTGCCTGCAAGACGTGTTCAACTTAGCCGGGTTCGATGAGGCCTTCCGCGACTTCGTGATTGACTTTGATCGCCGCTCCCGTGAAGACGACCCTACCGACCCGCCCGTCAAAAAGTACCTCAACGCGATGAAATCCAGCCCGCACCAGTGGAGCAGCATTCAGGCCCGTCATGATGCGCTGATGCACTCCTGGCTGCTGTTCGCGCAAAACCTACCGCTCAAGGCGACGACCCACACGTTTAATCCGTTGCAGCGGCAGGTCGTCTACCGCCGTGACGAGGGGGTGTGTCGGATTTGTGGCGAGACGGTGAATCCGCGTGCGTTTGAGGTCAGGCATGTTGTGCCAGTGAATCAGGGCGGGCGCACGACTGTTGCCAATGGCCAAACCGTGCATATGGTGTGCAGCGCGTCGCGGTTGTTGCAAAAGCAGGCTCATGGATAAATGAAAACGAATTCACATAATCTGTTGCCATCGGCAAAGGACCTTCTGCTCAAACCTCACCCCTGTTCGCTGCGCTCACTGTCCCCTCTCCACGTGGAGAGGGGAAGGAGAACCGAAGGTTCGGGAGGGGTGAGGTGTGGCGGCGCATCATATGAGTCCGAATGCGTTTATCCATTAGCCAACAAGCGATCGCACGCCCCACCATGCCTCCCCCTGGCTACGAAGCAGGGCTGTTGCAAAGTCCAGCTTCAAATTTGCAGGGACTCTGTCCCCGCACCC
>CAWUJQ010000707.1:0-2001 GCA_963922445.1 uncultured bacterium
CATCACCGCTTGCAGCACAAACATCTGTATCTCAGTCATCGGCTTTGAGGTTCGCAGTGATTGACTTGTGGATGAATAAACCCATGATAAAAGTTAGCAGAAGCGCGAACCCGAACCCCGCACCATTGATGAATCCATCCTGGTAGGCTTGGCTGTAGAAATGCCCCTCCCTCGCCATCTTCTGAATCACCACGTCTCCAAATGCAAGCAAACAGGCAGCGACGAGGCCCCATGCCACGCCCATCCACACAGAACGATAGAACCTCTTAAAAGCACTGATACTCAACATTGTTATTCTCCTATACATGATTCCAAGTGAAATTAGGGCTGCCCACGTCACGTATCCAGGCGCGCGCGCGTTTGATATATGGTCGCCGCGCTCTAAAGGTGAACATGGTCATCAGCAGCGCGCCATTCAGCACGACGGCGGACGGCTCATCGACGAGCAAAGCCAGCAACACAATCAGATTGATGCCAAATAGCCACGGCAATGCCTTTTGGTCTTCGATGAGATAGCAAACGAGAATGGTGTAGTAGTACCTGGATAAAGTGATGCCCGCGAACATAACACCTGCCCAGCCCGTGCCTAATACTGCGGGCACAAAAGCAATCCACCATGAGGGCGCGTCGGGTATATCGTAGCCAGCACCGACACTCATCTTAAAATCAGTGTTCTGCCATTGATCCAGGTTGGCAACTCCGGTTAGCGTGTTGGCCAGTCCCACGTTGTAAGGCTCGCTACGGATGTAAGAGCTGTGGGTCGCCATGTTGTGCAACATGCCGATGTAATCGTCTATCCCTCCAACTGAGAAGCCCAGCAAACCCATTGCCAGCCCAGCCGCGATAGCGCCTTCCCAAACCCGTCTCTTCCGGCCCCACAGTAAAAATGCGGGGAATATATACAGGGCGGCTGCCACCCCAATGAACGCCCCGGCAAGGCGGCTCGTCGGCTTTTTGAGCATGATAACGACAGCAACAATGCTGGCAGCTAACCAGGGATACTGTAGGTAGTTTCCCCAGAATCTATCGAACACGCCCCAGAAAGTTAGTATGAACAGTGCGGCGAATCCCGCCCGCCTCCAGCCAATGCGCGAGATAGCAAAGCCGAACGCGGCCACCATCAAAGCTGGATCAATCAGCGAAACAAGTTCGGGTGATAGCGCGTTCGCCAGTGGTTTACCAGCGACGAGCCACGGCAGCGTGCCGTTAAATCCCTTGTCGATGGTCACACGATGCACATCATCCCACATCAGCCAGCGTTGCAGGTCGATCTCAAAGGCGGCCCACCTATCAGGGCTAAAGTTCGCTGTGCAATTGGCTGCCCCTTGTATCCAGGTGTAATCCTGTAGGTTCCGGCGTACAAATGGCGCATCGCGGACAACGGCCAAACACTCGTAGAGTTGATCGAACTCTAACTCATCGAAGTATTTCGCATTCACATAGTAGTGAAAGTGATTCCAGAGCCGAACCTCTTTCGGTGCAGCAAGAATGAGCGTGCCAACCATCACCCACAGCATCCAGGTTCGCGTTTTGGGTATCAGGGCAATCCCCGAAAAGATGATGGATATGAAATAAGTCAACAGAATCGCATCACTCATTTAGTGTTCCTCTGGCAGTTTGTATTTCGATTTGACGATGGGATCGACCGGGCGTCGCCGTTCCACTTTGCGCGGCTCACTCTCACCTAAAATCTGACGAATCAGCATCCAGGCACGTTGACTAGCGGTTGTGTTGCGTTTGCGCCTCAGTTCCAGGTGCAGGTGTTGGTGCCACTCGTCGCCGTGCGCTTCCCTCAGTCGCTGCGCCTCTGCTAACGCGCCAGCCGGATCACGCGCCAGACCGGACATGAGGCAAAGTTGTGCGTCCGGTTCCATCTGGGCGCGGTCATATTCCGCGCTCACGCGCTTAGGTACGCGGTGTAGTTTGCGTTGTGGATACAGGTAACGGTAAATCTGGCGAATCATGATTCGGTTTCTCCAAGGCGACGGGAAAAATTGATTA
>CAWUJQ010000708.1:0-1998 GCA_963922445.1 uncultured bacterium
GCGCGGCAGGTGAAAGCGGCCATCGAACGGGGCGACCTGGGCAATATCTTCTGTGCGAACACAACCAATCAGGGCGAAAACCCGGACTATCACCGGGCGTGGTTCAGTGATGGTGAGTTAGCGGGTGGCGGAGCGGTGATGGATCACACGGTGCATGTGGTTGACCTGATGCGCTGGTACACGGACGCGGAACCCGTCGAAATTTACGCGGAGGTGGACAACCTGTTCCACCGGGACAGCGTAGATGTAGAGACGGCGGGCCTGCTGATGATTACGTTTGACAACGGCGTGTTCATCACGCTCGATACCAGTTGGAGCCGTCCGGCGTTTTACCCGACGTGGGGCAACGTGAAAACCGATCTCATTAGTGAAAACGGTGTGCTGCGCACCGATTACTTCACGCAAAAGCTGGATGTGTATGACAGTGCGCAGAAGCAATTGCTGTGGAATTACTGGGGCAGCGATCCCAACGCCGCCATGATCGAAGAGTTCGTGAGCAGTATGCGCGAAGGTCGCCCGCCGCTGATTACGGGCTACGACGGGCTAAAGGCGCTGCAAGTCGTCCACGCTGCGTATGAGTCTGGGCGGACGCACGAACCCGTGCGCTTGTAGGGGCGGGGCAGCGTCCCCGCCCGCAATTAAATGGGCGTGCCACAAACACAACACGCCCCATGATCGTTATTCACTCTGCGCTGACGGCGTCGGAGACATGAGCGGCATTTCGGTGTTGGCCACATCCGTCGCACTGATGGCATAGATGTCACTGCACGGCCCGTCCGTCACAAAGCTGCCCGTCGTATTCCAACCGCGCTGGCGATAAGTGCCATCTGCCAACTCCGTCACGGCTGACCACCCACCGTCGCTCGTCTGGCGCGTGACAAAAAACTGCCCACCATCGAGCGTCGCACTGTCCAGGCGATAGTCCACGCTGCTAGTGTTATCCGGCATCCGGCGCAGCGGAACGTCGCCCGTCGTCAGCGCGGTGATGCGACACAGGTTCGCACTGTAGGCGTCCGTCGGCTCCTGGCTCGGATCATTACGTTCTGACAGGGCGGCACAGTTCCCGTTGATAATGAGTTGGTCGCCTGCCATCCAGCCTTCAGCCACCCCCGGCAAAATCACGCGGTACCACAGTATTTCGCCATCGCCGTAAGTCTCTCGCGCAATCGCCAGGTCACCAAACGGCATACTCCCGACGATGGCACTGCCTGCCTCTGGCTGTGCCAGAATAACGACCGCATCGCCCGTTGAACTGCTCACCCGGCAATCGGAGCTATCCGGGAAGGGCGTTGGCAAATTGCCAGTGCTTGCGGGATTGGTCGGCGTCGGATTGATAAGCTGGGTGCAGTTGCCGCCTCCCGGCCCAAACAAATCGACCTCGTTGGCGTCCACCCACCCCAGACGAATACGGCTGTCAGGTAAAAACACTTGATAAAACGTGCCGCTCTCCGTTTCTGTCTCGATCCAGGTATCCAACTGCTGCCCGGCTAACAGCACCCCGATGACATCACTGTTCTTGTCCGCAAACTGATAAATCGGCAGGCGCGGCGTTCCTTCTGGCCGCTGCACATAGCAGTTACCCGATGATGCTTCCGCAATGCTGGCGTCAGCCGCAGCGATGCTGCTGTTCGCTGCTCCGCCGCCCTGTGGCCTGTCAGTCCCCAGGATGAGCGGCTGCGCTGTGTGACTTGGCGTGATCGTCGGCGGTAAGATCGTCATCGTTGGCGGTGACACTGCCGTCGGCTGTAATGCCTGAGCAGGCGTCACCGTCACAAGCGTGATCGGTGTGGCAGTTGGTGACAGTTCAAGGATGTTGACCTCCTCTGTAGCAGCGCTTGCTTCTTCGGTAACCACGACGACAGCCTCTTCAGTCAACGGTGCCGCAGCGACTTGTGTCGCCGTGCCGTCTTCGTTGCCCAGGTTCATGACGACCAGCAGCAGCCCCACCACCAGCACAATCGCCGCCGCCGCCGCTAGCGTAATCACAGCACCAACCGC
>CAWUJQ010000709.1:0-1993 GCA_963922445.1 uncultured bacterium
GCTGGCCGCCGTCAGCAGCTCACTCGTGGTCGCAGCCGACGGTGGTGCGCGTGTTGCGCGCCACTACGGCCTCACGCCGGACATTGTGATCGGGGACATGGACTCCCTGAGTAACGAAGAAAGTTCGGCATTACACAGCGCAGGTGTCAAATTTAGGCGCTTCCCGGCAGAAAAGGACCAAACCGACCTGGAGTTGGCGCTGCGTTGGGCCGTCGATCAAGGGTTAAAGGATATTCAGATCATTGGCGGGTTGGGGGGGCGCTTTGACCAGACTATGGGCAATGTGCAGCTATTGGCCCTACCAGAGCTGGCTGAGGCGCGAGTCCGGTTGATTTCTGGCAATGAGTCCATCTGGTTAGCAAGGCCGGGTAACACCATCATCCAGGGTGAAGCAGGCGATACGCTGTCCCTTATTCCGTTTACTGCTGTTGTCCACGATATTACGACAAAAAACCTGCACTACCCGCTCAAGGGTGAAGACCTCGTTCTTGGCCCAGCACGCGGCATGAGCAACGTTATGGAAACTGCCCAGGCCGAAGTTACGTTCCGTGAGGGCATCCTGTTGATTGTTCACACAATAGGCACGCCCGGATGACCCCGATTCGCATTTATAAGCTTGACGCGACGGGTAAGGAAGTCTTGTATTACGACGGGCACGTCCTGGAACGTGGCGACACATGGGTGTACATAGAGGCAACGTTCCAACCGCGCACGGTTGACCTGGGCTATGTGTTATTCAAGCAGGGGGACGTATTCTACGAGACGTTTTACAGCGACCGCTGGTACAACGTATTCAAAATCACAGATCGTGACACAGGCGCATTAAAGGGCTGGTATTGCAACATCACGCGCCCGGCCATCATTCGCAACGACAGCGTCCGCTCTGAAGACCTTGCTTTGGATGTGTTCGTCATGCCGCAGGGGGACGTGCTGGTGTTGGACGAGGACGAATTCGAGGAACTCAACCTGGGCGACTACGAGCGCCGAGAGGTGTGGGCCGCCGTCGCAGAGATTCGCGGGAAGGTAGTGGCACAGGTCGCCCCGTTTGAAGGTGTGGGGCGACCACCGCACATGGTGCATAAGGGCTAATCGCGCTCTGTCTTGTCATCAGGATACACGAGCATCACAGGGACTTTGACGCCCTGTAATACCTTTTGAGCAACACTGCCGAACACAAACCGCGCCAATCCTGTGTGCCCACGCGTACTCATCACCACCAGGTCAACATCTTCGTTGTTGATGTACTCGCATATCAAGTTCGCTGTGCCCGTGCCCTCAATCATCTGCACCCGGCAGTTAAGGCCTTCGATGCGTAGCTCGTTGCGAATGCCTATCAAATACTGCTTAACCTGATTGCGCATTTCATCCAACTGGCTTTCCTGCCCGGCAAGCGTCACAATATCTGAGTATTCATGGACAGGAGGACGGAAGACATGCAGCAATATTATTTCTGATTCATTGGCGCGGGCAATGTCAACCGCGTGGGGAATGGCCCGCTGTGATGGGCCGGAGCCGTCAATTGGCACCACAATTTTCTTGTAACGTCCCTGGGGCATGAAAGCACCTGTCCCTTCAAAAATCCATTAAGTTGCCCCAGTATTCTAGCACAATCACCCCCCAAACGAATCGAGCCTCACATGATGCAAACCCGTGCCCTAACCAACAGCCAAATTGCCCGCGCTGCGGTCATCGTGCTGTTAGGCTTTTTGACAAGCGGGGCACTTGGGCTGGTACGCACAGCCGTGATTGCCGCGACGTTTGGCGCAGGCGACCAACTGGACGCCTTTTTAGCGGCCCAGCGCGTGCCAGAGGTGCTATTTGTCCTGGTATCGGGTGGGGCGCTTGGCTCGGCCTTTATTCCTGTTTTTTCGCGCTACCTGGACGATGAGCAAGACCAAGAGCGGGCATGGCAGCTTGCCAGCGCAACGATGACGTTCAGTGCCGGGGCAGCCGGTCTGCTGTCGTTGATCGCACTGGCGACCGCGCCGCTGTA
>CAWUJQ010000710.1:0-1993 GCA_963922445.1 uncultured bacterium
GGGTGACGAGGTGCTGGGCCTGGATGTGGCCGGGCGGGCGTGGTGGAATGCAGACGGTGACGGGGTGATTACGCATGATATTATCGACGATGAAGCTGTGCTATGGCGCGTGGCCGATGGCAGCCGCGTGTATACGGTAACGCACACGGTACCGCTAGATTTGCCCAACCCTGACCGCCGTCTGCTGGCGACGGTGGACGGCACAACGGTCACGGTGCGCGATGCGGCCACAGGCGAGGCGTTACACACGCTGGACGGTGTGCCGCTGAATTACTATTGGCTGGATGGCGGCACGTTAGCTGTTGTAGATGAGGGAAGCTACCAGCTATGGGACGCAGCGGACGGCTCGATGCAAGCCAACGTCAATATGGAGGGGTTCATTGCGGACGGCTCAGTGGAGCGCTTGCTGACAATTGAGCAAGGGCCACAGGTGACACGGCTGCGCCTGTATGACACTGAGCGCGGCATTGGCACCCGCGCTTACCGCATCAACGGGGCTGTAGCGCAGGCACGGATGGCTCCTGCTGACAACACACTCTACGTCGCCGCACAGACGAGTCCCGAAAGCGGTATGCAGTTTATTTTGTGGGACATTACGGAGAGTGATTTGTTCACACTTCCCTTGAGCGACGACCAGCCACGCACCCTGGTCAACTTCGCCCCCAACCAGGACGGCAGCCGTATCATCACGATAAGCAGCGCATTTGACAGCGAAACGTTGATTATTGAGACGGGCAGCGAACAGGCTGTTGTGTGGGATACGGCTACTGGTGAACGCCTGTTAGAAGTCAATGAGGCGGATTTATTTGGCCGAGTTTGGTCGCCGGATGAGATGCAAGTGGTGCTTTGGAGCGACACCAGCGGCACCCTGTGGGATTTATCCTCGGGTGAGTTAGTGCTGCGCTTTGGCGATGAGACGTTTGTGCGCGGGGCGGCCTTTGATGCGGACGGGGGGCGTTTGCTGGTGTGGGGCGATGATCGGGTGCAAATTTTTGCGCTGGATTGACACCCAACTGTGACGCTGCCCATTACCCGCGCTGGCATAAATGCTTTAGAATAAGAGGGATTGCCGGGCACTTGCTGGAGCGTGCATGACAGACTTGATGATTTCCTATTCGCGGCGCGATGGTGAGTTCGTGCGCAAGCTGCACGCCGCCCTCACCGAACTCGGTCGCGATGTGTGGGTGGACTGGGAAGACATCCCGATGTCAGTGGCATGGTGGGATGCCATCACAGATGCCATTGAGGGCACCCGGGCGTTTGTGTTTGTCATCAGCCCGCACTCGATTAGCTCGCCCATCTGCAACCTGGAAATTGACCGGGCGCGCCAACTCGGTAAACGCCTGATACCCATCCTGTACCACGAAGCCAAGCTAGACGTTGCCCTGGACGATGTGAAGCGCCGCACGCTGTCCGACGATATGAAGGCGGTGCTGCAAGACCGCGCCATTGACGATCTGGTGCGCTCCAACTGGAACGCGATTGCGCGCCACAACTGGATTTCGTTCGGGGCAGGGTCACCCAATACCTTTGACGAAAACGTCAAGCTGCTGCTAGACGCAATTGATACCGACCCGGAGTACGTTAAAGAACACACGCGGCTGCTGGTGCGCGCTTCCGATTGGGAGCAGCGGGGGCGCACGGGCAACCTGCTGCTTTTGGGGTCAGAAATTGCCGACGCGGAAGACTGGTTGGCCCATGCCCACGGCAAAGACCCGTCTCCGTCTGCATTGCACGTGGATTTTGTGGCGGCCAGCCGTGCGGCCCATAACGCCCGGCAGCGCCGCCGTGTGACGCTGCTTACCTCCGGGTTTGTGGTGTCCATCCTGCTGACGATTGTAGCTTTGTTTTCCGCGTATTTTGCGTTTATCCAGCGCAATGCGGCTGTGAGCAGCGCTGCGACCGCCACCGTGGCTCAGGGCGAAGCGCTTTTGCAGGCCAACCTTGCCGCGACGAACGAAAGCAACGCGATTCAGAACGCCGCGACCGCCAC
>CAWUJQ010000711.1:0-1992 GCA_963922445.1 uncultured bacterium
CGGTGTGTCGCTGCCAGTCCAAAATATCTGCATTGACTGGCAGGTTCGGGTGGTACAGTCCGTGTTCTGGCTGCGAGATTGGCGCATCGTAGCCGAAGCCGTAACGCAGCAAATGGTCTGCCAGAAAGCGCAGCATCTGACCTAAATTATACTGACCGTCCGCCTCGAAGTAGCGCATGACCGTGTGAATCGTATCCACTGAGACAGTGGACATGGCTGTGAAATCCGGCTCCATGCTGCCCGTGCCGCTGATGACGATCAATTGCTGCTCATGTTGACGCACATGATCCAGCAGATGACCGAAGCCCGGCACACTGCTGACCCGTCCCAGAAGACGCACGACGATCACCGCCGCACCCCACGCTTTGTCGTTGAGCAGGTCAACCATGTGTGCATCGGTCTTAACGTTGAGCAGGTTTACAGTATCTACCGATGGAAAATCTTCTGGTAGAGATTTGCTTGCCGCCGAAAGCGTCAACAGGTCGGTGTCCTTGTGGGTCAATAAGAGGATGTCATCTTGCTTGACGGGTTCGGTTGTCCGTGTCAGCTGATTGGGTTCGGCAGGGGCAACGCCGTCATGATGCGACCATGTGTAGTAATCAAAAACGTAATCGGTCAGATGAGGCGGGGGTGGCAAATACTTATCCGCCTCCAGCATCGCTTCAATATAGTCGAAAATGGCTAGGATAAGCTGTTTGGTATTCACCGACTGAAACCAGATGGGATGTCCGTCGAACAGGAGCAGGACGGTATTCGCCATCGTACACGGACCGAGGCATCCCGATTGTGTGAGGTGGACGCGGTTGCGCAGCCTGCGCCGCTCCCATTCTTGGTGATAGAGATCTTCCGGCACAGGGGCGAAGCCGCGCTCCGTTAGGCCACAGCAGCAGCCTTTCGAACAGACGAGCAGATGCCCACGATGATGTACGATGTTGATAAGTTTGCCGTCAGTGCGCAGAACCCGCGACCGTTGTTTCCTTAGAGCCATGTCCGTCCTTTCGATTAAACCCGTTCAACGTCACCGATGAACGGAAGGACGACATATGTAGAGCGGATGCCGACTTGCCGCTCACCCCTTAAACGCGAAGAGGTCTTGCGTTTGCTCGCAGTCAGGCATTCGGACTTTTACCGTTGCGCGTCAGTGCCGGACTTCCCCTTATTTGGAACTGTCCACGATAGACAGTACTGCGAATATAAGATGAGTGTAGCACTTTCGTTTCAGGGGGTAAAGTGGATAGATTTTTTATGCCGTGAGTAATGGGAAAAAGAAATCAGCAGTCAATCAGAATAGGAGATGGGACTCGAACACTTTTCGCATGATTTCATCCCCAAGATTGTCAAAAATCAATCTAAATTAACGCAAAAAGTGCCATTTCCAGTGAAAATTCACTGAAAATGGCACTTTTATTGTTTGAGTATTAAGTTGTAGCGAAGGTGGGACTCGAACCCACACGTCCGAAGACACTCGATTTTGAGTCGAGCGCGTCTGCCAATTCCGCCACTTCGCCGTAAAGTGAGTTACAATATAGGCCTTGCCTTTAAGCTTGTCAATGTGGAATGCAACTCGACGACTTCGCACTCATCCAGGCCGCCCGTGACGGCAACCTAGAGGCGTTCAACACGCTTGTCCTG
Organism: uncultured bacterium; assembly: GCA_963922445.1. GTDB lineage: Bacteria > Chloroflexota > Anaerolineae > Aggregatilineales > Phototrophicaceae > DAOTTY01. The sequence goes on from CAWUJQ010000711.1 coordinate 1,633, forward strand.
CGCTACCAGGACAGCGTCTATGGCGTGACGTACCGCATCATGGGTGAGGGTGCTGGTGCTGCCGACGCCGCCCAAGAAACGTTCATCACCGCCTATCGCAAACTGTCCACCTATCGTGGGGGCAGCTTTAAGGGGTGGCTGCTGCGCATCGCCACCAACACCTGCTACGACACGCTGCGCTATCATAAACGGCGTCCGGCCACCGCCATTGAAGACATGCCCGGTGCCGACCGCGAAGACGGCCCACCCCTGCCCAGCCATGCGGAAACACCCGAACAAGCCGCCCAGCGCAGCGAACTCAACGACGCCATCCAGGGGTGCATTAGCGCCCTCAAGCCCGACCAGCGCATTATTTTGGTC
>CAWUJQ010000712.1:0-1986 GCA_963922445.1 uncultured bacterium
GCGCGGCAGGGACGTAAGTGAGGGCACCCCCCAGCGGCTTGAGCACCCGCTGCCCTTTGCGGAGCAGGTTGCGGTTGACCCCCAACAGCAGCCGGGGTAAGGCCGGATGCGGCACCCGGCATAGTGCGCCGCAGCTTATGCGAACATACTCCGTCATCTTTAATTGCCCTGACCCCCACACGGATATCGCTTTGCGGCGATAAAGAGTTGTCGATCCACGACCCGATCATGGTCGTTCAGGCGCAGCAGTGTGACGGTGACACGGCCAGTGGGGGTCAGTGGCTTAATGGTGCCATCGGGTGTAATTGCAAAATGGTCGGTCCATGGCTGGTGGCGCGGATGGAATAGTGGAATAACGCTTCCGTCTCCCGCCCAATCGACCGAGGCGATGTCGCTGCCTTTGTACGTGTTGCAATCAGGGCAGGAGAGGCACAGGTTGTCAACGGTGGTATCACCGCCGTGCTTGGTTGCGATGATGTGATCGATTTGAAAACGGAAAAGCATGTCGTCCTGGGCGATGCGACAGTACTCACAACAGTTTCTGGCTCTTTCAGTGACTTCACGGCGGGTGGACTGTGGGATGTATGGCGTACTCATGGGGTCAATCGCTGGCGTGCCTTGAGCTTGAGACGGCTCATGAAGCGGTTCATGCGTAGGTACTCGTTGAGTTCAGCCTGTTCTGATTCGCTCAGGCCACGGGTGCGGTTGGCTTCGAGTAGGTCATCCAGGCGCTGCTGCATCGCTTCGGGCGGACGGTAAGCAACGAGTTCTTCTGCCGTGGGTGAAGACGCCAAAAACTCCAGGATGGCATCAAAGTAGGTATCGGTTGGGGCCAGGGCCATAATCAAGACTCCGATGTGGATCAGTTGTGCAGAGTATAGCAGCATTGCAGGCGGCGGGCGGGGACGTTGCCCCGGACCGCCAAAAAAATTTGACCGCTTCGCGGAAAAGATTGGGGCTAAAAGATGCGCTACGCGCACTTTTTCAGGCTACGCCTGACCGCCCCCAGTGACCAGCGATTGAGAAGGGGCACGCACACAACACAACCGAAAACCGTTGCTGACGTAACGGTAGTCCGGATCGTTGAGGCCGCGGGACGCGGCGCGCGCACTGGCATGACTGAGGTTCCACGACCCGCCGCGCAACACCCGCCGGGCATTAGAACGTATGTCCTCACCTGCCGCTCGTTCCTGTGGGTTGCTGTAGTCCGTCAGGCACCAGTCCCAAACGTTGCCACTCATGTCCAGCACGCCGTCCGGCGAAGCACCATTGGGGAAAATACCAACGGCACTGGTTTGCCCGATACCCGTTTCGTGTGTGTTGCCCTTTTCCGCGTCGAATTCCCCTTCGTAGGGATAGCGCCGCCCGTCAGTGCCGCGTGCGGCGCGTTCCCACTCAAACTCCGTTGGCAGGCGAATTTCTGCCCTCACCCCCGGCCCCTCTCCCAAACGCTGCGCTGGGAGAGGGGAGAACAACCCCGCTTGCTCATAGCGCCATGACAGCCAGCGACAAAAGGCAACAGCCTGATACCAATTCACGGTTTCACGCGGATGGTTCCAGTATTTGAAATATTGATCCCGTATTTGCCTGCCATCATCATCTGCCGCCAATCCTTCAAACCAATCGTAATCTGTGCTGCTGTAACCATCTGGCGCATCCAGAAATGCCTGGAACTGGGCGTAGGTCACCGGGTAACGGCTGATCTGGAAATCATAATCCAGCGTCATCTTGCCGTCCTGGTAGATGAACTCACCAGCGCGGATCGTCACCCAATCAATATCGGGTAGCCCGTCCTCCCGTAATCCCAAGCCGGGGCGGTCGTCCGCGTCAATATCCGGGTGGCCCAACACCCGGTAGGCCGCCGCCCGTCCCACAGGGTTGGTTTCATTGATACGCGCCTGGGGGTCGGGCGCTTGTAGGGGCGTCAAGGGGTGCAAAGCCGATTCTGTTAATCCGTTCGTCTCAGCGTCGGGGGCAGACGTGGCT
>CAWUJQ010000713.1:0-1966 GCA_963922445.1 uncultured bacterium
GACCAGCCTTCGCCCGGTGTACCGCTCCAGCAAGTGGGGATGCGCGGGAAGGCTTGTGTGAGGACGTAGTGATAGGTGCCGCCGGGGAATTCTGGCGTGATGCCAAAGCGCCCATTACACGCATCAAGGTCGCCTGTGCCCGCCACATATTCCCAGTCCTCGTTGAAGGTGCCATCGTAGGCACCGCCAGGGCCACCGCCGCGTGTGCCCGCCCGCAACTGGTAGCTCGTTTGCAGTTCGATGACGGTGCTAGTGGCGTTAAGCGGGTCTTCGTAGCCGTACAGCAGGTAAATGGGGAAACCATCCCCAGCGAAGCCCGCCAACTGCGGTGCTTGAGGGGGGGCGTTGGGGTCAACCAGCACATCTGGCACCCCATGATAGTGATACAAGCCTGTTGGCTGAACGTGCGCGTTGTTCGCGTCAATGCCCAGCCGTAAGCCGCCGATAGCATCATACTGCCAGCCGGAACCCCGGTCGTCGTTGAACCACTCTGCTGCTTGCCGTTCAAAGGGCACACCGTTGATGGCAATGCCAAACTTACCCAGGCCCACATCTGTCGTAGCATCAGCTAATTCAGGGGTGGCCGGGGCGGTGAACATTAACTCCTGGGCGCTGATGGTCGCGTTTGGAAAGCTGCCCGTGGGGTGGTCTGGCAGCGCGTTGGATTCAAAAATGCGGTCTTCCCCGTCCACGTAGATGCGGACGTGTGTACCTGTTGCCGCATTGGTGTAGGTGTAATCATCGTAGGTGCTGATGTCCTGAGCAAACAGCGCGGCGGTGAGGGTGAACAGACTGATGGCAGCCGTCACCCGTGCGAGATGGGCCAGTCGCATAGGGATAAGTCCTCCTGGGGCATGAGTGGATGAAAGGGAGGGTTGCCCCACTCCGAATCCACTATACGACAGGCTTCACCCCAGCGGCAAACCGATATGCGGCTGGCATACAATAAGTTTACATATTGGCTGGGCTTATGCGTCTTGTGTTTCGCCCGCCTCGCTTTCTGTTTGCTTCCAGTCGATTGACGCGAGAAAGTCCGCGTCCAGGCGGGTGATGAAGTGCGCCAGCAAGCGCCCCGCCCGCTCAATCTCGCGCACGTCTAGCGTTTCGATGGCGGAGTGCATATTGCGTAGGGGCACGCTGAGCAAAGCGGTGGGCACGCCTGCGCGGGACACCTGAATGCCCCAGGCGTCAGTGCCGCTGCGCCCGGTGATGATGTCTTCTTGCAACGGCAGTTCCAGGTCAGTGGCGGCGGCTTTGATGGCGTGATAGAGCTTGATGTGAAAGTTCGGGCCAAAGGCCAGCGCCGGGCCGCCACTCAACTCGACGGTACCGCTGCCGTTGACGCCCGGCTGCGTGGCAAAGGTGACATCCAGGGCAATGGCTACGTCCGGGTTGATGAGGTGGGCCGCAGTGCGGGCACCGTTGTAGTTGCCAAACTCCTCCTGAACCGTCGCCGCCGCGTACACATCCCATTGGTGCTGCAACCCTTGCAGCGCGTGCAGGCACTGCGTTACGACAGCAACACAGGCACGGTCGTCCATCGCTTTGCCCGCGACGCGCCGCCCGGCCAGTTCCATCAACGGCCCATCAGCGGTGATAACATCCCCGGGGCGCACCAACTGCTCAACTTCGTCAGCGGGCAGGCCCACATCAATAATGAGGGCGTCCCACGTTGGGTACTTTTTGCGCTCCTCGGCGCTGAGCAAGTGGGGCGGCGTGGCCGCAACAATCCCCGGCAGCGGCTCCCGGCCATGCACAATCACCGTTTGCGACGGCATAACGCGATTATCCACCCCGCTAATGCGCTGAATCAGCACAAACCCGTCCATCACGCCGCGCACCAACATGCCGATTTCGTCCATGTGGGCGGCCAGCATGATCTTACGGGGCGGGTCGAGCGGCTGGGTAGCGCGCTTGACGCCAATCAAGCTGCCCAGGCCGTCCTGCTGCTGCTCATCCGTGACGG
>CAWUJQ010000714.1:0-1965 GCA_963922445.1 uncultured bacterium
TCTACTCCTCTATCCTTCACGCTTACATGCTGACTTTATTCTCGACTCGTTCCTATTAGCGTATAAAATCCCCCTTTTGTTGTTGAAGGGCGTGACGCTTGAGGGCGGCGATACCATCACTCCTGAGGACCTGCGCAGCGTCCATGCCTATCGCTCGGCACTGCACCGGACGCTCATCCAGCGCCGTCAGGGGCGTTATAGCACCGGCTGGCTGGCACAGCGGCTGGGCGTGAGCGTGCGTACCATCCAGAACTACAACCAGCAGACCGACATTCACGTGGATGGCACGCCGTACCGGGTCGAACTCACTTTCAACACCCTTCATCTCATCCCGGAGAGCGACCCGAACGCTTACCACTGGCTCCGCGCCAGTGACGGCAAGTGCTACCCGCCAATCCGTGCGCTGGCGGGCAAGCTGCTCAAGCAGGGGCTACGGGTGATCTACGAGCGCAAGGTCTGCAGCTACTATTCGGTACCGGATGCGATTCAAGCGGCACCCGAAGCGGCAATTGAGGTATCTGATGTGCTGGCATCTGCACAGGAGACACCATCCGGGGCGACCACCGTTCATATGCCCCCCGAACCGCCGCCACGGGATCTTGCCGGTCTGGAGCCACCACCACCACGCCAGAACACGATCGTGATGCCGGAGGAGACACCGCAACCGTCTCCCATCGCCCAACCCGTCTGGGAGCGCTTTGAGCACAACGGCGCGCTGATTGGCTGGTTCCACCGCGATTGCAAGCATCTGTATGCGACGGCAAAGCGCCCCCACGACACGCTGCCGTGTCCGACCTGCGCCGGGGTGCATCTCAACCCGCGGTTAGAACACTACCGCCGCGAGCAGACCTACATCTATGCCAATATGTCTGCGCTGTGGGCGGGAGTGACGGAGTCCGCCTGGGGCATTGCCAGTCCGGTGCAGCATCACAACCACAACCAATCACGCGACCGGCTGGAACAGGCGAGTTGGACGGTTGTGCTGCCGAAGGACCTCGCCTATCGCTACCTCGCCATTGACCCGGTGTACTTCCGCTATCCGTTCACGCAGTCGCTCAAGCGGCTGGTGCGGTTGCAGGCCGAGGGCTACGGCGACACGTTCACGCCGGATAGTGTGGGGGTGTTCATCGACCTGATCAACAGCTACGGATTGCGAGTCAAGCAGGCGCGCGCGTTCGTGGAGGACTTTGTCCGCTGGTTCGGTGATGTGGATGCGTTGCGGCGCGTACTCGATGACGTGGACAGCCAGATATTTGGTGGAGGCATTCCGGTCAGGGACTACCGTGCTTACACGGTTGATTATCTGAAACGAGAGTTGCACAAACTATCGTAAATTTTGCACAATCCAGAATGTTATAAACGTTATCATACATGGTCCGAAAAACCGCATAATTTGTTATGCAGAGGGTATGTAGATGTTATGCACTCGGTCGAAATCGGTTGTTTTTGTTATGTAGAACATCATAAGTCGGTCAAAAAAGTGCATAACTTGTTCTCCAGCCGACCAGGTGTACCCGAATGTCTATCTCCCGCATCGCTATCAGACATCATTATGGGTTGGTTTGGTGATCTGTCCGCTCCAGCTTCCATTCACATTGGTTGTTCCACATGACCCTGGACTTGGAAGCTCTCGGTGTTGGCTTGAGAGGCTCGTGGTCGAGGGTCAGCAGCCCCTGTGGTTTGTCACACAGCAAGACGGTGTAATCGGTTGCGTGAGGAGACCGAACGCTGATGTCGGCTGTCGCCTATTCGATACGTCTCTGCCCATACAACGGCGTGATGCCGAACTTCAGAACTTGTTCTCAACTCGCTCGAAATTGGCTGTTTTTGGTGTGAGGATTATCATACCTTGGGCAAAAAAGGTATGAACTAGTTATGACATAGCCAGAAAAAGGAAGTTTATGTAGAGATGATAGACATAACTAAGAAAAAAAAGGTGGGGCGTGGTGGTGGGCTAGGGGGGGG
>CAWUJQ010000715.1:0-1964 GCA_963922445.1 uncultured bacterium
CGTAACGGAGCCATGGCCCTTCGGCGTGGCTAAGGCTGGTCAACACAGGCTTTCAGCTGCTCAGCTTCAAGCCACCGACTCAAAGTCGGTGGTCGTTGACAACTCTTGGGCTATCGACCAAACACGGTCGGTCTAACCGATCCACCCAAGATTATAGCTCAAACAGCGTGCGGTGTCTTGTTCTTTTCTGCTACGATCTCTGCCATGACGCTGAGGGCAATTTCTTCAGGTGTTTTTGAGCCGATCTTCAGGCCGACAGGCGTGTGTAACCGGGCGAGTTGTTCGTTTGATACACCTTTTTCGCGCAACCGGGCTGCCCGGTCTTGATGCGCTCGCTTGCTGCTCATCACGCCAATGTAGCGAATGTCGGTTTGCAACGCGGTAAGCAGCGCCGGGTCGTCAATTTTGGGGTCGTGTGCCAGTACCGCCATATACGTGTGCTGGTCTAGCTTGAGCGCGTCAAGCGCATCGTCGGGGTATTGGTGAATGATCCGGTCCACCTGTGGGAAGCGCTCCGCTGAGGCAAAAGCCGGACGCGGGTCTATGAGGGTGACCCGAAAACCCAGCGTTTTTGCCATTGTATGCAAGGGCATGGCAACGTGCGCCCCACCGATGATGACCAGATGGGGCGGGGGCATGTGCGCATCGACAAAAACCACATGATCTGACGTCTGAATTTCTTGCGATTCCGTAAGCCCCAAAGCCAAGCGCGCCCATTCCTCTACCGTTTTAGTTGGAACGTTTGCGGTTTGGTAGATGGGTGTCATGGTGCCGTCGAACAACACTTTTTCCCCGATCATGCTTCCCTCAAGCGCGGTCACCGTGTAAGCCACGTTATGCTCACGAACCATTGGCTCCAGGCATGCCCACCACTGCGCATCAAGCGGCTCTACAAACACGCGGATTTGCCCGCCGCAGCTCAAGCCGACGGCCATCACATCCTCGTCGGACAAGCCATACTCCAGTAAGCGCCCTCTCCCTGCCTTGAACGATAGGAAGCCCTCATCCATGACGGCACTCTCAATACAGCCATTACTAACCGAGCCGACCATCGCGTAATCGGCCTTAAAGGCCATTTTGGCACCCTGGCGCCGAGGGGCAGACCCCCACGTTGTTGTCACCGTGGCAATACCAATCTGCTTGTTAGCACGCGTCCATGTGCTGACGGTTTCTAGAATATCTTGCATGTTTAACCTCGAACTGGTTGTTTTGGGTTGGATTTCAGGTCACACCTGCCCGAACCTACTTTTGTGCAAGCCCACGTTTCAGCGCCTCGGTGTAATCGCTAATCATGCGTTGGCAGCCGACAGCCGTTAGGACGGCGAGTTCGCCCCCATGAAACATCCCCGAATAAACGTTCAAGTCCGTTAGAACGCCAGCCGCTATGCATCCACAAATGTGAATGATCGAAGGTCAACTGGGCAACCCGAGCTTGGTCTCTAAACTTTACACTGTCTGGCAGATTAAATTACTGACGCATTGCGCCAACATTGTAGCGTATAGCGCCAACTTTCTGGGAAAGGCTGCAAAAACACTCAGAAGTTATTCCCCCAACATCACTGCAAGATAGCCACTAAACTTCATCTAGCCGCACACGGCGGTCTTCTTTAGCGCTGCGTTGGCACGCTTCAATGACGCGTTGAATGTAGGCACCATCTGCAAAAGAGGGGGAGGACGCAACATCGTTCAGGATGTCACTGACCCACCCGCGTGCCATATAGTCATTTGTGCGAAACACATCTCGGTATGTGTTATGAACGGTATCTCGGCGGACGCTGCCCCAAATTTCATCTGGAATGGGGAGCGCTTGAACCATACCTTCCCCTGCCCGCGCACCCTGCACTGCTTGAACCGTGTCCCAGTCGTTCACGGTGTAAATGGTGCCCCCACTGCCATGAAACTCTTTGTGATGCGTCTGCCCGAAGGGACTGTCCTCATAGAGCGCAGCAGACGCCACAATGTTG
>CAWUJQ010000716.1:0-1956 GCA_963922445.1 uncultured bacterium
AGTTTGACGTCTGCAAGGCAGGCAAAGGACACGATTGAGAACCTGATTGCCGAGCATGACTATCAAGACGTTGCGCAGTTGGTGGCACAAGCTGCGGTTCAACTGTTAGAAAGTGCCACACTCCTTATGCAAAAAGACGATGAGGCGGCGTTCGACGCGCTGGATGGTGCCGAAGACCTGCTCGACCAAGTTTACAGCATTATTGATGGTGAACTTGACGACGAGGACTAGCCATCATCCGCCACCGCGCATGGTCTTTTGGCGCATGTAGGCATGAACCCGGTTGACCTCAGTTTCGTTCCCTTCAATCACGACCATGTCTCGACGCACAGACATCGTGATGATTTGTGCTGGTTCCATCTGCTCAATGGCTGCCGTCCACCCCTCCCCAACAAATGAACGCTCTCCCTGCTGCTCGGCACCCGCCTCAACAAGGTACTCCTGCAACCGAAAGAGCGGTAGGTTGCGCATTTCCATTTCGATGCGGGCCATGTTAGCCTCCAGCCGAGGGCGGCAACAGCGTCACAATGTCTGTGCCTTTGATGGGTGTATCTAGCCCTTGCAGCCAATCAATGTTCCGCCCATGCACCAGTACGTGAACGAGACCCGTCATTTCGCCATCTTGTGTGATGATTTCGTTGTGAAGATTGGGTTCCAGGCTGCTCAGGTCATCAATCAACTTGCGCACTGTTTGCCCTTCCTCAAAAGGAACGGTCAGCGTTTTTTTGCCGGTGATGTCCCGAAGGGTTGCAAATAATTTGATCGTTTTTTCCATGATTTTATCTCTGCTTGCAAGACTTCATTTAGGTTGATTGTACGATGGTACGTATTGATTTAGTAGACGCGCTTGCGCCGCTTCCCCTACCGTCAAATAAGCGAATTGCTATTCACGTCAAGCCAGCAGCAGAGCGGGCACTCAAGGGGGGGCATCCCTGGTTGTTTGAGGATGCGATTCGCAAACAAAGCCGCGAGGGGGAAGCGGGCGATCTGGCTGTGGTCTTCGACCGCAAGAATCGCTTTTTGGCAGTCGGCCTGTATGACCCGCACTCGGAAATTCGCGTTAAGGTTCTCCAACATCACACGCCTGCAAAGATTAACCGGGATTGGTTCGCACAAACCCTAGGGAACGCGCTCGCTATTCGAGAGTCACTACGTGCGTCGGGGCATACAAACGGGTACCGGCTTGTGTATGGCGAAAATGACCGTTTCCCCGGACTCATTCTTGATCGGTATGCGGATGTACTGGTTATGAAGCTGTACACGGCGGCATGGTTGCCACACTTGCATGATTTGCTCCCTGCGCTGTTAGCCGCGCAGCCTGCCTCGCATATCGTTGTGCGTCTGAGTCGAAATGTGCAGGCGGTGGTGACGCAGATCGATGATGGCCAAACAATTTACGGTGAGCCAGTTGAAGGGGCGGTGCAGTTCCAGGAAAACGGCCTGACGTTTGAGGCGGATGTGGTAAACGGTCACAAAACCGGATTTTTCTTCGACCAGCGAGAAAATCGTTTGCTTGTGAGGGAATACGCGGCAGGGATGGATGTATTGGACGTGTTTGCTTACTCTGGCGGGTTCTCGGTTTATTCAGCCAGCGGTGGCGCAAAGTCCGTCTTGAGTGTTGATGTGAGTAAACCTGCGCTGCAAGCCGCTCAGCGGAACTTGGCCCTCAACCAAGATACCCCAAATGTTGCAGCAGCGAGCCATCGTGTATTGGCTGCTGATGCCTTTGAAGCCCTCCAGCAATTAAAGTCACAGGGGCGTCGTTTTGGTCTGGTCATCATTGACCCACCGTCATTTGCAAAACGGCAAACGGAGGTTGAGCGTGCGCTTGGGGCATATGCGCGGCTGGCTGCAATGGGTAGTTCGCTGGTGAAACCAGGTGGGCGATTCGTGATGGCGTCGTGTTCTAGCCGGGTTAACGCACAGGTATTTTTCGACACGGTTGAGCAGTCATCT
>CAWUJQ010000717.1:0-1955 GCA_963922445.1 uncultured bacterium
GCGGTGTGCCCCGACGGGCTGACCGAATCAGAGATCAACCTGGCCGTAGCCGAGCGCGTGGTGCGCAACCTGCAAGCGCGTGGTTACACCGTGGATTTGCTGGACGAGTTTGACCCGCGTTTGGACAGCTATCAAGCCAATGTTCTGCTATCTATTCATGCCAACACGTGTACCGATTATCAGGACGCATCTGCTTCAGGCTACCTGATCTCCACTGCCGATTCCCGGCGTAACAGCGGTAACGATCAGCTATTGGTGGAGTGCATCGCCTCGCACTATGAGGAAGGAACACAGTTAAGCCGGCATTTTGGTCTAACGCGCGATGTAACTGACTATCATGTGTTCAGAGAGATTCACCCTCGGACACCGGGAGCGATCCTTGAACTTGGATTTATGTTTAATGACCGCGAAATCCTCACGACACAGCATGATTTGATGGCCGGTGCCATTACCAACGGCATCCTGTGCTATTTGGAACCGGAAAGCCCGAACATCCTGGCGACACTGCAAGCCCCCGACCCCACTGAACCGCCGCCGCTGCCGACGGTGTTCAGCCCGGATAACGAAGGATAACGACCATGCTAGACCGAGAACTTGTCATGTACACGCGCACCACGGGCTGCCCGTTTGTGACCATTGCTGAGCGTGTGTTACGTGAATACAACGTGCCTTACCGTGAAATTTACATCGACAAAGACCCCATTGCGCGCCAGCGCGTCAAAGCATGGACGGGCTTCCTGAGTGTGCCGACGCTGGTAGTGGCCGAGCCGGGGTACATCCTGCCTATTGAAGAACCAGAACCGCTGCCCGAAGGCATGTCACCCCAGGGGATTGACCGGGGCATGATGCTCACCGAACCGCGTGAACCGCAGTTGGTTGCGTGGCTGCAAAAACACGAGTTCATCCGTTGACAGTGCTGCCCGACGCGCATCGGCCCGCGCTTAGCCTGACCTTCGTTCATCTGGCGGTATTCCTGTTTGGTGTGGCGGGCCTATTCGGTAAGTGGTTAGCGCTGCCTTCTGCGTGGATTACGCTTGGCCGTGTTGCTTTCGGCGCAATGGCCCTGCTGTTGATTCTCGCCGTCCGGCGGATGCCCCTACAGTTAAACAGCCGCCGCGATTACGGCCTGCTAACGGTTAGCGGGGTGATTTTGGCCGTTCACTGGGTGGCGTTCTTCCAGTCGATTCAAGTCGCAGGTGTGGCCATCGGCTTGATTACCTACGCCACGTTTCCCATTGTCGTCACCTTCCTGGAACCGCTTTTCTTAAAATCCCCGCTCACCCGCACAGACGTCGCCCTCGCGCTGGTCACATTTGGCGGGGCGCTGCTGGTTATTGAGGACTTTTCGCTGGGCAGCGAGATCACACGCGGCTTTTTATGGGGGATGTTGTCGTCACTCACGTTTGCCATGCTTTCTGTTTTCAACAAACACAACGTTGGCAGTTACTCCGGGCTGGTGATTGCGCTGTATCAGTTCGTTGTCGCAACGGTCGTGCTGTTCCCGGCATTGTGGCTGGCCGACGCGCCAGACGGCGCGCTGACCAGCGGGCGCAATTGGCTGCTGGTGGTGCTGCTGGGCGTGGTGTTTACGGCGCTGGCCCACAGCCTGTTTATCCAGGGGATGCGGCGCATCCGGGCGCAAACCGCGAGCATTATTGCCAGCCTGGAATCGGTTTATGGGATTGTGTTTTCAATCGTGCTGCTGAGCGACGTGCCCGCACTGCGCACCTTTATGGGTGGAGCCGTCATTTTGGCAGCGGCCCTGTACAGCACGCTGCGCCAAACTGAACCAGACGACCCCGTTAGCATCCCTGCTGTTATTGCCGCTCAACCCACACGAGACGAGGAACCCCTGTGATTGAAAAAGACATGACGTTTAAAGGCAACCAAATCCACTACCTGGAAGCTGGTGAGGCCAACCCAGGTACGGTGATTTTGCTGCACGGCAATGTGGG
>CAWUJQ010000718.1:0-1947 GCA_963922445.1 uncultured bacterium
CGTCTGCGGGGTGTACTCGCGCACAGCGTGCCGCGTGACGCGATAGCCCCGCCAGACCACACGCCCTGCGTAAGCCGTCCCGAACACGGCAGGTGGGATTAGACTCAGAATCAGTATCCAGCCGCCGATGTTACGCGGTGCAACCACCAACAGCACTGTCGCTACCAAAAAGACCACCACAAACGCGACTTCCAGGGTGCGTGAACGCTGCCGGGGTGCCGGTTCAGGTGGCACTGCATCAGGGACAACATCAGATGGCGGGGTGGTATCGCTATCGCGGGCGGGAGTGAACGGGCGACGAACCCGCTCAACAACTAGCATCACCCCAGCGACGACCGCAAACAGGGTCGCGCCGAGGACAAAGTATCGGTTATCACGCTGGGGATTGGTGTCCACCGTTTCTCCGTGGGGTTGGGTCGGACAATAGCGACTGCGTAAGCACAGCCACTATGCAAGATTGTATATCAATTGTCGTGTTTAGGGTTGTTCATATCGCGTGGGGTTTACGGTGTAGTGGCCTCTCCTGTGCTAATACGCACAATACTGTAGTGCAGCGTGAGGAAATGCAATCCAAACAGCCACATCTTATGTTCGGCCACAATCTCACCAACGGCAAAGTTAGTCGGGTAACCATCGTACAGCGAAGAAGCTGAATAAACTCGAATCGTTTCATTGATTGGCAAGCGGACAGCCGATGCCGGGAACGCGAAGTAAACCCCCTGATCGCCGCGCCGTTCGCTAAAGCTGGTCAATAGCAAACCACCATGATAGACCTTGGCTGTTTCCAGCCGAAGAATGCTCGTAAGATTACCTAGCGGCAGTGGAAACGCGATATTCATATAGTGAATACCCTGGTAACGATGGGCTGCATATGCAGCCACATACACGGCCTGTTCCGTTTCAGAATACACTCTCACCCACCCTCTGACCTGCTCCCGACCGTCCAGATCATCGCTCAGTGGGAGAATTTCGCTCGATATAAGCGTTTCACGGGTTTCGGGATGCGTTGGAAAATTCATCTGGCCCAGTCGCTGGCTTATCCTTTTGTAGATTCGTGACAATAAGCCAAAACCGGGCTGCCATTCAGGATACACGCGCAGTTCGTGGGCAGCAGTGAATTCGTAGAACGCTACAAGGGTAGGTAGAACCGTCGATGGATCGAAATTGGCACTCTCATAATCTTGCAGACGGTCAACGATGCCCGTTGGCATAGATGCGGGTTTATCATCAACGGCACCAGTGCGTTGTAGAAAGTCCGGGCCGATACGCCAGCGCCAGGGCAATCGACTAAACGGAATCCCCGGTGCAGATAGATTTGCATTAGGCACCGCCATATTCCAGGCTAGCAGACCGAAAAACACAAACCCAACCGCGTTCAGCCAGCCATGCCATTGCACCATCGTGGCGATGGACACCAACCACAATCCTGTGAAGCGTCCCAGCGAATACGCCAGCGCAAACCCCATCGTCACGAACAGCGCCAACGCTGACGGCACAATCAGCACACGGGCCGCACGTCGTTCCGGCAATCCTCCGGATATGTACAGGAGTGCAAGCATTAAAAAGCTGGCCGCCAACACCACCACCGACCCGGCTTCCAGCCACAGCCGCCCCGCAAACTGCGTAAACGTAATGCCCACCGCCACCAACGCCGGACTCAACACCGTGAGCACCGCAATCACCCGGTAAACTGGCCACGCCCCCGCCCCGTACAACCGCCGTCCGGTCATCCCGGCGATGACCAGCCCACCCAGGCTGATAAACGTGAAGTGTACCGCCGTCAGCAAGATAATCGTCGGATCGAATGTGAGCAGCGGGAACCCGGCAGTATAGGCGATCAGCCATACCCCACTGACAGGCACATAAGCCAGCCCCGCGTCGATGCACACTTCCTCAACCGCGAACACGGGGCGCGCAAGAAAGCGCGTCAGGCCGTACAGCGCGAGC
>CAWUJQ010000719.1:0-1940 GCA_963922445.1 uncultured bacterium
GTGGGTTGCAATCGTCCGGCTGATGATAGCCTGTGCGCCGTAGTCCGCGATGGTGACGGGGCTGGCGTCGCCCTTGCCGCTCACGTCAAAGCCGCCCGCCTGTACCGTCTGGCATAGAGTGGCTGCCTGCTGCACCGCCGTGATAATCGCGTCGAGAGAGGTCATGTGTGGCTCCTGTTTGGGTATCAAAGCCGGGCCATTGTAGCGCAAATCCGGTGTGGGGGAATGCAGGAGTAACAGAGGTTAGAGAAATGAAAAGAGGCGCGTGCCTGCGCCCCTGAGCTTTAGCGAACGACGCTTTCGAGGGAGCGTCCCTGCCGCTTCAAAAATGCCTTCAGACCGATGCGGTCGATGGTCTTGAGTTCCTTCGTGCTGACCTTCACGCGTACCATACGCTCCAACTCCGGCACGTAAATGCGCTTCCACTGGAGGTTGGGGTCTTGGTGTTTGCGGGTGGCCTTCAACGAGAAGGGGCGGTTGTTACCGTAAAGCGGCTTCTTTTTGGTGATCTTGCGTTTGTTCGGCATTGCGCTGAATCCTGTTAATCGCGTTGTTGTGGACAGAACAGCGCTCAACTATAGCGGAACGCCTCCGTGTTTTTAAGGGCAGACCTAACCCGGAATGGTGTCAACCGACGGGATAATCGCATCTACAATGTGCAGGTCAACGGCCTGCTGCGGGGTAAACGTGCGTTGGGCTGTTAAATCCCAGGGAGGCTTGGCCTCACCAAACATGCGCTGCAACCAGCCGCGCCGATCTGTATGGCGAATGACGATACCGTCTAGAATTTTCGCCAGCCGCTCAACCTCTCGCCCCAGGATAACAATGTCACTGCGCATACCACCCTGCGGCTGCCGGATTGTCGTGTACGTAAGTTCGCTGGACGGCAGCGCGTAGCGGCGGGTACCGGCCATCAGCAGATGCAGCGCATTACCCCCGCACACGGTATCCGCAACGGTGATGATGGGCGATTGGGTGTGCCGCATCGCATCGTACAAAGCAAGACCGCCGTATACCTGCCCGCCCTCACTGTGGATGCGCAGCACAATCGGCTGTTGCGAGAGCCGATCAAGCATCAGTAGGTGGGCGATGGCGTCGTTGGCGGTTGCTTCGGTAATGGGTGTGCTAAACATGATAGTCCGTGACGCGAGGGGCTGCTGGGCGGCCTGCCAACTGGCGTCAATCTGGGCCTGGATGTCGATGTCGGCCATACTTTCTCCCCATGCTGTGGCGCTTAACTTACAGGCAATCTTACCACGCGGAAGTCATCAAACACGGGCGTGAAATCCTCACTGGGACAGGTATAAAGCCCTGTTGGGCCGTGGGCGGCCTGTGGCAGCAGC
This sequence comes from uncultured bacterium, assembly GCA_963922445.1. Taxonomy (GTDB): domain Bacteria; phylum Chloroflexota; class Anaerolineae; order Aggregatilineales; family Phototrophicaceae; genus DAOTTY01. Next base: position 1,344 of record CAWUJQ010000719.1, read on the forward strand.
CGCTCTGCGATTTGCGCCCCATCCACAAACACGGTCACGACACGCTCCTGCACGCGCACTTCCACCTGATTGGGCTGGTCAGCATCGTAGACGCGGGTCATCAACTGGTCGGTGATGGCCGCTTCGCCGTCCACCAGCCACCACAATGCCCCCCCCAGCCCAAAGTTGATGAACAGCCGCCCACCGTCGCCGTAGCCCGTTATCACGGCAAACTGTGCGCTGGGGTTCTGTGCCGTGACTTCGATGGCGAAGTTCTGCCAGCTATCGGTACCCACCAGCAGCGACGCCCCGCACGTATCCGACAGGGCCAGCCCGTCCAGCGTGCGCCAACCGCCACTGTTGACCCAGGCGGCGTCCAGGCCATCCGCGAAATCATCGGCAAAAAACAGGTTGAAGCGGCTGTCACTCACGGTGGCCACAGCGACCTGCGTTGGCTCACTACCCTGCGACTGAATCACTGGCCCGGATTGGCGGGCATTCACAGTGGCAGCGGCCTGCGTACCGAGCGCGAGGCGGGCGGTTTCCGTTTGCGTGGAGCGGCCCTGGGCGAGCTGCGTCTGTTGCGCCTCGACAGAGGCGGTTTGAGCGATATTGGCC
>CAWUJQ010000720.1:0-1933 GCA_963922445.1 uncultured bacterium
AGCGCAAGCGACGGCTCGTGTTTGCTGACTTCAAGCGCGGTCAGTTCATCGGAGGCGATGTAGGGCGGGTTCGCGGCCAGCACATCCACGCGGATGCCTCGTTCCAGCAGCGGGGCCAGTAAATCACCCTGGTAGAACGTGACCTCAACCTTGGCAGCGTCGGCATTGCGCTGTGCCACTTGTAGCGCCGCCTTGCTGATGTCGGTGGCGTGGACGGTCGTGTGGGGGGCGTTGGCCTTCAGCGTGACCGCAATCGCCCCGCTGCCTGTGCAGACGTCCGCGACGGTGGCGGTTGGCTTGACTTTCACCCAGTCTAGTGCCGCTTCCAGCAGCAGTTCCGTCTCTGGCCGGGGAATCAACACGTCTGCCGTGACGAGAATGCGGCGGTCGTACCAGTCTTTGAAGCCGCGAATGTAAGCAACGGGTTCCCCGATGAGGCGGCGCACCACCAGCGCTTCATAGGCGGCGCATTCAGCGTCGGTCAGCACGCGCTCTGGATGCGCAAGCAAATAGGCACGGTCGTCCGCGCCCAGGGTATCGGTTAGCAGCAGTTGCGCGTCCAGTGACGCAGAGGGAGAGGTGGCAGCGAGGCGGTCACGGGCTGCCGTCCACGCCTCCCGGATTGTCGTCACGACCCCTCGCCGACACTCACAGCGGCCAGCTTATCGGCCTGAGCGCGGGTGGCCAGTTCGTCAATGAAGTCGTCCAGCTTGCCGTCCATCACGCCTTGCAGGTTGTAGCTGCTGTAGTTGATGCGGTGGTCGGTGACGCGGCTTTGCGGGTAGTTGTAGGTGCGAATCTTCTCGGAGCGGTCGCCACTGCCGATTTGGTCACGGCGTTCTGCTTCCTGTTCGGTGCGCTGACGCTCCACTTCGGCTTCGTACAGGCGGTTGCGCAGCACGGTGAAGGCGCGCAGCTTGTTTTGGAGCTGGCTGCGCTCGTCCTGCATTTCCACCACAATGCCTGTCGGCTCATGCGTCAGGCGGACGGCGCTGTCGGTGGTGTTCACGCTTTGGCCGCCTGCACCCTGGCTGCGGAACACGTCCACGCGCACGTCGTTCAGGTTGAGTTCTACGTCCACGTCTTCAAGTTCGGCCAAAACCGCTACTGTGGCGGTGCTGGTGTGGATGCGCCCCTGCGATTCAGTTGCGGGCACGCGCTGCACGCGATGGACGCCGCTTTCGTATTTGAGGCGGCTGTAAGCGCCCGCGCCCTTAATCGTGAACTTGACCTGGCTGTAGCCGCCCACGCCGCTTTCGTTTTCGCTGAGCAGTTCGTACTTGTAACCCTGCTGCTCGGCATAGCGCGTATATAGGCGGAACAGGTCAGCCGCGAAGATGCCCGCCTCATCACCGCCTGCCCCGGCCCGAATTTCAATGACCACGCTCTTGTCGTCACGCGGGTCTTTGGGCAGCAGCAGCAGTTTCAGGTCTTCTTCCATCGCTGGAATCGTCTCCTGGAGTTCATCAACTTCCATTTGAGCCAGTTCGCGCATTTCCGGGTCGCGGAGCATTTCCTTGGCTTGCTCAAAGGCGTCGTGCTTTTCTTTGTATTCCTGAAACTTGTGAACGATGGGGTCCAGGTCGCTGCGTTCTTTGGCGTATTTGGCTACTTTTTCGTAATCCTGGGCCACTTCGGGGTCGCCCATCAAGCGCTCAAGCTCGTTGTAGCGGGCTTCGATGCCCGCGAGTTTGTCCATCATGAAAGTTTAATCCTCTTGTTCGCGTATGGTTCGGGGGCTATACTGCGGTTTGAATGGCAGGTCGCACCCCGCTGGAAATCAGGGTTGGCGGGTTGGTGTGGCACAATGGCCCACCTTTGTATAGCGTATAATTATACGGGCAAGGCTGTGCGATGTTCAAGCCTAGCGCCTATGCTCACAGGGCTGTTGCAAAGTCCAGCTTCAAATTTGCAGGGACTCTGTCCCCGCACC
>CAWUJQ010000721.1:0-1923 GCA_963922445.1 uncultured bacterium
TCCAAACCAGCACGGACGATCCTTCCGAGATCGCATCGGAAACGGAGGCAAACGATGCAATGATGCCAATCACAAGCGTTAAGGTGATGGCGCGCAGCAGGCGATTAAGTGGATTCATAAGCTCATTTTCTCCCTTAGACGTTGAGGAAAACAAAAGTAAAACTAAAGAAAGTATATCAGGGTGGCGGCAACAGCCCACACTGACCTTTGGACTATTGAAATAGAATGGATAATTGTGGTAATGTGCCGTGTCGTGGATAAACACATTCAGATTCATGTGATGCGCCGCCAGACCTCACCCCCCCCGAACCTTCGGTTCTCCTTCCCCTCTCCATTTGAAGAGGGGACAGTGAGCGCAGCGAACAGGGGTGAGGTTTGCGCGGAAGGCCCTTTGCTGTTGGCGATAGATAATGCGGATTCGTTTTCATTCATTCATCCATCAGGTCAGACGGTTAGACCTCTTGCGTTTGCGCGGCTAAGTCGCTGAGGGGTTCAAATTCCTCAGAGATGATTTCGACCACGGTACCGACCTCCGCCCAGTTGTACAGCGCTTCTGCCTGCTCATCAACGGACATCACACAACCGAACGTTGACGGGTAGCCCACATCGCCGCCGTTAAGATACGCACCGTTGGGCAGCAGCACCGCCCCGTGGAAGCCGTTCATCAGCCCCGGCACCACCTCGTACATGCCCATAAACCAGTACATTTCCCACTGGCCGCAGCCGCTGTCGCTGCACAGGCTAAAGCTGCTGCCGTAGGCGGTTGGGTCGTGATTGAGGATTTGGTAGATGCCCGGTGAGGTAGGCGCGGCGGTCTGTCCGGAGGAAATGCGCCAGTTGAAGACGGTTTGGCCGTTTTCAAATGCCCACAACTCTTGCTTGTCCAGGTCAACCACAATGCGCTTGTTGGCAACAGGCGCATTGGGCATGGTCACATCGCGGGTTGGCATGGTGAGCGTGTCCCCAATGGACAGCACGTCTAGGTCACGGCCTGCATTGTGCTGCTCAATCAGGTAGAAGGGGATGCCGGTCTTGCGGGCGATCTTGGAGGCGGTGTCGCCTGCTTCCACCACATATTCCTGAGCGTGGTAGCGTACCCGCAGGTTTACCTCGCTTTGCTGGTTGGCAATGGCATCGCGCATCCCCTGCATGGTCTCTTCTACATTCAGGTAGCGTGTAGATTGGCCTTCGGGATTGAGCGATTCGTTTTGCAGGTCAACAAAGGCGGCGAAGGCGTCTTCGCGCAGGGCAAGGCCGCCGCTATCAACTTCTAACCAGGAGGTGAATGTTTCCCGCGTGGTAGACCATTTCACAGTTTCGTCACGGTAGGGGTCATACCCGACCATAACAAACTGCTGCTGGGCATAGCCTTGGACAGACGCCAAATACGCTGCTGGGTCTTGCACGTCTGGCTGGACGGGGGACACAAATACCGTGAGTTGGCCGCTGGCAACGACGGCGGCGGGGTCATCGCGCACGGCAGCCAACGTGGGTGCAATGTCCATCAAGCGCCCCGCCCGGCCCATTTCTGCCACCAGCCTGTCCCCTTCCCACTTGAAGCCCGCGTTATACGGTGCAAAGTTGATGTGGGTCGTCATGTTGAGCAGGTAGTCTTGCAGGGCGAGGTAGCCAGTGTCTGACAGGGTAACGGTCGGCTGTACCGCCACACCAAAGAAGCCATCGCGCCAGTTCACGGCTTTGGCGCTGTTGGCCGTCTGGGCGGCGTCGAACTGAAAGCCAAGCGCACTGGGCGCTGTGGTATGATCGACCTCGCCGTCTATCACCACCTGGATTTGTACATCACTGGCCCAGGCTTCGTTGAGGCGGGTTTGCGCTTCTGCCAGTGTCATTCCGCCAACGTCTACCCCCATGACGACCACATTTGGATAAATGCGCCCGCTAACGGTATACGTCAGGAAGAAC
>CAWUJQ010000722.1:0-1911 GCA_963922445.1 uncultured bacterium
TGCGTGTGTCGTTCGACGCGATCACGCCATCAGCGGTAAAAGCGGCATTTGCGTCTCCACGCCAGATTGACACCCATCTGGTCGATGCGCAGGAGGCACGCCGCACGCTCGATCGGCTGGTGGGCTACCCGGCATCGCGTTACCTGTGGGAACACGTTGAGGGTAAGGGGCTATCGGCGGGACGGGTGCAGAGTGCGGCACTGCGGCTGGTGACGGATAGTGAAACGGCAATTCGGACGTTCGTCCCCGAAGCGTACTGGTCGATAATGGGCACGTTTCGCGCTGAGGGTGGGACGTTTACGGCGAAACTGACGCGCTGGCAGGGCAAGAAGCCCCATCTAAAATCACAGGCGGACGCGGAGGCGATTCTGACCGCGCTGCGCGATGTGAGCTTCCATATCGAGGCGGTCATGCCGAAGCAGCGCCAACAGAAGCCGCCCGCACCGTTCACGACTTCCACGCTCCAACAAACCGCCAGCTCACACCTCAAATTATCCCCCGACGCGACAATGAAGTTGGCACAGACGCTCTACGAAAACGGGCGCATAACCTATATGCGGACAGACAGTTCGGCGGTATCACCCGAAGGCACGGCGATGGCGCACGCCACCATCACGGTGGAATATAGCGTGGACTACATTGGTAAGTACCGCTACGGTGCGAAGGGCAACGCGCAGGAGGCGCATGAATGTATCCGTCCGACGGACACGGCAACCCCACCGGACGCGGTGCGGTTGGAATTGGGAGCAGACAGCGCACAGGTGGCAGACCTGTACGCACTCATTTACCGCCGCTTTATGGCAAGTCAGATGGCAAGTGCGGTCTATCACGATGTGCATGTGACCGTCGTTGGCAGTGACGGGGTGTTCACCACGAAGGGTTCACGGCTACTCTTTGACGGTTTCAGGCGGGTCTACGATCTGGATGACGAGAAAGAAGCAGCGAATGGTGAAGACGATTCCGTAACCGGAGCGCTGCCACCCCTGACAACCGGTGAGGTAGTCACGGCGGAGGCGCTCACGCCGAAGGAACACTGGACGAAGCCGCCCGCCAGGTTCAGTGAGGCAATGCTAGTGCGCTCGCTGGAACAGCACGGCGTTGGACGACCGTCCACCTACGCGACAACGCTGGCTACATTGAAAAAGCGTGGCTATGTGGTGCTGGAGAAGCGGAAGCTGACTGTCACGTCGCTGGGCGAACAGGTCGACCGCGTGCTGGCAGACAGGCTACCGTCGCTGTTCACAGTCGATTTCACGGCAGAAATGGAGTCAGCACTGGACGAGATTGCCGCAGGCAAACGGGACGGTTGTACCTACCTGATCGACTTCTGGGCGAAAGCCGCGCCGCAGTTTGGTTCGGCGGTGGTCCATGCCACGCTCAACGCGGGGCAGTCCAGGTCAGTGCCTGTGGTAGACAAATCCCTTGGTGTTTGCCCGAAGTGCAACAAGCCGCTGGTCAGACGAAGCGGCAAACATGGGGCATTTATCGGCTGTTCGGGGTTCCCGAAGTGCCGTCACACACAGGCTATGGGTGCCGCCAGGTAGTTATGGGATTTATTACATATTGAACCCCCCACCGTACCCTTTGTGCGTACACTGAGTCTCAAAGCGGCTCATGTGGGATTAATGTGGAATTTGGCTTATGGAACACGAAAAGGACGATCTGACGCATCTCTTGCCCTGCTTTGCGCGGCGTCTGCGCCAGGCGCGTGAGGCAGCTAATCTGACACAGGACACGCTCAGTGACAGGGCACAAATTGGTCAGGGGATGATCTCAAGCTACGAACAGGGACGCAGGCTACCGTCACTGCCGAAACTATGCCGCATGGCGGTCGAGCTGAGGGTGCCGCTCACCTACTTCTTCGAGGATGAGGCAGCGGGCGGCCTGAATGACGACCAGCGCGACGCGCTG
>CAWUJQ010000723.1:0-1907 GCA_963922445.1 uncultured bacterium
TGAAGTCCAATCATCAGCGACTTCCCCACACCGCCTGAAGGCGGCGGTTCCCGTCGCTGTTGGGTACAGAAAGGTTTTAGGAGACTATGGACAGATTGTTACTGCCCTGGTTGGGTGGCGTGATCGGACTATTGTTCGACTTGTTGATGCCCCGCCGCCGCGACACACAAAACCTGGATTGGTGCGTGACGTTTGACCTAGCAGCGAATGGCAACGGGTGGCAGCCAGTGGAACCGACTACGCACTATCAGGCGGGGGCGGGCTTTGTGCCCACGGGCGACGGTACACGCTGGGGGGCGTGGTATACACTGCCGGGGCCGATGAAGGTTCGCTCCATCAAGGTTGAGGGCTTGCAGGATGGCGGCTGGGTTGGCATTGACGTGGCGGTAGAGGGACGCTATCAGGTGCTGTATGCAGCAGAGCCAAAAAAGGGCGCGGTTCATTGGCGCGGGTTCAGTCCTGAAATCACCCATGTTCGCGTCAATCCGGGGCGGCTGAATGTACCCACACTCGGAGCCATCACCCGCGTTACGCTAGCGGGGCACAGCCCCAATGTGTTTGGGTCAAGCAACTGCGATTAAGGGGGGAATAGATCATGGCAACCGTGTTGATTGACCGACCCGCCCACGACTTACCGGACGCGGTGCAGCAGGCCATCGCCAAACCGAGGGCAGGGTTCTACTTCCAGCAGAAGGTTAACCCGCCCACATCTATTCTGTGGACGCCCATCTTCACCGTGATTGGGGTGGTGGTCTCGTTGGCGTTTGGTGCGCTCATCTTCCCGATTTTTATCGCCATTGGCATATTGATCTGGGGCGCGTGGTCTATCCGGCAAATGCGGCGCAACAACGCCGCTGCCCGCGCTGCCCTGGCAGAAGCGCCGTTTTTGCGGGGGCTGTACGTCAGCGATGACTACCTGTTGTTCTACCTGTCGCCCGCCAAAGTGATGCTGCTGCCGCACGACTTCATCTCCGATGTAGAATACATTGTCACATTTGCCACCAACTCCGACGCCGACGATGAAGACGCTTCCCGCAGTAAGCACTATCACCTGGCGTTTTATGTGCAGCACAACGGGGCGTTTTATCAGGTGGTGTGGCGGAACTTTGACAAGGGTCTCGCCGATCCAAACGGCGCGGTCAACGCAGTGGTTGACCATATCACCCAGCAGTGGCAAATTCCCTATCACCGCCTCGACAACCGGGATGCGGTGCAAACACCGCCCACCTACACAGCGCACCCCATCCAATTCACAAAGGTGTATTGAACGTGGGCACACCGCTCCAGGCTTAATCCGCGTCCTCGGCGGCCTCCAACGTGATGTCATAGGCATCCACTGGCGTAACGGGCTGCACCGGCTTGCGATCCGACGGCAGTAGCAGGGCCATGAGCGCGCCTGCCAACGCAAACACTGCCACAAACTGATACGTCCGCTCCAGGCCAAAGCCCGCAAAGCTGCCGATGCCGTCTGCCAGATAGCCCATCACCAGCGTAGAGACGGCCCCAGCACCGAACATGAATCCGAGTGAAATGCCAGATGCCAACCCCTTGCGCCCCGGAATAAGGGACTGCGCCATCGTGACGAGGATGCTGTGGGGGCCGCCCGCCAGCGCACCAATGGCAATCACCATGATAAACGCCAGCCAGTTGTCGAGCGTGGGCATAACATACAGGAACGGAATCACGAGCAGCAGGCTGCCCATAATCGTCCAGCGGCGCTCGAAGCGGTCGGCGATGTAGCCGAAGGCGACACCCGCAAATGCCGATGAGAACCAGAACATGCTCGTGATGCCCCCATATGCCGCTGGAGACCAGCCCTTCTGTTGGAACAAGGCTGGCAGGAACGCGATGCTCCCGTGTGAGGCGACGCCGCGCAGCAGCACAATGCCTGCGAGGATGAACAGCGC
>CAWUJQ010000724.1:0-1907 GCA_963922445.1 uncultured bacterium
GACGGCGGTACCAGCAGCGCGTTTTCCTCGTGACGCACCACATCCGCCCACGACGGTAAATCAGACGCGACAATCGCTCTGCCAGATGCCATGTACTCGAACAGCTTGAGCGGCGACGTGTGATAGGCGAAGTGCGGCTCGAATGGGTGCGGCATCACACACACGTCAAACGCGGCCAGATGCAGCGGCACCTCACTCGGCGGCACCTGTCCCGCGTAGATGAATCGCTCCGGGGGCAGCCCCGCTGCCAGCCACTGTTCACGGTAAGCCGCTGCGATGTCGTCCGGGCCACCCACCAGCGCCAGTGACGCGCCTTCAACATCGGCCAGCGCAGAGATAACCGTATCCAAGCCCTTTTTCAGCGTGAGCGTGTGCAGTCTGCCCACGTACCCAGCGATGAAGGCGTCTTCATCCCAGCCGAGTGCTTTTCGGGCTTCGTTTTGTGATAGCAGCGCATCAAAGCGCCCTGCCCGCACCCCGTCATGGGCAATCATGAACTTGCCCGCGTCTGCTTCACCTGCGAGTTGCACCAGGTCATCGCGCAGGCGTGGTGTAATCGCTACCACCGCGTCCACCTGTTGAACCACCCGCCGCTGCAACCCCACACCAAGCCGTCCCACGGCCAGTTGATGCGCTTCATACACCGATTTCACGTCCGGGCGCAGCCAGCCCGTGATGAGCAGCACAAGCGGGTCGCGGCTGTAGACCACATCAGCATCAGTGAAGCGCAGGCGCAGGGCAGCACTCAGCGCAAACGTTAGCAGTTGCAGGTAGAAAATCACGCGGGCGACGGCGTGCGTCTGATTGGGTACCAGTGGCAGCAGGTCAAGTGTGGGCAGGCGCTTAACGGTGAAGTTCGGTTTAATGCCGTAGTAGGGGTACGGGTCGTCAATGGCGCGCATCTGCCGGGTGTTGAAGCGTCGGGCCACCCACAGCGCGACGGTGGCCCCGGCGTCTGCGAAGGCTTCGCAGTTCTGCACGATTTGCAGGCCGTGCGCTTTTTCCGTGGGTAAGCGGATGTTGGCGATGTAGATGAGGCGGGTCATGCAGAAAAGCTAGTCCGCGATTTCTATTTCGATACCGTCTGCACCCGCTACAACATCAAATTCCACCGCATAGTCGAATACATCCCCTGATGTGTTCTCGAATTCGATTTGCAGCACATGCCGTCCACTAGATAACTCAGCAACATCCGTGCAAACCAAAAGTGGGCCACCGTAACTGCCGATCAGATTGCCTGCCTCATCGTACATTTCATAGGGGACATCCTTCTGCTCTATGTGCAAATTATTGCGCATATCAAGCCCGTCAACCATAACTGTCATGGTATGAGATACCGTGTCGTTGACGTCACGATCAGAATCAATGCCATCGCCGGGTTGCCAGACGGTTTCCAAATCCATTTCTATACACACGCTGATAGGCGTCACTTCGGAAACAAACACGCGCATCACGTAATCGGGGTCAGTGTCTTCTTCAAATTCAGCAATGATTGGGTCGGTGAAGGTGCATCCGGTGATAAGGGCGGTCAGAACAGCGAAGATTAGCAATTGCAATTGGGTCGTGTAGGGACGCAGCCTGCTGCGTCCGCTATGGGGATATGCGGGTAAATCATCGCGGACGGCATGTATGCCGTCCCTACAATCACCCACGTGAGCAATGTAAGGGCGCGACGTATCGCGTCCGCTGGGGATGCAAGCGATAACGGGGTTCATGCGTAGGGTGCCTGCGCCAGACTGCCCAGCAGCGGCGTGAAGTGTTTCAGGTTGCGCGTGAACAAAGGCAGTTGTAGGCGGTGGTTCACCGAGGCAATCAGGCAATCCTCATAACCGATGTTGTGGCTCAACTTATATGTGATTGTTTGTTGAATCGCCCACGTAAAGTCGTCCGATGTTAGGTCAACACGC
>CAWUJQ010000725.1:0-1907 GCA_963922445.1 uncultured bacterium
TCATCATGCCGTCATACACGTGTTCCGTAGTGGGCCATGCGGTCGTGCTGAGCGACAACATTCCGGTGTTTGTAGACGCATCCATGGAAGACTATAACATGTGCCTTGGCGATATAGCTGATTCAATTACCTCGCGTACACGGGCCATCATCGCTACACACCTATTTGGTTACCCAATGGATATGGCTCGGCTGGCAGGTATCGTTACTGATGCCGAGTCACGATATGGTCACAAAATATGGGTCATCTCGGACTGTGCCCACTCCTTCGGAGCCGAATACAACGGCCACTCGGTGGCTATTGCTGGCGATGCGAGCTTGTTTGGGCTGAACATCAGCAAGACCATCACGGCGATATTTGGCGGTGTATTGACAACGAATAACCCCACCCTGGCAGAAACACTCCGGCAATGGCGTGACACACACTACGTTCTACCACCGACGGCTAAAGCATTGAAGCGACGGCTATACCTGCTAGCCACGTATGTTGCGTTTCAAAATACGCTGTATGGCTTTGTATATTGGTTGCAAACGGCCACACCGCTGCTCTCGTCCCTCACAGACGACTACCACCTGGACGATGAAATCCACTTTCCGCCAGATTACCTCGACCAGATCACCAAAGTAGAAGCAAACGTTGGCATTCAACAGCTTGACAAATACGATGCCATCATTGCGGCGCGTCGAGACAACGCCCACTACTATTCACAGGCATTGGCAGACCTTGACAGCCAACACTTTGTGCTGCCGCCGCTTGTGGAGGGCGCAACCTACTCGCACTATGTCATCCGCGTGCAAAACCGGGATACCTGGGTGGAATACATGGCTAAGCGCGGTGTACAGTTGGGCATCCTGGTGGAATATAGTATGCCGCAACTCAGCGGGTATCGTCCTTACGCAGCAGGTAAAACCTACCCCAATGCGCGGCTGTGCAGCCAACACATGATAAATCTTCCAGTCCATGCAGGCGTCACGCCCGCCCAGCGCGAGCAAGTGGTCGAAGCGCTTCGACAGGGTGCTGCCTAAATGATGAAACAAACCCTCCAATTCGATTTTGAGCAGCACTGGACGGTTAATGTTACACCCGTGAGTGAAGCTAAACTGCAAGAAGCAGCGGACTTTCTACAGCCGCTTGCTACCTTCATAAACGACGCAAACACCCCACACATTCTTGATGTCGGTTGTGGGGATGGTATTCACAGCATGATATTGTCGCAGTTAGATTGTCACTACACAGGGGTTGACATCTCTACCAACGCGGTGAGTACCGCAAAGGCCCGCATGGCGACAAATGTGGATGCAGCGTTCGCAATAGGGGATGCGCTAATCCTCCCCTTTGCAGATAATGCCTTTGACGCGGTGTTTTCGTATGGCGTGATTGCCTACACAGGTGCGCCGTCGCAAGCAGTGGCAGAAATGATGCGCGTATGTAAACCGGGTGGCTTAGTTGGAGTGTGGGTTTATCCCAAACCCAAGGGTATACCCTACGCCCTATTGACGTTGACACGCCTGCTGGCGCGGTTGGCTGGGCGCAAGTTTACACGGCTTTTTATCGTCTATCCGCTGGTTGTGCTTCTGCCGGTGCTGCCAGTTCAATCGGGCGTATCGCTATTGAATTCAAGCTGGAAGCAGTGCGTCGAGGTCATTGAGGTTAACATTCTGCCGACGAAGCTTCAATTCCCTACTAAAGTACAGGTTACCTCATGGTTTGCCATGAGCAACCTCACCATTACATTCGATGCCAGTCACCGTCCCATTTCGCTTTGGGGTCGAAAATAATCTCATGAAGTCAAGTCATCTGGTACAGGGTAATAACATAAGGCGGATTTTCGGCGCACTTGCCTCTGGCGACCCAGCAGTGCAGTTAGCCCTGGCAGTTAAGGCTCTCCAACCCGTGACCCGCATTAT
>CAWUJQ010000726.1:0-1902 GCA_963922445.1 uncultured bacterium
GCTGTTGCGTGTGGGGCGGCGCGTGTTGGCCAAAGGTGCGGTCTTGTGGGTGGCGCTGGCGGGGTGGGCCGCGCTCAGCATCACATGGGCGTTCGTTCCGGCGTTGTCAATCCAAAGCAGCATCTTGCTGGTGATGGAAGTCGCGCTGGCGGTCATTATTGCGGCAGCCGTGCTGCACTACGGGATTGCCCCCGTAGCCGCCGTGTTCGTGGCGATGGCCCTCCCTCACGCAGTGATTGCGCTGGCACAAACGGCTGTGGGCGGCACCGTCGGCTTGGGTGCAATTGGTGAAATGACCTTCAATCCAGACAACCCCTTCCGCCTGGGGCCGCAGCCCTTCCGCCCCTATGCCCTGGCTACCCACCCGAATGTGCTGGCTGGCTACCTGGGAGTAGCTCTGTTTCAAGCGGGCTTGCTGGCCTACACCGTCCGTGACCGGGTGGGCGCGATGGTTGCCGCCTATGCAGCGGTGGCCGTGCTGTACCTAGGTTTGCTGGCGACACAGTCGCGGATGGCCATTGTTTTGGTGACTGGTGTGTTGGTGCTGGCCATGTTGATCGCCTATCGTCCGCGTGGGCGCGCCCTGTGGATTACATTAGCGGTCATCGTGCTAGGCGGGGTAGGTGGCGTGGTGTTTGCGCTCACCTCACCGCTAACGGCGGCGCTGGTACAGCGCTTCCGGGAGTTGGGGTCAAGCTGGCAGGGGATTGTTGACCGCATCACGTATGGTTTTCCGAATACCATCACGCTTTTCCAGCGTGACCCGGTGCGCGGGGTGGGCCTGTACAACCTGCTTGAGCGGCTGCGCTACATCCCGCCCGACCCGGTCAGTATTCAATTGCCTGCACACAACGTGTATCTGGTGGTGTTCGCGGAGCTTGGGGTTGTGGGTGGGGTGCTGTATGCGCTTGGGCTGTGGTACCCGCTGCGGGGCCTGTGGACGCGTCACGGCGGGCAGTTCATCGCAGGGGGGGCGCTGCTGGCCTTCAGCCTGATGATCCTGTTTGAGTACTACTTCTGGTCATCGTCCGAGATGCGGATGCTGACGTTTTGGCTGCTGGGCACCATGTGGGGCCTGCAAGTCCGCAATGAGGGCACGGTCACAGTAGAGGCCGAACAGGGCGGTGAGGATATGGACGCGGCTCCGTCACCAGCGTGATTAACGATGTGAATGCGCACAGTTTTTACCGACCTTAAGATTTGAGCGCTCCATTACACGTTACAATACAGGCATTCGCGCAAAACAAAATCAACTGGGGAGTTGTATGCGACTGGCCGACCTGCAAAACCACGTTTCGCTGCACGACAGCTACATTGACGACATCGCCTACATGGAACCGCTCGACTCGCTGGTGCTGGACTTGCAACTAACGGGCGATGTACAACCCGACGCCGACGAGCGCACCCCCGACTTCATCGACGGTAAGCTGGTGTTCTACGATGTTGCACGCATTGTCATCCGACCCGCCCAGCAGATAGAGACGGTCATTGACGGCGAAATCATGTACGCCGAACCGCTGGACGACCAGCCCAACAGCCTGCGCCTGGACGTAATGATTACCGATCATGAACTGCGCGAAGACAACTTCGTGACGATAGAAGTCCATGCGCTGGATGTGGAGTGGCTGCCACGGGAGAAAGCGTTCTTCACGCGATGAAACTGCTGCTGTTTATTGTAATTGAGGTGCTGCTGCTGCCCATCACTGCGATTGGCGGCATTGTGTTTAGCATCGAAATCATGCTGAAAACGTTCCGGCGCGGCTTTTCCGTGACGGCATACAGCCCGTTTTTTGCGCGCTGGTTTTTGCATCACCTGGGCCAACGCACAGACGAAGCTGCCGCCGCGTTGATTACTGCGCTGCCGGGCGTGTCGCGGTGGCCGCTGCGCTTGGCCGTGGGGCC
>CAWUJQ010000727.1:0-1896 GCA_963922445.1 uncultured bacterium
GCGGGCCACTAACCGCTGAGCGCATCGCCGCCCAAGCCGCGCAGGTGCCCCACGTCCTCAACCCACCCGATGACGCGTCCGGCAGCGCGGATTACCGTAAGGCAATGGCCCAGGTACTCGTCGGAAGAGCATTAGAAGACATCGCCAACCAATTCACCACGATGCAGACATAACCGCTCACCCTTTGTACAATAGCCCGCAATGAATCGTTGACGAAAGCTTACCGTTAAGATGCAAGCCTACCGCAAAGACTTCCCCACGTTACACCAAAATGTGAATGACAAGCCCCTCATCTACCTCGATAACGCAGCGACATCCCAAAAGCCGCTCCACGTCATCGAAGCGCTAGATACCTACTACCGCGACTATAATGCCAACATCCACCGGGGCATCCACGCGTTGAGCGAAAAAGCCACCGCCGCCTATGAGGAGGCCCGCGTCAAAATTGCCCGCTTTATCAACGCCCCGCAACCGCACGAGATAATCTTCACTCGCAACACCACAGAGGCGATTAATCTGGTGGCGTATGGCTGGGCGCGCAAGTTCATGCAAGCCGGTGATGTCATCCTCACCACCGAGATGGAGCACCACAGTAATCTGGTGCCCTGGCATATCCTTAAGGCGCAGCACGGCGTGGAGATGCGCTTTATCCCGGTCACGGAACAAGGCACGCTCGACCTGACCAACCTGGACAGCTTGCTTGACGGCGTCAAACTGGTGGCGATGATGCATGTTTCCAACGTGCTCGGCACCATCAACCCCATTGAGCAGATCATCGCAGCAGCCCATAACGCAGGTGCCAAAGTCCTGATTGACGGCGCGCAGTCCGTGCCCAACATGCCCGTGGATGTGCAAGCACTTGACGCCGACTTCTACGTGTTTAGCGGCCACAAGATGTGCGGGCCAACAGGCATCGGCGTGCTGTGGGGCAAAACGGACATCCTTGAAGCAATGGATCCGTTCCTGGGCGGCGGCGATATGATTTACGAGGTATTTCTGGATCACTCTAATTACGCTGGCCTGCCGCACAAGTTCGAGGCAGGCACACCGAGCATTGCGCAGGGCATCGGGCTGGGTGCCGCGGTAGACTACCTGAGCGAAATCGGCATCGACAAGATCGCCGCTTACGAAGATGAGTTGACGCAGTATGCGCTCGACAAACTGCGCGACATCGACGGCCTTAAGCTGTACGGCGAGGCAGAAGAGCGGGTGGGCGCGCTCTCATTTACGATGGAGGGTGCCCACCCCCACGACATTTCAACCATTCTCGACCAAGAAGGTGTGGCCATCCGAGCAGGGCACCACTGCGCCCAACCGCTCATGCGCCGCTACGACATCGCAGCCACGGCCCGCGCCAGCCTGTATTTTTATAACACCCGCGAAGACATCGACGCGCTGGTGGATGCCATCCAGCGTGTGAAGGAGATATTCCGCATATGAGTTTAGAATCGCTATACCAAGAAGTGATCCTCGATCACGCCAAGAACCCGCACAACTACGGTGAACTTGACCCGCACGACGCCCACGCCCACCGCCTGAACCCCACCTGCGGCGACGCGGTGGATGTGTACCTTACGCTGACCAACGGCGTGATTACGGCGGTCAAGTTTAGCGGTAAGGGCTGCGCCATTAGTCAGGCCAGCGCCTCTATGATGACGGACGCCGTGACAGGCAAAACGCTGGACGAGGCTCACAAGTCGCTGCGCACCTTCCAGGAGAAGATGATGGATCGCGAAGGGGAGTTTATCTTTGATAGCGAAGACATGGAGGAGCTAGAAGCCCTCGGTGGAGTGCGTCAGTTTCCGAACCGCATTCGCTGCGCCACACTGGCATGGCACGCCCTCGAAGATGCCTTAGGCAGCACCGGCTCATAACGGTTTTTGTAGGGGTTTGATG
>CAWUJQ010000728.1:0-1895 GCA_963922445.1 uncultured bacterium
GGCAGCGGCCCAGGCATTAGGCGAACTGGGGGACGCGACCGCTGCCCAGCCGCTGTTCGACCTGGTCAACGATGAGACGACCTACTACCGGCTGCGGGAGGCGGCCCTGCTGGCCATCGCCAAAATAGACCCGCCTGGGCTGGCCGATATGCTGTTCACCCTGCTGGCAGAACGCGACCTTGACCTGCGCCGCATGGTGATTAACGCGGTCAACGGGGTGCCCGAAGCTGAACAGGTTCACGCGCTGCTAGACGCCGCCGACTGGCACACCTCACTGGTGCGGCCTGTACGTGACGCGCTGGTGCGAGCAGGCGGAGAGCCAATCGAAACCGTCCTGATTGAGTCACTGGGCCATGTGCGCGAGTGGGTGCGGGCGTTGGCTGTGGAAGTGCTAGGGGAGCTGGCGTGTGCAGAGGCCGTCACAGCCGTGCTGCCCCTCTTGCAAGATGAGGCACGTGAGGTGCGGGTGCTGGCAGCCAACGCACTCGGCCAAATTGGGGATGAGCAGGCGGTGGGGCCGTTAAGGGCCGCCCTAAAAGACGACGCGTGGCTGGTGCAGGTCGCAGCCGCGTCCGCATTAGCCCGCATCAACTCGCCAGAGGCGCACACGGCTTCCTCTGATTGGCGGATGGAGCAGCGTTTACCATCGGACAAGCTGGATTTGGACACAGACGAGCCACCGCCCGAAGTCGATTTGAGCGACATTTTGTAGCTTTTAGATGTGGCCTACGCCTGTTTTTGCCCACGATATACCAAAGCGTTAAACTACCTACAGATGTCGTTCACGCCACTTACAGAACAGGAGCCGTTCATGCAATTGGACATCACGGGCAATGTTGCGCTAGTTACCGGGTCAGCGCATCGCGTGGGCAAAGCCATTGCCCTGGAATTGGCACAGCGCGGCGCGAACATCGTGATCCACTATCACCGCTCCGATGAGGCGACGGTGCGCGACACAGTGCAGGATATGAAGTCGCTCGGTGTAGAGACGCTGGCCGTTCAAGCGGACGTCAGCACACCAGAGGGCGTCGGCGAGTTGTTCAGTAGCATCGTGGAGCGCTTCGACAAGCTGGATATTTTGGTCAACAGCGCGTCTATCTTCCAACCCGGCGGCTTGCTCAACGCCAGCCTGGAAGCGTGGAACCGAAGCATAGCCGTCAACGCGACCGGGCCATTTTTATGTACCCAGGCCGCTGCCGAGATCATGGCCAAAAATACGCCACCCGGCGGCGCTATTGTCAACATCCTTGACCGGGGTGCGATTTTACCGTGGCAGGCATTCGCCCATCATGGTGTGAGCAAAGCCGCCCTGTGGATGCTCACGCAAACCAGCGCCGTCGAACTCGGCCCAGACATCCGCGTGAATGCCGTCATTCCCGGCCCGGTGATGCGGCCAGAAGACAACACAGAGGAGGAGTGGATAGAAATGGGCAATAAAAACCTGCTCAAGCGTACGGGATCGCCAGAAGACGTGGCCCGCGCGGTGGCCTACCTCGTCACGGAGAGCTTTATCACCGGCACGGTGATTCACGTCAACGGCGGTCGCCACTTGGCCATGTAGAAGATGTCACCTCCGTGTAAAGTGATTGCAAACACTTTATGGAATGGTGTTACTTCTCCGCAGAGTTGTCCTATAGTAGTGATGCGTGTCTACATCACCCAGGAGATAAACAATGCGCCCCAAGTTTTACCTTGCCGCAACTTTTTTCGCTCTTGCTATTGCCCTCATATTAATTTCCGTTTTGACGCTGCCCGCAGCCAACGCACAAATTGAACAGGGCGGCTTTGCCGAAACCGCGCAAGCGGGCCGCGCTAACGCCCAAGCCACCCGCGAAGCCGCTGGCGATAGCGTCCGCGCTACTACTGACGCGGTAGCAGCCAATGCCCGTGCCAGC
>CAWUJQ010000729.1:0-1889 GCA_963922445.1 uncultured bacterium
GCAGCGGCAAACAGGTGCAGCCCAGGGAAGATGGGCAGCGCGTAGCGGTCGTACTTTTTGCCCTGCCACACCAAAAAGACCATGTACACCGTCACGTAGACCAATACGGCCAGCCACAAGCGCCAGTTATCGCGCATCTGGCCGCGAAAGGCGGCAATCACGGCCAATGGCAGCCCGATTAGCAGCCACGGCGACATCCGGAAGGGCAGCGCCAGCGGGTAATACCACGGGCCGGGGTCAGCGGTAGGCTGGCCCATGAAGTAGCTGCCGTTCTCGTGAACCGTGACGGCGTTGTCCACGCCGTGCAGCATTTGGTCGATAATGCCGCCCGCGTTCGTCCACATGCCGGGATAGAGTGCCGTCCATGTCAGCAGCATCACACCCGTGAAGGTGACCACAGGCAGCGCCATACGTTGCACGAAGAACGGTATACTCATCTGGTGGCGGTAAGTGTACCCGTTGAGCAGCGCCAGCACGCCTGCCATCCCGAACATGTAAAACGACGAAAAGCGCGTGAGCGCCGCCCACCCCGCCGCGATCCCCGCCAGCACGAGCGGCACCCACAGCACTTGCCCCGGTGTGGCGATGTCGTCCCGTGAGCGGTGAACCTGAAAGGCCAGCAGCAGCAGCGCCAACGACAGCAGCATGAACGTCGTGCTCATGCCGTCTACGTGGATAAGGCGCAGATACCAGCGCATGTATGGCTCGGTGGCCCACATCAGTGCAGCCAGTAACGCAATCCGTGCGTCCATGAGTCGGCTCATCACAACGAAGGCGAGGGTGAGCGCGAGCGCATTTGCCACTTTGACCGGGAAGCGCAGGTATTGCACCTGCGTCAGGAAGGGCAGCTCACGGGCGGGGTCAATCTGGTTGAGTACCCAGCGCCCGCCACCTGCAAGGATCATCACGCCCACGCCGGGATGCTCGGTTTGTACCGTGTTGGCAAATTGGCCGCTGGCGACCGCACTCCAAAAACGATCCGTCCGGTGATACCAGAAGTAGCTTTCGTCCGTTTGCATGGCGCGGCTGGGCACGGCCAGCGGCACAAACGCGACCAGGAACACGAGCAGGGCGGCCATTGCCGGGTGCCGGAGCAAGTTTTGCATCAGCGTGTTCTCTTCTTGTGTGGCGGATATGCGTTGTTCAACATTCTAGCGCAGGCGGCTACAATGGGCAGCGCAGACTTTTGTTCATAAGTGTGGGTAAGGCTATGTTGAAGCGCTTGCTGCTGTTAACGCTGTTTTTGGTGCCCGCTGTCGTGTTGGCCCAAGAGGACCCCACCGACATTGAGGTGCCCGACCTGACTGAAACCTATGACGGGCGCGGGCGCATGAGCGACATCACGCTCGACTATCCCGAAGGTTGGTATACGCTGAACGGCATCCCGGTGACGCGCTTTATCTCGTTTAACGTGATTAGCAGCGTACAGGTGGGCATCCGCAACCAGATTGAAGACGGTGAAGAGGCAATTGTGCTGGCGGTTGCGGGCGGGCGCATCGACCGTTGGAACACCATCGAGGCGGGCGCATCGGCGGACGAGGTGCTGACGGCCTTCCTGGAAAACTTAGGCGGGGACGATCAGTTTGGTGGGCCACCAGAGGACGAAGCGTTCAATGAAGCGGAATACGAACTCGTGGTTGAGGAGATGACGTTCAACGGGTATGAGGCCGCCCGCCTGAGCTATGTGCCTATTGACCCCGACGCCGACAGCGGCAGTGCGTTTACGGCCTACGCCATCCTGCTGGACGACAACCGCTTTGTGGCGGTGCTGACGCTCACGTCGGAAATTCCAGCGGAAGAAGCGCAGCCGACGATTGAGGCGATTCTGGACACAATCACGTTGGAGGAATAGGTCGGCTGCGGCCTCGTTGCCAATGTGTTGCCTACGC
>CAWUJQ010000730.1:0-1888 GCA_963922445.1 uncultured bacterium
TGTGGTGGTGAGCGGCGGCAATGTTGACCCACAAACCCTTCAGCGTGTATTGTGTAGTTAGTCATTGACTTCACAATATGCGGGGAATTCTAAGTGCAGCAACCCAAACAGCAAACGAATCAAACCAGGGCCGTGTGGGGTCAACACCTCACTGGACTAATGCTTATCGCAGTCGTCGGCATATTTGTCTTTGTGGAGGGGCGGCTTTCCGCTGATGTGGCAGCTTACCAGCCCATCGGTAGCGATAACACGGCTACTTTTACGCCAACGATGACGCCCTTTTCACCGACGCCCCAACCGACGCTCACGCCGTCTGTTTTCTACACGCCGCCGCCCACGTCCACACCGAATTCAACACCATACAGACGACCTACCGCACTGCCACGGATCGTTACACCCATACCGAAAGATGTTATTGAGGAACCGCCGCCCCCTGATATGATTTTTCAGGTAAACACAACAAACGATTCCAATGATGGTACCTGTGATGAAAATCATTGTAGTCTGGCAGATGCCGTTAGTGCAGCGAACCAGCAGCCCCCGACCAATCTAAATTACATTATACTCCCCGAAGACACTTACCTGATTTCAGGTGAGCTACCTGTCATTACGAGTAAGATAGCTGTCTTCGGGCAGGGGGATGGTGCTGTCATTGACGGTGGCTCTCCAATCGAAGAGACAAATCTCTTTTCGGTTGCCTCTGGCGGCGATCTGCGACTCTACGATTTAACCATCCAAAACGGCTTTCGCGGTGTTTACAACCGGGGATCACTCACCGTGTTGCGAACCCACTTTTTGAATAACCGCACGGATCTTTTCTTTAATCAGCCTGGGAATGGTGCAGGTGCAGGTATTTACCATGACGGCCCATTCTTGAGCATCCTTGAAAGCACATTCACTGACAATGAGGCGAAATGGTCAAGTGGTGGAGCGCTCTACCTTCGTGCTAATGCAAGCGACGTCATCGAGATTAAATCCTCGTTTTTCAGGGGTAATCGCGCGTTTTTCTCTGGCGCAATTACTTACGTAGGAACGGCCAATATAACATTGCAAGATAACATATTCGCAGGCAACAGCTACAGCGCAGTCTTTAGTGAGGGGAGTGTTTACAGCACCTCCACAGGGAGCAGCCCGAATCATACCGTTAAAAACAACTGCTTTACCAACAACCTGGAGTCAGTCGTCATCTCGTCTGGACAAACAGTGGACTTCACCCTTAACTGGTGGGGGGCAACAAACTACGTCCCGCGAAATATCAACGTGGATGACTCGAAGCCACTGAATTTCGCGCCGCCGTTTTGCCCGCAGGTGTTTGACATCATCGTGCCGCGTTATGATGCCACTATTGAGGTAGACATCAACACGGTCTACGGTGGCGAGTGGCCGTTCACCTTCTCGATTATCCAGCAGCCTACCTTTGGCACCCTCGCACCCATTGGCGACAGCACCACCCGCTACACGTATGAATCCAACGTGCTAAAGCAGGCCAATGTGGATGTGTTCTACTATCAAGTGGAGGACAGCCGGGGCGTGACAGGCTTTGCCCGCGTGTACATCGTGCCGTTCTTCTGGGATTTGAACCGCGATACCGTTGTCGAGCCGGAGGAAGTGGTGGCTGTGGTCAGTGGGGTGGGTACAACACTCAATGAGGCAACCACACAGCTAGACGTTACCGGGGACGGCCAGATTGACGGCAGCGACATCAACGAAATGCTGGTGCGTGTGGGCATCGTGGAGTGGTTCCGCTATATTGGAAGGCCGCTGAACGAGCCAACGGAAGTCCCTGCGGACTGGCTGGACTAACTTAACCGACTGCATCAAGGAGCAAACAACATGGGCGCAGACGATCACCGTGAAAAAGCCGGGGACGCCCCGATTGGTGTGGGCA
>CAWUJQ010000731.1:0-1883 GCA_963922445.1 uncultured bacterium
CCGTGACGGATGTGTTTGACACGGTGGGCGCGGGCGATACCGCGATTGCCGTGACGACGCTCGCGCTGTGCGCCGATGCGACGTATCCCGAAGCGGTGACGCTCGCCAACTACGCTAGCGGACTCGTCGTGCGCAAAGTGGGCAATTATGCGCCATCCCCGGATGAACTGGCATGGGCGCTGGCAACATGGGGTCGTATATAGGGCCGCCACCCTGGGCGACCCCTACGATCTGGTTGTGATGTGTTGTGATGTGTAGGGGCGGGGCAGCATCCCCGCCCGCATGAATGGTGTGGTGCCTTTTTCATCCCCCCCTGATGCCTCCCTTACCTATAGATTAGGCATCACGATTATGATTCAAGCCATGACATATCTATTCTTCCATCTACGGTTCATCTTACCGCTTATCGTCATTTTGTGGCTGCTGCTGCCCCGGCAGCAAACCTATCGCCGCATGGGGCCGCTCAGCATCATAACGCTCTCGCTGCTGGCCTTCGTCTACGCGACTCCCTGGGACAACTGGCTGGTGGCCAACGCAATCTGGTCATATGGCGACGACCGCGTGCTGGCCACGATTGGTTATGTGCCGGTTGAGGAGTACCTGTTTTTCATCCTGCAACCCATGCTCACCGGGCTGTGGTTTTACCTGATGCTGGCCAATATCCCGGCACAGTGGGTAGACGGCGGCTCACCGGGGGTGCGCTGGGGTGCTGCCGGGCTGCTGCTGGTTGCAGCGGCACTAAGTGGCCTGCTGCTGCTGGCCCCAGATAACTATCGCTACCTGGCTATGATTTTGGTTTGGGCTTGCCCGGTACTGGCGCTGCACTGGGCCATCGGCGGCGACCAGCTACTACGCAATGCGTGGCTTTGCCTCGCAGCGATTGTGCCGCCCACGGTGTATTTGGGCATTGCAGACCGCTTTGCCATCCAAGCTGGGGTGTGGCACATCACCGAGCAGACGAGTACGCAGATTATGGTGTTTGGCCTGCCCGTTGAGGAGCTGCTGTTCTTTTTCATCACTAACATTATGGTGGTGCAGGGACTGCTGCTGTTTGTGTGGGTGATTGAAGCGCGCCCGTTTGATGACCAGTGGCAGCGGGTCAAACGGGTGTGGCGCTCACTCACGGATATAACGCGGCCCCTATTGCCCCCGGACGGCGCGCAGCGCAGCATCATGCGGCACATCATTGTGCCGTCGTACATCGTGACGGGGCTGTTTGCGCTGTTGTTCCTGCTGCCTGTGGCTGTGCCCGTATGGGTGCAGTTGCTCCCGTTGGTGCTGAGCGCGGCGCTGTTCGGGCTGCCCCACGGCGCGATAGATCATCTGGTACCGGGCAAGGTGTTGGGGCAGCCGCTCAACCTGCGCCAGATGGGCGCTTTTTTGACGGCGTATATCATCCCGGTGGTTGTGATGATTGGCGTGTGGGCGGTAGCGCCTGTTGCGGGGTTTGTGTTCTTCATCCTGCTGACGTGGTTCCACTGGGGGCTAGGCGACCTGCACGCGGTATTGGCCTTTAGCGGCGCGGACTTCTTGAACAGCCGCGCTCACCGGGCACTGGCTGCCCTCATTCGCGGGGCGCTGCCGATGATGGTGCCGTTAGTGTTCTCTCCGGGGGACTACAGCATGACCGCTGAGGCAGTGGCGTCATCGTTTGGTGCTGTTAACATGAACGCCATTGCGTGGGCGTTTGGGCCGTCGTTCCGGGCGAGTGTAGCGGTAGTGCTGCTGGCGTTGATGGTCGTGAGTGCCGGGTTCACACTGCCCCGCGCCCGCCGCGACGGGCAAATGCGGGCGTGGTGGGTCTATGTTGGAGAGACGGGGCTGCTGCTGGCGTATTTTGCGCTGGTGCCGCCGTTGCTGGCCATCGGCGTGTACTTCTGCTT
>CAWUJQ010000732.1:0-1878 GCA_963922445.1 uncultured bacterium
GCGACGAACTCACCGGACAGACACAGTTCGGGACGACGGCGAACATGGTGGTTGTAGCTCGCTGGGAGCCGATTAACGAGGATGACCCAGCGTGGATTTTTACGCCGAGCTTCTTCGACAATGTGGTGCTCGTCGCGCCGGATGTGCTGACGGATCTCATAGCGGACGCGGCAACCAATCCGGTCTCTGAGGTCGCGTGGTTCCTGGACTTTGACGGACGTGATGTGCGGACCGCCGACGTCGGGGGGGTGCTCACCCGCATCGACACCGGGTTACGTCAGGCAGAAAACGTCTTACCGGGGATACGCCAGGATGTGTCGCCAGCGGAGGGGCTGACCGCCTTTAACCAGGAGGTAAACGCCCTCACTGGACAGTTGTTCATCATCATTATGCCCGTCGCAGGGCTGGTGATGTACTTCGTGTCGATGGTCTCCGGGCAGTTGGTGGGGCGGCAGGGCTTGGACGACGTAAAGCTCCGTAGCCGGGGGATGAGCCGGGGCGATCTGCTCCGTATTCATCTGCTGATGTGGCTGACGCTGGTCCTGGTGTCACTGGCGGTGGGCCTGTTGGTGAGTCCGTTTGTGGTGCGGCTGGTGGGCCGGACGGCGGCCTTTCTGCGCTTCGACGGGACCAGCAGCGTGCAGACTATTACTTTCACGCGCACCGCGCTGATGATCGGCGGTTCAACCGGGCTGATCGCCGCGAGTAGTGGGTTATTCCTGGCGTGGCGCACCACCCGCCAGAACATTAACAGCTATCGCCAGCAGATCGGCACGGCGCAGGCGGCATGGTGGCAGCGCGGTTATGTAGACTTGCTGATCCTGATCCCGGCGGTTTATGTGTACTACTCACTGGGGCAGCAGGGCGGCCTGACGACGGCTGCCGACGAACCGTTTGCCGATCCGCTGACGTTCATTGGCCCAACACTGCTCTCGCTGGGGCTGGTGTTGGTGTTCCTGCGGATGTTCCCGTTTCTGCTGCGGCTAGGCGCGAACCTACTCGCTTTTACCCCGAACATTGCCCTGCTGATGGCGCTGCGTGAGATTGTACGCTCTGTCGGGCGCTATCGTGGCACGCTGTTGATGGTCGCGTTTACGCTGAGTCTCGTCGGGTATACCGCGTCAATGGCGGGGACGATTGACCGCAGCCTGCAAGATGCGATTGACTACCGCATCGGCGCGGACATTGTGCTGGTGACGGCATCTGAGGCGGAAACTGAAGTCGCCGACGATGGCACACTAACCATCTCCGGCTATAACCCGCCACCTGTCCAGGAACTCTACGGCATTGACGGCGTGTACGATGTCGCCCGTGTAGGCACATACTCGGGGTTTCTGGTGATCGGTACACAGACCATCGACGGCACGATTATGGGTGTGGACCGAGGCGCGATGGCTGCCGTCACCCGCTATCGGGAGGACTTCGCCGATCTACCTATCGCGGATATGTTCAACCAGTTGGCGGGATCGCGCACCGGGATTTTACTCAGTCAAGTGACGGCTGGGCAATACAACATCGCCGTCGGGCAGTCCGTGACCATGCATATCACGGCGCTGGGCGAACAGTTCGAGTTGCGGGTGCCAGTGTCCGGCTATGTTGACTACTTCCCCACGCTAGACCCCACCGACGGCTTTTTCCTCATCACCAATATCGACCCGATTTTTGAACTCGTCGGGACCAGCCTGCCCTATGACGTGTGGTTGGCACTGGAAGCAGACGCCGACCGTGACGCGGTGACGAACGCGGTGGAGGCACTCAACTTCCCGATTATCGAGTGGCAGAACCCCGCCGTCGAACTTAGCGCGGCGCAGGCGGAACCCGCCCGGCGCGGTGTCCTGGGCTTCCTGTCGATTGGTTTCGCGGCAGCTATCGTGCTCA
>CAWUJQ010000733.1:0-1873 GCA_963922445.1 uncultured bacterium
AGTTCTTCTTCCTCCGGCTCAATGACCTCATCTTGCGGGATTTCCGGCGCAGCCGGCTCCTCACTGATGACCTTCGGTTCGGGTTCTGGAGCCAACAACGCGCCCTCTCGTGCCAGCCGATACACGCGCACGGTGCGCGAGACCGCCAAAATCAACATAACCACCAACACCGCAAACACCAAGAACAATAACGCAATCGTAGTTGCCGTAAGGCCACCCGCTGCACTGCCATCATCGGAACCAGATGCAGACTGCCCCCCTACACCAAACGCGATCACCCCTACGCCCTCACCGTTGCCTTGTTGCTCAGCGGCGACTGGCACAACCGTCGGCTGCGGCGTGGGCGTAGGCAAAGGTGGTGCGGCCAGCACAACCACCGCCCCACTCTGCGTGACCGAGGTTGTACGCCCCGTCACATCCTCAACGAGGACGGTCAGCTCAACGGGGCTTGTCGTATCGGGCGAACGATACTCGGCCAGGTCCCATTCCAGTTGCAAACGCCCATCGCTATCAAGATTGCTGGTTTGCAGCGTGGACTGCTGGATTTGGCCGGTGTCGGTTTCAACAATGCTGAGCCGCACCAACTCCAGCGGACGATCAATACCATCAGGAAAGTTGACCTGCACCATAACGGGCTGTACCGTCTCTTCTTCAAAGGTGATCGCCAGCGTTTCAGGATTGCGGTCAGGCGTGAGTACCGGGTTAAACTGATTTGGATTGGTAAACGTCAAGCGCGGCGGCTGAAAGACGACATTATAGGAGTAGGGGTCTTGTACCACGGTGTCATCGGGCAGGGTGATGGAAAGCGTGACCCGACGCGGGTTGACGAATGAACCACTGGTGCTGCGATAGCCATAGCTGTACGTGACCCGGCTGGCCTGGATGACATCGTACAGCAAGCGCAGCTCACCCACGGCGGTATCCACATCGTCTAGTACAAGGTCGCCCGCTTCGTTATCGACGTACAGCCCGCCGCCCTGCTCTGCAAGCTGACGCATGGCCGTGGATGTGCGGTTAATTTGCGTTTGCACCACATGGTAGGGAATGGCTTCATCAGCGAATGGGGTTGTGTTGTTGCCCTGTTCAGGGAATGGGAGGAAGGTGCCCACGTGAATCACATGTGCCCCAAGGCCGGGGTTGGCTTCACGCTTTTCGATGAAGTCGTTCAGCACCGCCAACAGCGTATCATCGAGTGTGTAGGTGTCGGGCTGTGTTTGGAAGGTTTCAATGAGGGCCAGCGCATCGTCACGCGAGTCAATCGGTGTGACGACGGGCACCGCTTCATCGCCCGCCAACACATAAAACGTGACATCGTCGCCAGCTTGATAAGCATCCACAAAGTAAGACCGCAGCGTTTCGCGCACCAGCGTGGCATCGGTGCCCTGGCTCAGGTCTACAATGAACGCCAGCGCAAACGTACCGTTCTCGTTGGGCGCGAGCGTTACATCGGCGGTGGCTTCGCTCACACGCACCTGACCCGGACTTAAATCCCGAATCCCGTAGCCGTCTGCGTCGCGCACGGCAAAGTCGAAGTTGATGGCCGCCCCGCCCGTGCTGGTAATATTCTCTGTAAGGATAGTGACCTGCCCGCCGGACTCATCCGCTTCATCTTGAGCGTATAGGGCAGAAGGCAGCGCAGTCACCGTGAGCGCGATACCAAGAACCAGCAATATCCGAGTGAAGGTGAACTGTCTGCCCATAATGATGCCATCCTGAATGTGCGTAGTGTAGCTCCATTGTAGCAACATTGAGGTAGATTGCACAAAAGCAGATCAGCAGATTGAGATATACCTATAGTGAATAGACAGCCTTTTCAAGTACGCAAAAACATACTACACTTGTATGTACTTATTTCCTGCAAGTGACAATCAAA
>CAWUJQ010000734.1:0-1870 GCA_963922445.1 uncultured bacterium
CCCTGTATATCTGGCGGGGCGGCACCGCCGACGCCGTACCGGGCAGCGAGATCACAGACCGGGCGGCACCCACGTCTGTAGTGTGGGGTGGCCTCAACTGGATGGCAGAATGAGCAGTGTATGACCATTGCCAAGCGGCCCTATTCCGATAGGGGCGATGGGCCTATGCTGAAAAGCCTTGCATCCATATTGAACACCTGTAACGGGAGCGAACATGACCACCACCACCGCCATCCAGCCCACCCGCGAACTCGTCACCTACCGGATTGCCCTTGCCGCGATGTTTTTTGTCAATGGCGGCACGTTTGCTAACTGGGCCTCCCGCATTCCAGCGGTGCAGGCCAACCTCGGCCTATCCGAAGCGCAGCTTGGCCTGATTTTGCAGGGCGGCGCGATTGGCGTGCTTGGTGCGCTGCTCATCACCAGTGGGCTGATTGCCCGTTTTTCCAGCCGCACCGTCCTCACTGTGACGGCCTTGCTCAATGTGGCCGCGCTCCCGTTGATGGGCCTGTTGGGATCAGGTGTGTTGTTTGGCGATGGCACGCCAGCGTGGGTGGCGATGCTGGGTTTGTGGGGCGGGCTGATCTTTTTTGGTGCGACCACCAGCAGCATGGACGTAGCCATGAACGCGCAGGCCATCGAGGTGGAGCGGCGCTACCGCCGGACGATTATGTCGTCTTTTCATGCGGCCTGGAGCCTGGGCATGGTTGGCGGGGCGCTACTGGGCACGTTGTTCGGCTTTTTGAACTGGGGGGTGCAGGGTCACTTTACGATTGCCGCGCTCATCTACGTGGTGATTGCCGTTATCGTTGCGCCGCGCCTGGTGGAGGTTGCCGATAAAAAGAGCGCTGATGATGGCCCGACTGCGATTTTCTCGCTGCCGCCACGTTCGGTGTGGCTGCTGGGGCTGATTGCATTTAGCGCAGCCCTTGGCGAAGGTTCCATGATTGACTGGAGCGCGCTCTACCTGCGCAATGTGGCGGGTGTTGTGGAAGGGACAGCCGCGCTGGGGCTGCTGGCGTTTGCTGCCTTCATGGCGATTGGTCGCTTTATGGGGGACGCGCTGGTGGAGCGGTTTTCGCTGGTACAGGTGGTACGCTGGGGCGGCTACCTGGCGGCGGCGGGCATTTTGCTGATGATTACCGTCCCGACGCTGATGACCGTGTTGATTGGCTTTGCAATGGTGGGCCTGGGCGTGGCGACGGTCGTGCCGCTGGCGTTTAGTGTGGCGGGTAACATCCCTGGCGTGGAACCGAGTGCAGCGGTCGCGGGCGTAGCGACGATTGCTTATACGGGCTTTTTGGTGGGGCCGCCCATGCTCGGCTTTGTGGCAGAACACAGCTACCGGGGTGCATTTGCGATTGTGATGGTGCTGCTGCTCGTCATGGCGCTGAGTGCGGGGCGGGCACTGCGCGGGTCTTCATTATAGGTATAGGTTTGAGGGCAAGCCCCCAAACCTCACCGCGTTGGCTTTAGCTACCCCAACTCAATATTGAACGACGACAGCACACGGTCAATGGGCGTGAAGATGGACGCCACCTGCGACCCGCCAAACAGCAAGCCC
Organism: uncultured bacterium; assembly: GCA_963922445.1. Classification (GTDB taxonomy): domain Bacteria; phylum Chloroflexota; class Anaerolineae; order Aggregatilineales; family Phototrophicaceae; genus DAOTTY01. Next base: position 1,565 of record CAWUJQ010000734.1, read on the forward strand.
ACCGCCATGTTGTCCGACGGATCAACCACGAGTGAGCCGCTGTCACCGCTGCTGCTCATGCCACTGGTAATCACCTGATCGACGAAGCGGGCGTTGCGGCTGCCGTTGATCGTGTCGTACTGCACATTGACCGTGGCGTCCAGCAGCGTGATGCGGCCCGTCGTGAGGCCAGTGGTGCGGCCCATCTTGACGACTTCCATACCGAGTGTGGGCGCTTTCGTCCCGTTGATGCGGCCAATGGATAATACCTCTGTGCTGAACATGGCCGGGTCGGTTGGGCGGGCGAGGGCGGCGTCAAGCAGGTTG
>CAWUJQ010000735.1:0-1865 GCA_963922445.1 uncultured bacterium
TTCTTCATGGCCATGCCGACGGCGGCACGCCCCGCTTGGCTGGCATAGCGGCTCGCCTGATAGCCCGCTTCCCGGCTGGCGGAGCGGAAGAAGCTGCGCATCACGGAATCAATAATGTCGCGCACAAGTCTGCTCATGGTGTTCAATCCCTGCTCAACGATATAAAAAAGGAGCGCCGCGCTTTACGGACGCCCCTCTTATTATATGTCTGTTGCTGTGACGTGCCACGCCGCCCGCGCTTGCAGATCAGCCACCGCCGCCGCCGAGAGGTACTGTGGGTGGGGGCTGCGGGGTGAAAGTGGGTGTAAACGCGGGTGTACCCAGGCCCGTGAAATAGAGATTTTGCTCGTTCCTAAATGCTCTACTTGAGATAACCACTTCATACGTTTTGCCGTACTCAAGCAGCGTGCGCGGGTATATGGTGACCCGGTTGCCGTCTACGACAACGCGCTCGTCGCTGGCTTGGATTGTCTCAACAAGATAGCCGTCGCTGTCCTTAATCTGAATCACGCCATTTCGCTTAAACACTGGCTCGTCAAACGTGATGACCAGATCGGTATTGGGATACACACCATCGCTGCCCGTGGCTGGCGCAACCAGAATAATCTCCGGGGCGGCCTCCGGCACTGGAAAGGCATAAAACGCGCCCTGAGAGGCGTTGTCCCCGCTGGCACCTAATACCGCTCGCGTGCCTCGCAGTGCCACAGCGGAGCCAAACCTGTCGTTAGGGTCAGCGTCGCTGCTGGTGAGCTTGGTTTGTTGCATCCATGTACCGTTGACGCTCTCAAAGATGTAGGCTGCGCCAGTTGCGTCGCCGCTAGCGCTGGACTTGGACGGTGCCCCAATACCCGCGATATTGCCCGACAGGGCCACCGAAGCACCGAAGTTGTCCCCCGCTTCAGCATCAGCCGAAGTCAGGCGGGCTTGCTCCGGCCAGTTAGTCCCGTTCTTGGCGAACACATAGGCTGCGCCGCCCTGTGCATTCCCATTAGCCATTTCACCGTGAGCGCCTACCAGGGCGGTGTCACCTTCCAGCGCGACTGACGCGCCAAAAAGTCCCTGATCGACGGGGCTGCTCGATTCCAACCGTTTTTCCTGAGTCCAGTTGCCATTGCCATCATGTTCAAAGATGTAGGCGGCACCGCTTTCAATGAGCTTCACCGTGCGGCCCTCTGCACCCACGACTGCCCGATTGCCTTCAAAATCAATAGAAGCGCCGAAGCGGTCGCCGTTTCGACCGTTCTGTGATGAAAAACTGCCGACCTGCGTCCATGTGGTGTCACTGCGCTCAAAAACATATACGACGCCCGATCCCTTACCCGGTGCGCCGACGAGGGCGATGTCACCGTCAACTGACACACTGCTGCCGAACTAGTCGCCTCCTGCCGCATCGTCGGCCAGGAGCTTGGCCTGCTGATTCCACCCAGAGCCTTCTCGATAAAACACATAAGCAGAGCCAGCATCCTCACCCGCTACCGGATCGTCGTCCATAGGGGCACCCACGATGACACTGTAGTAATAACTATAGTAATCAACCCCAACCGCGTGGCCAAAGCCGTCGAGTGCTTCACCGTCGGCGGCTATCAGTTTGTCGGTCACTCGCGGACTAGAATTAAACCATGCTATGTACGTTGCACCCTCACGAGTTCCATCGCCATCCGCATCATGGCCTGCTGCACCGATAGCGCCCAGCCCAGCGTCAACAGCGATGGCATCACCAAACTGGTCACTGCTGGCACCGTCGTCCGCCGTGATTTTGACCGCACTGCCCACAGCGATGACTTGAGTGGCGCTATCGGCTTGCAGCGATGTGACCCACGCGACCGACACCCAGCCGACGAGCGTAATCAGCCACAGCCCCGAAA
>CAWUJQ010000736.1:0-1864 GCA_963922445.1 uncultured bacterium
ATTGCACGCATGAGTTAACCACCTCTACGTTACGCAATATGGACGTGTCCCGCCCCAAAAGCATTTCTCACTTTGGATCGGTTCAGCTTTTACACCACAGCCTATCTGGTGTTCCCCCGATAAGATGGAGAGTAAGTGATCGAACTGAAGTAAAATGATGCCAATCAGTCAGGAGATCAACACGATGGGATACACGGAAGCCTACAAACGAGAAGCGGTGGCTAAAGCAAAAGCCAGCGGTAACATGAGCCAGACCGCGCGTGAGCTGGGAGTGGGTTACGCGAGTCTTCAACGCTGGACTGACCGCTACAGTGAGCAGGAACCGGGCGAAACCGGAGCGGCAACGTCGGCACAGCTGGCCACGCGGGTCGCGCAACTGGAGCGTCAACTGGCCGAGCGGGAGGCGCAGTTGGAGGTGCTAAAAAAAGCGATCTCGATTGTCAGCCAGCCCGGGGCGAACGGTACGAGATGATCGAGAAGCGAGACCAGAACCTGAGCGTGAGCGCCATGTGCGAGGCGCTGGCAGTGTCATCGAGTGGCTACTATGCGTGGCGCAATCGGGAGCCGAGCGCCCATCAGCAGCGCGATGTCTGGCTGGCGCAGCAGATCAAGCAGGTCTTCGAGACCAGTCGCCGCACGTACGGGAGCGACCGGGTGCATCAGGCTTTGCGCCGACTGGATATTCGCACGTCGCGCAAGCGAGTGGCGCGGCTGATGAAAAGGCAGGGCTTGCGCTCGGTGCGGGCTCGCAAGCGGCGCGTGAGCCTGACACGGGCAGGGAATCACGCCTACATCGCACCCAATCGACTGCGACAGAACTTCAGGGCAACGCACGCAACACGAAGTGGGTGACCGATACGACTTACATCCCGACCCGGGAGGGCTGGCTGTACCTGGTGAGCGTGATGGATCTGTACGATCGGCAGGTCGTCGGCTGGGCGATGGGGACGCAGCACGACGCAACGCTGGCAACAAATGCGCTTGACATGGCGCTCCAGCGGCGGCGTCCACGCGCGGGACTGATCGTTCACTCCGATCGCGGCAGCGAGTTCGCCAACGCACGCTTTCATCGACGGGCGAGGGCCAGCGGTGCGGTCCTGAGTATGAGCAGCACTGGCAACTGTTTCGACAACGCGGCGGCAGAGAGTTTCTTCGCTACCGTCAAACTTGAGGCGGTTCAGGGACGTGTCTATGCCTCGCACCAGCACGCCCGACGGGATTTATTCGATTACATCGAGGTGTTTTATAATCGGCAGCGACTCCATTCGAGCTTGAACTTTCAATGTCCAGCCGAGCTCGCTGCATAGATCACACGGTCTCCATAAAACTGGGGGTAGACCAATCTGCCGCAAGTTCCCGTGAACCATGACAAATGTATTCAGCACTCAGGACAAAATGCAACAGACGCCCCCTGTGAAATCTGACAGACTGAAACAAAGGATTAATGCAAATATACGGGATACCTCCATGTTTAAAACGCTAGATGCCAACGAGGCGGTTGCAAAGATTGCCTATAAGTTGAATGAGGTGATTGCGATTTATCCGATTACGCCTGCTTCACCCATCGGTGAGTGGGCAGATGCGTGGATGAGTACGGATGAGCCGAACCTGTGGGGTGTGGTGCCATCGGTGGTGGAAATGCAGAGTGAGGGGGGCGCTGCCGGTGCCGTTCATGGCGCGTTGCAGGCCGGGTCTCTCACGACAACGTTTACAGCATCGCAGGGCTTGCTGCTCATGCTGCCGAACATGCATAAGATCGCCGGTGAACTGACGCCAACAGTCTTTCACATCGCTGCACGCTCGGTAGCAGCGCAGGCACTTTCTATTTTTGGCGATCACTCCGACGTGATGGCGGCCCGCAATA
>CAWUJQ010000737.1:0-1860 GCA_963922445.1 uncultured bacterium
TGTGAAGCAAAATGGACAATCAAGGATTGGGCGTTTGGGCGAGCGGTCGTAATCCAGCGTCTGTCAACGGCTCGGAGAACTCAAAGGTGTACTTCCCATGGACGTTGATGTGTTCAAAGCGCACCGGGGACAACTGCGATAATTCCTCCTCGCTGATTTCCTGCCCGCGCTGTCTCAAGTGCGTTATTGCAGCCTGCATGTAAACGGTGTTCCACACAATCACCGCGTTGACGATCAGATTGAGACAGTTTGCTTGGTTGAGATGTTCTTCGGGGAACTTCTTGCGGATTTGCCCACGGCTGGCCTCGTGGATATACCCGCGCAAAGCATGTAACTTTTCCCCCTTGTTGAGTTGAATATCGATTTGACGACGATACAACTCACTCTGAAAGTAGCGCAACACGAAGAGCGTTTTCACCAACCGACCGTACTCCTGAAGGGCTTGCGTCAACACATGTTGTCGGGGGAACGCCTGTAACTTACGGATGATGATTGAAGGGGTCGTCCAGCGAAACTTCAACGACCCTGCCAGCCGCAGCATCAGCGGGTAGTGTTGGTGGATGAGGTCGAGGTTGAGCTTACGGGTGATGAGCGGACCGATCTGAGACGGAATCTCCGTGGAGGCGGTGGCATAGAGACGGGTGTCACTGATGTCTTTGAGACGCGGCGCGAATTGCATTCCCAGTAGATCAAAGAGGGCAAAGATCAGATCCGTGTATCCCTCAGTGTCCGTCGTGTGGGTCTCAATTTGTAGATCGCTGTCATTATCGAGAATCTTGTCCAGGGTATAGGCTGCCTCGCGGTGTGTTGGCGGCGTGACCAGCGTGCCGTACTGAGAATACTGGTTCGAGGTCCACGTCAGGAAGGTCAGCCCCCGTCCGTAACCGAAATAGCGTGGCAAGGGGGTTGCATTCTGGGTCCGGACGGCAACCGGAAAACGCTGACCGTCAGACGAGGAAAAGCGTCCATCACCCCAGTAGTGGCTCAGCCCCTGGCGGTAGAGATAATTGACGAGGACATCCGTTGCCTTCTGCAGGGTTTCCTGGCGGATATACCAGTTGTTGCACCAGATGAGTTGACGGTAGGACAGGTCCACAATATCGACCATCTGCTTGAAGTCGATGTTGCGGGCCTGCGCCAGCATAACGGCGTAGCGATGACGGTTGAGTTGATCGATCCGTGACGTACTGCCCCCCGCATGTTGCAGGTGATGTGAGAAGTCGGTCCAGGTATCGACCTCATAAAGCAATTGCGGGAGTTGTAGGCGTGGCATGAGCTGCTGAATCCGTTGTGAGAGCGGCGATGTCGCCTCGTTTCCTTCATAGGGTGACAGAATGAGTCGCCCGTTTTCGAGACGAAGTGCGTCATCATCGTGAAGCTGGCGGTCGAGTTGCCCGAGTGCAGCGGCAAGTTGGTCCTGGAGATCGTCGAGACGATCATGGCTATCTGCTGGTATCGACACCAACTCGAAGAAGACCTGCTGCTGATCTTCCCACAGTTCCTCTGGGATCAGGTAACTGTCGAGATGGGTGTAGCGTACACTGTGTTCGACCCAGATGCGCCCCGAGCGGAGTGCGCCGCGCAGCTCCCACATCACACACAGCTCATACCAGCGTCGATTGACAGTCCCGTCACGGTTGAGCACCCGTGACCGCCACTCACGCGGCACAAAATCAGTTGAGGCATTGACGATGTGTTTGGGCAGCTTCCCCTCGTCGCGGTTCATCTGCCGCAATACATCAAGGGCGTCCAAAAGCGTATCCCCCTCCTGATATGCTCGGAAAGTCAGCGTGTCGATCAGGCGGGGGAAGAAGCGGCGCAGATAGCTGTAGCGGGTGTTGAGAAAATCGAGTTTGTCCA
>CAWUJQ010000738.1:0-1857 GCA_963922445.1 uncultured bacterium
GCTGTTCGATGACGGTACCGAAATCGTGCTGGAACCCAACACGACGTTTGTCCTTGACGACTTACAGGCTGACGAGACTGACTTTGTGTTAGAAGGCACGCTCGTCACCGGGCAAACGATTCACCGCATCCGGCGTATCTTCGATACGATGTCCACCTATAACATCCAAACAGACACCGGCTCACTGGCAGCGCGGGGCACAGAGTTCGCAGTGCGTCAGCGTGAAAACGATCAGCTTGCCTTCCTCAGCTTTGAAAGTGTCATTGACGTGACCTACACTGACGGGGAGGTATCTGTAGAGGCGGGCTTTGGCGGGCGCGTGGAACCCAACGGCGAACTCAGTGAGATTGTGCAGGCCAGCACCTTTGCCGAACTTGACGCGCAGCTTGACGGCTGTGAGGGGGCGTTCATCCCCGGTGATAACCGTCGCCTGCCCGTGTACAACGGCCCTGATGCCGATAGCGAGGGCGTGGGCGTTTTGCTTCCGGCGGATTTGACCCAATTGCAAGGCCAGGATGCATCCGGCGGGTGGTACCGGGTGCCGTTTGCGGGCGCAAGCGGGTGGGTACCCACAGCGTCACTTGAGCGTGTGCAGGTTGCAGACGACTGCGCGGGCCTGCGGGTGTTCCCTTCGCAACAGCGCGAAGATGTAACCGAATACGCCAACACCAACCCGGATGCGTGGGGCTACTGCACAGGTGACCTGCAACCGCCGGACGACTGGGAACCGTTTGTAGCGCGTCCCGGAACGACGATATTTGAATTGGCGTCCCGCTACTTCACGGACGAAGCCACCCTCGCTGAGGTCAACTGCATTGCAGATGTGCGTGTGCTAACCGTGGGCGAAACGGTATTTGTGCCACCAATACCTGAATAAACTGCATGGGGTTTCAGTTTGGCGGACGTGACGAGGCCTGCCTCGTCCGCTGAACACCACAACGCATCGTTCCCAGATTATTTTTCCAAACATCAAGCATCCCTTGACCCGTGCTTTTCGGCGCATAGCGCCGAAAACAACAGGTGCAGGAGTGTGAACTCCTGCCGGGGGAGCGGGGGCAGAGCCACCGCAAAACAGGTATGAACCCGTACCCTGGCAGCGTCTCTACCTCAAAGACACGCACACCCGGAGACAACCCCCATGACCCCACTCACCACCGCCGATGACAACGCCCTCAAAGCCATCATGACGGGCGCGCAGCCCGTTGTCCTCTACCTACACGACGGCACCGACAACTACAAGCCCACCTCCGATGCCGTGCGCAAACTGGCCAAAAAGCACAGCGACGACATCACCTTCGCCTCCGTGAACCTCACGGACAACCCCACTGCTGCCGCTAAGTACGGCAACCTGAAGCTGCCCGCGCTGATGACGTTCGAGAAGAAGCTGTTCGGCATGCGGGAAAAATCCGCGTCTGAGGAAACCCGTCCGGCAGATGTACGGGCGCATGTGGCCTTCTTGTTGGGTGAGGGCGAAGACCCCGCAATTGCTGCTGCCAACAAGGTTAAAGCAGAGGCCGCGACTGCTGGCACCAAGGATGTATCCGAGCGCACCTTTAAGCGCGATGTACTCAAGAGCAAAGTGCCCGTGCTGGTGGACTTCTGGGCACCGTGGTGTGGGCCGTGCCAGCAGGTTAGCCCGGTGATTGAGCAGCTTGGCGAGGAGTACGCGGGTAAGGTGCAGGTCGTCAAGATTAACGTGGATGACAACCCCAGCCTTTCGCGCAAGTACAACATTATGAGCATCCCCACAGTGATGGTCTTCAAGGATGGCACCAAGGTCGATTCAACCGTGGGCGCGCAGTCCAAGGGCAAATACCAAAAGATGCTGGAAAACGCCCTGCTTTAACACGATGCTGC
>CAWUJQ010000739.1:0-1852 GCA_963922445.1 uncultured bacterium
CACGTTCGCGGCGTGGGGGGTTGCGTTGGCCGCCACACTCGCGCTGATGGCTGCCCCCCGCCGCTATCGGATTGCGGTGGTGCCGCTGGTTTTCGTGGAACTTGTTGCCGCGTCCTGGGTGATGCCCTATAACGACCTTGTTCCGCCGGAGGTGTGGAGTGCGCAGCGCTTTAGCATCAGCCAGCTATTGGCCTACACCGAAACCGACGAAAACGGCCTCACCGCTGATGGGACGCCGCCGGGACGCCTGCTCTCGATTAGCGGGCTACTGTTTGACCCCGGCGACCAGGCCACGCTGTCTGCCCGCTACCAGGCGATGGGCATGACCCCACTGGAGGAGCGTTACAGTTTTGTCGCGGCCAAGCTGAAAGAGACTGTCTCCCCGAACCTGCCGTTGGCATGGGGCATCCCGTCGGTGGATGGCTACGACGGCGGACTGCTACCAACCCAGCACTACAACACCTTTATGGCGTTGGTGTATCCCGATGGGGTAGAGGTGCCGGGGGATGGTCGTTTGCGGGAAAGCCTCGCGTTGGAGGCGTGCCGGGGAGCGTGTGTGCCTAGCGGAGAACTACTGCTAATAATGGATGCGCGCCACCTAATCTCTGATAAGGTTTTTGATGTTTGGCACGAAGATGTCGCCTACGATACAACTTTTGCTGCCCCTTTTGGTGCAGGGATTTGGGGGAATTACTCAGCCACCTTCCCAATTACGGACGTGTTCGCAATGTTCTCCTGCCGAGAAAACCAGGATTGCGGCTTACCGGTTCTACGCACCCATCAGGGTCGCAGCGAGTTCTCTACAGTATCCTACAACGATCCGGAAAGTGGCTTACAACTCGCACGCTTCACATTTGAGGAACCACGTCCAGCATGCTGCATCGAACTAGAAGGTAATCCGTTTATCAACTATCATGCGGTCACGGCTGTGGATCATCGAACAGGCAGTTTCATCCCCCTATACCAAGTTGATGACCCCTGGTTGAACTACGCCCGGACGCTCTCCAGTGATATAAAGCTGTACACGAGTGAACGTAGTGCGCGCGCGCTGATCGCAAACGGTTACGAATTTCGCCTCACAGACCCAACTACCGTATCCGATCCATTCCATGCCGCAGTTATAGGTGACGTCCCCGATCTTTTTCTGACGGCACCGGGTGAAGTGACGTTCGTCAAGTACCTGCCTACAGAAATAGAACTCGAAAGTACAAGCGGTGGAATGCTCATCCTCTACGACTCCTATTACCCTGGCTGGACGGCCACCGTGAACGATGAACCTGCAACGATCTATCGCGCTAACATTAACTTTCGCGCAGTTTCGTTGCCAGCAGGCGAAAACCACGTTATGTTTAAATACGATCCGTACTGGTTGCCGGGTGTGTTTGTGTTCGGTGGCCTCGCGTGGATCGCTTTCGGTATCTTAGTCATCATTTTCTGGAGCAGACCAACTTGACAGACGAAGACAAGAACGTAACACCTGACGACGCCGAACCCACAGGCGACGCCCCATCTAGCGAAGAATCATCCGAGTACGCCCCATCCGAGGGATTGGGTGGCGCTCAAAACGACTTCGGTCAGATTGCAGGCGAGATGCAGAACCTGCCCGGCTACGTTTGGCTGGCCTTGGGCGCATTCGTTCTGCTCGTGCTCATCTTGAGCCTGCGTGCGTTGCCCGCACCCGGCCCCACCGACGAGGAACTGACTGCCACCGCCCAAGCGGAACTCATGATTGACGCCGCTACCCAATTCCCAGAACTGGAAGCGCAAGCCGAAGAGCAGGCCGGTGCCATCGCTACCCTGGAAGCGCAGGCCACAGCGCAGGCCGAAGACGCTGCCGCAGCCATCGCCACGG
>CAWUJQ010000740.1:0-1844 GCA_963922445.1 uncultured bacterium
CAATCCACCGTAAAACGAACCGCGCAGGCGGCTTAGAGGGCGGCATTACGACGGGTGAGCCGATTGTCGTGCGCGTGGCTATGAAGCCGATTGCGACTGTGCTCAAGGCACTGGATAGTGTCAACCTGGTGACGGGTGAGGCCGAACCCACCACCTATGAGCGCAGCGACTTCAATGCGCTGCCGCGTGCCATGCCCATCGGTGAGGCGATGCTGGCGGTTGTGCTGGCCGATGCCCTGGCGGAAAAACTCGGCGGCGACAGCATTGAGGAGATGAAGCCGCGCTTCGAGACCCTGCGCCGCAATCGCCTGGAAGACCTGACAATGGATAACGTGGAGTGGCGGTTTGGCTTCGAAATCTGAGGCCAATCTCGTTATCACCGGGTTTATGGGCACGGGGAAATCAACTGTAGCCCCACTTGTTGCGGAGATCATGGCGCGCCCGTTCATCGACACGGACGATCAGATTGCGGAGCGGGCAGGGGCACCTATCCCGAAGATTTTTGAGCGCGAGGGCGAGACGCGCTTTCGCAAGTTAGAGGCAGAAGTGTGTGTTGATCTGGCGGCGCAGACGGGATTGGTTGTAGCGACGGGGGGCGGTGCCTTGCTCAACCCGGATACGCTGGCGGCGATGAGCGCGGCAGGTATGGTCGTGTGTTTGACGGCCAAACCGGATACGATCACGGCACGGCTGACGGCGGCTGAGCGGGAGGGGCGGCCATTGGCGGCAAACTGGCGCGACCTGTACGTGCAGCGCAAGCCGCTCTATGACCTGATTCCGTATCAGGTGGCCACAGACGACAGAACACCCTTACAGGTAGCCCAGGAGGTCATCAAGACATGGCAGAGCGTATTCACGTCGTAGCACCGGGCGGGGAAGACTACGACATTGTCATTGAGCCGGGTTTGCTGGCCGACGGTGAGCGACTGGCATCCGAGTTTGGACTGAATAAGCGCGTGGCCGTCGTCACCAACGAGACGATTGCCCCGCTGCATGGTGAAGCGCTGGTCAACGCGCTGCCGGATGCTTTCTTGGTCACGATGGGGGACGGTGAGCAGCACAAGAACATGGCCACCGTCACGGAGATGTGCCGCGAACTGGCCCGCTGCGGCCTGGACCGGGGCAGTACGGTCGTTGCGTTGGGCGGGGGTGTTGTAGGCGATACTGCCGGCTATGTGGCGGCCAGCTACATGCGCGGCATCCGGTTGGTGCAAGTGCCCACAAGCCTGCTGGCGATGGTCGATAGCAGTGTGGGCGGCAAGGTGGGTGTTGATCTGCCGGAGGGCAAGAACCTGGTGGGTGCGTTCAAGCAGCCCGCCGCTGTGCTGATTGACCCCAACACACTTGGCACCCTGCCCGAAATGGAGTGGCGCAACGGCCTGGCGGAAACGATTAAGCACGGGCTGATTGCCGACGCAGGCATACTCGATTTGGTGAAAGCCCTCGCTATCCCCGAACCCGACGCGGACAAGCTGACGGCGCTGGTGGCACGGGCGGTGCAGGTCAAAGTGGATGTGGTGCAGCAAGACCCCTATGAGAAAGGGGTGCGCCAGCACCTGAACCTCGGTCACACGTTTGGCCATGCCATTGAGCGGGTTACAAACTATGCGGTACCTCACGGATGGGCGGTGGGGATTGGTCTTAACGCCGCTGCCGTCTTGTCAAAAGAGCTTGGGTTGTGCAGTGCAAATGTTCCCCAAACAGTTATAAATGTGTTGCATTCAATTGGACATATTGGGCGTGTACCGGAAATGAAAGATTATGGCGAGCAATGGGAGGCTATGCAGACAGATAAAAAGTGGCGTGATGGCCGTTCGCGGTTTGTCCTGCTGGAAGCGGTTGAG
>CAWUJQ010000741.1:0-1836 GCA_963922445.1 uncultured bacterium
CCGACGAAGTCACCGCCCTCGCCCTTAACCCATCCGGCACACGCGTCGCGTCCGCCTCGCGTGACCAAACTGTGCGCGTGTGGGATGTGCCGTCCGGTAAATCTACCGCCACCTTTGACGGGCACACCGACTGGGTGCGTGAAGCGGCGTTTCACCCGCAACGGAATGTGGTCATGTCTGCCGGGCGTGACGGCACCGTGCGCCTGTGGTCACTGGACGATAGCACGCAGCTCAATTCCTACCCGTTCCCCGGTGATGTGCGCGCCGCCGCCTTTCATCCATCCGGCGAGATGCTGGCCGTCGGTGCTGAAGACGGCACCATCACGCTGCTAGACGTGAATACCCACAAAACCATCACCCAGTTGCAGCAGCACACCAAGCCCGTTGTGGCCCTCGCCTTCCATCCGCAGGGCACAGTGCTGGCGTCTGGCGGCGGGGACAATAAAATTTTTTTATGGGGGTTACCAAACCGTTAAAATACTCTTACTGGTTTTCACACAATTCTGACAAGGGCTGTTGGATAATGAGTGCGATTCATTAACCGTACTTATAGATGAGGTGTGGTCATGAGCAACGACCCAGAGAGCGATTTTTTGAACCAGGTCTTCCGTTCGGAGTTAGAAAAGTTCAAAACGGCTGATCCCGTCGTCAGGCAACAGGTGGTCAACGTCATTTACGACGCGGGCGCGCTCGATTGGCTGCTTGAACTGTGCGAAAACGACCCTGACCCACAAATTCAAGCTTATGCCGACCTCGCCCAAAAGCTAAAGTGAGATGATAGTAGTTCTTAACAAATGAGGTAGTGGGGTCGTCAAATCAGCCGTTCTGGTCTATCGTGAAAGGAACAAGCAGCACCCATTTGTCAACCCAGCAACGGGGACAGCGACCATGAGCGAGCAAATCCTGACCCTACTCAACAATCCAGACGCATCCCAGCGCAAGCGGGGCATTAGCGCCGCCGCCAAAACCGCAGACAGGCGCTACCTCAAGCCGTTAGCGCAAATCTACAAGACCGACCCCGACCCGGCCCTGCGGGAGTTAGCCAAAAAAGCGGGGGCTTACATCAATAAACAGCAGCCCGTCCCCGTCACCCAGCCCGCCACAGTGTCGCCATCACGCAGTGTTGACGACGACCTGATGGCCCTGCGTGACGACGCCTTATCAGACGCCTATCACGACCCGCAGCCTGAGCCAGCCGCGCCTGTTGCAGACGCCCTCCCAGACTTAGCCACCCTGCTAGATACATCCGAGCCAGCGCCCGCCGCGATTGCACATCACAAAAACATCGTCACGGCAAAGGAACCGAACCCAAAGCAGGCCAACGTTCACTTCAACAACGCCTTCGACCTCAACATGCAGGGCAGCAACGGCATGGCCGCCCTCGAATTGGGCACCGCTTTTCACCTGAACCCGGCCCTGGTCAATGACACAGCAGCGGTCGCCCTGGCTGCGGAACTCGCCGGGGTGCCCAAGGAACAAGCCGCCGCTTACATCTCCAACCCGGCCAACTGGAAGGCCATCACCGATAGGCACGGTGGCACGCAGGGCGGCATCGACACGGCCACCACTACCAACAGCCTGCTCCTGTGGATTGGCGGCGGTATTGCCCTGACGATTGTAATCGTGGTTTTGCTGGTCGTTGTGCAAAGCGAGGCGTTTTCCGAGATCATCCGGCAAACGTTCCAGGATTTGTTTGGCGGTGCGGCCCCCGGCCTCGAACCGGTACCGCCGCGCTAGAATAACACCATCTGTTGGAGCGTAGGGGCTGTAGGGGCTTATGGATGAACGAAAACAAATCCACATAATCTGTCGCCATCGGCAAAGTGCCTTTTACGC
>CAWUJQ010000742.1:0-1825 GCA_963922445.1 uncultured bacterium
CACTGCTTGCTCTGTGACGAGCGCACGCTCCAATGCAATACGCTGCTGCTGCCCGCCAGAAAGCTGCCCTGGCTTGCGGTTGCCCACCCCCGGCAACTGTACCAGATCAAGCATTTCGTCCACGCGCTTGATACGCGCTTTTTTGTCCATGCCGCGCATTTTTAGCCCAAACCCGATGTTTTCGGCCACGGTCATGTGCGGGAACAGCAGGTGATTCTGGAAGACCATCACCGCGCTGCGCTTTTCCGCTGGAATCATACAAACATCGTCGCCGTCAAAGTAGATGGCCCCGCTTGTTGGGAAGATTAACCCGGCAATGAGCTTAAGCGTGGTGGATTTGCCACTACCAGATGGCCCCAAAAACGCCGTAATCTTGCCATCGGGCATATCCAAAGAGATGTCGTGAACGGCATCCACATTTTCGCGTTGGTAAACTTTTGTGAGGTGTTTCAGTACAACATGTGTCATCGTAACAACTAAACCCGTCCTAACCCACCAATGGCGCTCTGTTCCCCGCTCAAATAACGAGATGTCAGCAGCAAAATTAATATCGCGGGGCCAATAAACATCAGCGATAGTACCGCAATGTTGGCATTATTCGCGCCCGTCGTGGCAGAAAACAACAAAAACGGCATGGTCACCACTTTGCCCTGCCCAATGAGCAGCGTCAGCAGATACTGGCTCCATGAGATGAGGAAGGCAAACAGCGCCGCCACCACAATCCCTGGGAAGATAGCCGGTAGCGTAATAAACCACAGCACCTTGAGCGGGTTCGCGCCAAGCGACCGGGCTTGATCTTCATAGTCTGTGTTGTAGTTAGCGAATACACCCGCCAGCGTTAACACCACATAGGGCATCACAGGCACCAGATGCACAATCGCGACCCCAAGAACCGTCCCGGCCAGTTGTAGCCGAATAAAATTGATGCTTAAGCCCAGGGCAATCACAACGGGCGGCATCATTGTGGGGGCCAAAATCAGGAACTCTACCAGGCGTCGGCCCCGAAAGTCGTGCAGGCCCATTGCCCGTGCCGCAGGCAAGCCAATGACGACAGAGACTGCCGCCACGAAGAAGGCAATCACCGAGCTGCTTACCAAAGACTCCCATATGTCCGAGTTGGCACGCAAGATAGGCTCCCATGCGCGCAAACTGAACTCCGATGGAATAAACTGCGGGTAAAACCACCGGAACGCGAACGCATTGATCGCAAAGGCAATGAATGGCAAGAATAGAACCAAGGCCACCAGCGCAATCACGGTATAGCGTAGGATTGATTTCGTCATGAGAACCTAACGGCGGTAGTTACCAAAAAACCAGTTGCCAGGGGCGTTGTCGTCATCGCTCATGAAGAACGTGACAATCGCCCGCCCCGCTTCATATTCGGTGAGCGTGCCGTCGCTGTCTGTGTCCATCAGCTTGAACACGGTTTCGATGTCGGGTTGCGGTATATTGCAGGCCCGCGCCAGCGCTTGATAGTCGTTCAGGCGCACTTTGCCGTCGCCATCCACGTCCAGCAGCTTAACCATCGCCATTTCGATAGGGCGCACGAACTGCTCTGCAAATGCGTTATCTTTGTCAACGGCCTCAAAAAACGCCAGCCACTCCTCAAGCGTGATCTTCTGGTCAGCGTTTGTGTCGAGTTGCTGCGCCAGCTTTTCCCAAAGGCCCAGGTAGGCCCGCTTCAGCGCCCGGTACGCAAGCGATGTTTGGGCGTAGTTCCGTGAGCGGGCGATGGCGTCTATGAACGCTTGAATGTCTGCCGTGTCAATCAAGCCATTGCTGTCCAAATCGAGAATATCAAACAAGTGCGTCAGTTTTTGATGCC
>CAWUJQ010000743.1:0-1818 GCA_963922445.1 uncultured bacterium
CGGCCTGATTGACATGACCTGGCGCATTTCCAATACAACGGGGCCAGCGATTGCGGGCGTGCTGCTGGCCACTACCCCGGTGAGCCTGCTGTTTTTCGCAGATGGCCTGACGTTTATCCTATCCGCATTGGCCATTTATACTATTGGGCGCGGCTACGCATGGCGACCCGCCCGCGAAATCGAAGACCAACAGAGTCCGGTTGCGGACCTGCGCGACGGTGTGCGCGTCTTGAGTGAACACAAAGTGCTGTTGTGGTCATACATCATCACCAGTACACAGGGCAATGTCATGTGGGCATTGACGTTTATGGTTGGCATCCCCCTTTATGTGAGCGACGTGCTTGAACTTGACGCGTCTGCCTTTGGCTGGATTATCACCTCCTATGGCGTGGGCAATGTGTTGAGCAGCTTTGTGTTGGGGAATCGGTCGGTGAGGCGGCATGTGGTAGTGATGTATGCGGGCACCGTGTTACTGAGCGCGGGCTTCCTCGTCATGGTGATTGGCGGCACATTTACCGCTGCATTGATTGGGGCGTTTTTGGCGTCACTGGGTGGCCCGCTGGAAGATGTGATGCAGTTGCTCATCATTCAAAACGAGTTACCGCCGACGGTTATCGGTAAGGTGTACAGCCTGCGCACGGTGTTTGAAGATGTAGGCTTTGCCGCTGGCCTGGGGTTGGCCGCACTGCTCTACAATGCCCTGTCCGTATCAGATGGGATTGCGCTGGTGGTGTTGATCCAAATGAGCGCTGGCTTGTACGGCATTGTGCGCTTTGGCCTGCGCGCACAACCGCTTGCGCTGGACTCAAAACCTGTTGCGAATTAGTGCGCAACCTTCCGGGTGTGAGTGGCGTCTGACTGTCATAGACTGTGACTATCCAATCCAAACGCAGCGAGGCACACCATGTCCAACGAGAGCCTTTCAACCGCAGCCATGTGGCAGGCCGTCATCAACAATGACACCGCCTACGACAACCAATTCGTGTACGCCGTCCGCACCACAGGCGTATACTGTCGCCCGTCCTGCAAGAGCCGCCGCCCCAAGCGCGAAAACGTTGAGTTCTTCACCGGACTGGCCGATGCGCAGCAGGCCGGATACCGCGCTTGCCGCAAATGCCAGCCCAACCAGCCCGCTGACGCCAAAACCGAACTCATCGCACAGGTCTGTGCTTACATCCAGCAGCACGCACCGGACGGTACCATCACGCTGCAACAGCTTGCCGATGAGTTCCACGTCAGCCAATATCACCTTCAGCGGACGTTTAAGGCGGTGGTGGGCGTCTCCCCGCGTGAGTACGCCGATTCCGTGCGGATAGAGTCATTCAAGGGGCACCTGCGCGAGGGCGACCGCGTGACCGATGCGATTTACGGCGCGGGCTATGGCAGCAGCAGCCGCTTGTACGAGCAAGTGAACACACATCTAGGCATTGCCCCGGCCAGCTATCGTAAGGGCGGTGCCGGAGCCGCGATTCGTTACACAACGACACCGTGTGCCCTGGGTTATTTGCTCGTCGCGACCACCGAACGGGGGGTATGTGCCGTCCGGTTGGGGGACATCGCCCAACGGCTGATAGATGAACTCCACGCCGAATTCCCAAAGGCGGCCATCAGCGCGGCTGCGGATAACCTGACTGAACACGTCGAAGCGGTGTTGGCCTACATCAGCGGGGAACAACCCGCCCTTGATTTACCCTTGGACGTGCAGGCGACCGCGTTCCAGACGCAGGTGTGGGAAGCCCTGCGCCAGATTCCCTACGGCGAAACGCGCTCCTATGCCCAGGTTGCCGAGGCCATTGGCCAGCCGAAGGCCGCCCGCGC
>CAWUJQ010000744.1:0-1816 GCA_963922445.1 uncultured bacterium
GTGCGGGCGGGGCGCCTCCCCGCAGGCTTTGACCGCACCCGGCCTTTCCCCGGCACACCAGACCTCGCCGTAGAAATTGTATCGCCGTCAGAAACAGCAGCGGAGATCATCGACAAGGTGAACGACTACCTGCGGTTTGGGTCCCAGCAGGTGTGGGTGATTTACCCGTCCAGTGAGGAGTTGCACCAGTACATCAGCGGGGAACAGGTGGCACACATCCACAAGGTAGCGGATACATTCAGCGCGCCATCGCTGTTCCCCGATTTGAGCATCCGTGTGGCCGACCTGTTCACGGATGAGGCGGGGTAGAACGATTTTGCAAGCCCTGCACGTTTTTACCCATGTTTGTTAGCAGCGGACGCGATATATCGCGTCCCTACATTACGGGTGTGTGCTTTTGTAGCGGCGGCATACATGCCGTCCGGGGCTATGCAAATAAAGTGATATTACCGCTCCGTGAACGACCCCGGCGGCTGGAACGGCACCACCTCAAACGGCACTGGCTCCAGCGCGACCGTTTCCCCGCTCGTACTCGTGATTTCCGCGATGAGTTCGTAATCGCCCACCGCCAACTGCCACCACGCCTCGAACGGCGCGTCTTCTGTGACGGCAACCGCTTCCCCGTTGAGGCGATAGGTTACGCGGGCGGTGTCGAGTGGGGTGGCTGCGGCCAGTTTCACCCGCTGCGAAGTAATCGGCAGCACCGGGCTGATTTCATAGACGGTGTACGGGTCGGGTGAGAGCACACGCACCCGACCGTCAACGGGTTCTGCTGCCAGGGGAGGCTCCGGGAAGCCGTTACGCACGCCCCACGCTCGCGCTTCCGGGGGCAGCACGACGAATACCTCCTCGGTGCGGCGCTCCGGTGGCGTGGACTCGTCCGCAAGCCGCCCCGTGACCGTATCCACTTCGTATATCTGGTGCATGTCGTCGGCTTCCGTCGGGATAGTACCCGCCACGAACCACTCCCAGCGTGTGGAGATACAGGCATCGGTGGGCAGCTTGCCGCTCAGCGAACAGATTTCGGCGCGTTCCAGGCCGCCGGGACGAGTAAACGTGCTTTCGGGCAGGTCAGCGGACAGCGTGCGAACCGTGTGATGCCAGATGGGGCCAGCGCCCGTCAGTCCGGTTACGTCAATCATGGGCGTGTAGTCCGCGTTGCCCACCCACACGCCCACCACCAGTTCCGGGGTGTAGCCCATCACCCAGTTGTCACGGAAGTCGGTGGTGGTGCCCGTCTTGGCAGCGGCTGGACGCCCAATGTTCAAGATGCTGTTCGCGCCAAAGCCGGGCATCCGTGCGCCGTCATCACTTAGCATATCCGTGACGATGTACGCTACGCGCTCGTCTAGCACGCGTGTGCCCACCTGTGGCCGATGCTCGTACAGCACGTCGCCGTTGGCGGTGGTCACGCTTTGGATGAGTGTGGGTTCCACGCGGGTGCCGCCGTTAGCCAGCGCGCCATAGGCCGCCGTCAGGTTGAGTAGGCGCACCTCACCGCCGCCCAGCGTCACGGATAGGTCCACGTCTGTGTTTTGCGCCAGCGATGTGACGCCAAACTCGGTCATGAATTGGATAAACGGCCCCACCCCGACTTCCTCCACAGCCAGCACCGCCGGGATGTTATACGACGAGCCAAGTGCTTCCCGCACACGGACGGGGCCGTGCTCTTGCAGGTCGAAGTTGGCGGGCACATAGCTTTCCAGGCGGCGCGTGACGAACGGCGTGCGCACGTCAATGAGCAGGGTGGTGGCTGTCCACGGGTTAGGGCGGTCGGGGTTCATGGCGGCGGCGTAGACAAACGGCTTGAGCGTGC
>CAWUJQ010000745.1:0-1812 GCA_963922445.1 uncultured bacterium
ACGGTAATGATTTGTAGATTGAACATCCTTGTTACCTTCTCACACATGTCACCGATAATTTGTGAGACCGTGTAGGCCATTGTCTCCATTTGACGCTTTAAACAGACAAATGTTGGTTAACTAGATATAGTCTGTTAAACTGTATCTGTTGGTTTTATCCAGGGCAACCAACAAGAATCCCAATCTGTTAGATAACCAACAGGAACGCAAAAATGTCGGAAAACGTCGCTACAAAATCAGTTGACCTGAGGATAAAGCGGTCACGAAAGTATCTTATTGAGGCACTGCTCAGGCTGATGAAAGATAAGCCATTTCAGAAAATCTCCGTGCGCGATATCACGCAGGAGGCAATGGTGAATCGTTCGACCTTTTACGCCCACTTCACAGACAAGTACGATCTCTTCAGTACGGCTATCAGGTATCGTATGCAGCACGATCTCGCAGCAGGGCTTGGCGGCGCAACAGGTTTCACACACGCCAATCTTTACAGATTGATCCTTATCAGTGGCAGCTTGATGGCGAAAATATCAAGTGAGTGCAAGCCAACATCGGTTGATGAACTGATTCCGCTCATCATGACAGAAATGCAGAATTGTATCTTTAATGTGGTGCTCGCATGGACAGGCGATCTGAACATTGCACAGACTGAAGCAAGAACACTGACGATATTTACTGCGGGGACGATCTTCGGGGCAGTCGCGCTCTGGGGGCAACACGGATATCCTGATGAGTCCATTGAGCAACTTGCCGACCAGATTATGCCGTTGCTGACGGCGGGCGTGAGTCAATACACTGATTGATGCTGCATGATAAAGTTCACAGTAACGACAGATTAAAAGGAGCACACAACATGCCCTCCAGGCCGATCCAATACGAACTGGAAAGTCGCTCGCAACGGGGTGATGTTGCCACAACGTTGACGTTCGTAAACGACGCGGACGAACCCGGGGAAATTTACTGGATCGACTATGATGGACAGCTCCAGCATTACCGCACGTTAGCCATTGCAGAAACGTGGCGGGTCTCAACGTGGGCGACTCACGCGTGGGTCGTGGTCGGGGCGAATAGCGGGCAGTTTCTAGCACGTGCCATCGCAAGTGAGGCACCACACACAGTCCGGATCTCAAAGATTGAACGCACCCGGGTAGATCGCCCCGATGAGCAGAATGGTTTTCAGATTCAACCGCTGTATGTACTTCCTGCTGATGGGACAGATCATTATCTAGATGTGAACGGCACGCTGGCAACGTCAATCACGGCGTGGAACCACTGGTTTGCTGAGCAGACAGGCGGTTTTCGTCTGCGAATTGACACCTACAACGGACACCCCGATGTGATCTTTGTGTGCCTCACCTCAACTGCTGCTGAGATACGCGAGAACACCCACCGCATCCACGAGGAACTACAGTCGCTTGGGTTTAACCAGCCCAACAAGATTTACGCGGTCTACTATGATGGTCCCAATACCATCTGTGGTGATGGCAGCATGATGAAGGCTATTGGAACGGTTTACCTGCAAGGCGAACTGTGTCCGGGAAATCTGTTCACGTCCGATGCAAACCATCCCGGTTACTGGGAGTTTGTCATGCTTCACGAGTTGCTGCACGCGCTGGGATGCGTGCCGGACTGTGCGCCGAACGCCTCCCGCGAGCGTCCGGGGCATGTGGATGACCATCCACAGGATATTATGTACTACCGCTCTGCCACCCATCCGCTGATACTGGATGCGGGGCGAGATGACTACTACGGGCATGGGCGGCGTGGGTGTTTTGATCTCGCACGGAGTCCCTTTCTTGACCCACTGCCGGATGA
>CAWUJQ010000746.1:0-1804 GCA_963922445.1 uncultured bacterium
CGGTTGTTGACGTGACGCGAGCGGCCAGCAGCGGCCAACCAAGCGTTTCCGCAGTGGCAGCGGCCAATACCACAGAAAACACACCAATCGCCAAGCCCGCCGCCACGGGCAGCCCCAACTCGCTTAGCTGAATGGTGCTGACCGTGCCTGTAGCCGAAATCCACCAGACGGCCACCAGCGCCAGCCCAAAGCCGAGAATCGTCAGCCAATCTGGAATGCCAGCGGTGAACAGGCCCACCAGCACCGGAATCACGCCCGCTACAATCGACGTGACCGGGGCCACCACCCCCATGCGCCCCACGGCCAACGCCTGATACAACAAGCCTAGCCCAAACGCCCCGGCAATGCCCGTCAGCGCGCCTAGCAGTAACACGTTAGGTGGTGGCACAGGCTCACCCAGGGCAAAGGCCAGCCCCGCAATCACGAGGATGCCAACCGCCTGCCCCACCACAATCACCTGATAGACGGTGCCGCGCCTTGTGGCCAACCCACCGCTGAAGTCGCCTGTACCCCAACTCAACGCGGCGAAGATGCCATATACCACCGCCAATACCCCTGCTGTCATGTAGCTGCCTCAATATGTGTGATGATTTCTTTGGCGGCCCGCTCACCGGATAGATACGCGCCGTGTACCGTCGCCGCAAAGGGGACGGGAGCTGTGGCTTCGCCGGCCCAGTACAGCGTATCGGCCACGGGGCGGGCCAGTTGTGCCCGGCAGTTCACGCCGCCGGGACGAACTACACTGTACACGCCCCGCGCAAACGGGTCATCAGACCAATTTTGGATGTGGACTTTAACCGGGTCGGGCACGGCGTCTTTACCGAGTTCGGTGCGTAGCGTAGCCAACCCCTTGATGCGCATTCCTTCTTCACCAAACTGGAAGAGCTGGCGTGCCCACTCACCAGTGACAAAGGCGGTAACGGCAAACTGCTTGGCATCCGGTTGGCGGTAGGTGGGCAGCCACCACATGGGCGGGACGTGCCTGCTGTAAAGGGCGGCAATATGCTCTGGCACAATGGGCCGCTCAAACACATAAACGAGCTTCAGTCCCGGCCCCATTGGCAGGGTGCGTAGCGCCTCAACCTTGTCTTCGGGCAGGGGTGGGTCAAAGTGAATCGCGTCGTTGTTTAGCACGCCCGTGGGCACCGCGACCACAACCCGTTCCCCGGTAAACGTTTCTCCCGTTTGGGTTGTCACTTGTACCTGCCCCGCCTGCCATTTGACGTGAGTCGCAACCGCATTCAGGCGCACGTCTAGCCCCTGTGCCAGGTACTTGGGCACATGGTCATAGCCGTCCAAAATGCGCCAGTCCTGGTGGCCGAAGGTATTGTCTTGCATTTCCTGGAGGGCTGCCGCCGCGCTAATGTGATGAATCCCTTCACCGACGGAGTTCACGAAGCTGCGGCGGGCGTAGCGCATTTGCTGCGGCGTGAACCCCACCCGTGCCAGGTAGTAATACAGGTCTTCGTCGGATTGATGCACGTCCACATCTGGCAGGTTCCAGGTGCGGGTAAGGTCAAATTCAGGGTCAATCGCACGGGCTTCGCGCATGGTGAGCAAGCGGTCATCTTCCATGCGCACCAAACTATCATCCTGCTTCGGCCACTCCACTGTGCGCAGGCCCAGCTTTTTGACGATGGCCCACTGGGGCACCTTCTCGCCGTGCAAATACTCTGCGCCCATTTCAATCGCCGCGCCCTCGACCAAATCGCGCCGGGTGAACACACGCCCGCCCACGCGCTCACGTGCTTCCAGCACGGTAACGTCGTGCCCGGCGTCTGCCAAATGCCGCGCTGCTTTGAGT
>CAWUJQ010000747.1:0-1787 GCA_963922445.1 uncultured bacterium
CTGCCGTGCCAGCAGCACTTGCGGCAGAGACACCGCCGCAGCGATGCCCGCTGCCAGCCCGATAATCACACCGCGCCGCCCGCCAAACATCAACCGCCCCAGTGTGACCGCCGTTGCTACAGCGATCAGGTTGCTGAACACGCCCACCAGTTGCAGCGCAAAGCGGCTGTCCTGGACGAGCCAGAGCAGCGGAGCGCTCAGGTAGTAGTACAGCACCTCACGCCCCTGGTAATTTTCCACCATCGGGAAGTAGCGCGCACCGCCGAACGCAACCGTCCGGGCAATGATGAGGTTGGCGGCTTCGTCGTAGTGGGGGCCAGGGGGCAGGTGGTGCAGTTGACTGATGCGTAGGCCAGCGGCAACGAGCAAGGTCAGCGTGGCCAGGGCCAGGGCGAGTCGCGGCATCTAATACTCGTTCGGTTAATAATTCGCGTTAGATTACCACAGTGTACGATAGTCGCAATATGACCAATGTCATGTTATTTGTTATGCGCGTAAATGACCTGTACGAGTAACCCACCCAGTTCCAGGTAGTCGCCCGTGTGCAGCACGTAGGATTCATACGGGGCGAGGGGCTGCCCATTGACCTGAATGCCGTTAGCGCTGCCCATATCCTTGATAACAAGGCGTCCGTGGCGTTCGTCGTAGGCCAGGGACATATGCAAACGCGAAACGCCCAACGCCGCGCCGTTGAATTCACCCAGGTCAACATCGGGGATGACGCCGTCGGCTTCATCGTAGCGCCCGAAGACGAGGCTGCGGTCGTGGTTTTGTGGGTGCAGCTCAATGAATTCGCTTTGACGGGGGAAGCGCAGCACGAGCGTGGTGTTGGGCTTGAACAGGTCATCACGGGAGCCACCGCCACGGCTAAGGCGGCGGGTATGCACTTGCCGTGACACCTGCGGCGGCGGGCGGTTGGGCATTTCTACCGTGATGCGCGGCTGACCGCTGCCGTTGCGGTTGTAGTACTTTTCAAAGTAGCGCACGCCCGCCACAATGCGCCCTTTACCGTCCGGCTGTAGATGCTCAATTTGCGGGCGCAGCGTTTCAAGGGCTTGCCGTGAGGGGCTGCCCTGCTTGCGGAGCGTGACATAGGCTTTGAGGATGGCGTCAATACGGTTCAAGTGGTTTGACTGGCGACTTTGCCGGGTTGATGACATGATGTTTGTCATTTTAGCCGAAAGGGTTGACGTCAGCGAATCAGGTTAAAAAACTCAAACCCAACTCACCAAACTGTTAAATGTGAAGGGCAACAACACAAACATTACAAAATATTGCTGCCCATGCCGTCAAATACGGTATACTATGAATCCGAACTAACACCAAATCACGTGTGCATTAACCATGACTTTCCATTCCACCCGTGTACTGATAGCGGACGACAGCCCCACCATTCGCCATTACCTGGCCAGCATTATTGACGCTGCGCCGGGGCTATCGGTTGCAGGCATCGCCAAAGACGGCGAGCAAGTTCTGCAATTGGCGGATCAATTGCAGCCGGATGTGGTGTCTATGGATGTGCAGATGCCCAACATGGACGGCCTGAGCGCGACCCGCCACCTGATGCAAACCAATCCCAGGCCGGTTGTGGTGGTTTCGGGTTTGGTAGACCGTGACATTGACCTGTCCTTCCGCGCATTGGAGGCGGGGGCATTGGCAGTCCTGCCCAAACCGGGGCCACGCCACACGGCTGAGTTCGCCCGTCAGCAGCACCAACTGACCAACACCCTGCGGGCTATGGCCGGCGTCAAGGTGGTGCGGCGCTGGCCTGTCCAGGAACCGGCCCT
>CAWUJQ010000748.1:0-1772 GCA_963922445.1 uncultured bacterium
CTTCGTACTCATGTGGTTCACGCACGTCAATCAGCACGTGTTCTTCCGGCACCTGTGCGGGGTACTCGGTCACGTTAATGGTTTTGATCTCTGCCATGGTTGTTTCCTGTCAGCTCATTGATAAACTTTGCCACAATAGTACGTTAACGCATCACGGAACACTATGGCCAACCTGTGTAACTACTCAGGTATAGCAGGAATAAAGGGTTTACCAGCAAAAGCCAGGCAAGCGGCGTGCAGCATCGACACCCCTTGCTTACGAGCGGTAGCCAGATAACTGCGCACGGCAGCGAAAACCTCTGCCCCCGCCCAGGTACGGAAACAGCCGGAGATTTTCTGCTTGACCTTCATCATCCGCAAGTCGCGTTCGGCAAGATTGTTGTCAAATGGCACTTCAGGATGATGTAGGAATGCTAAGACTGCCTCACGATGGTCGCGTAGCCGAATGAGCAAATTGGTCACCGGGTGCTGAGCGAAGCGTCCCTTGTGATCCGGTGGACGGGGTTGTATGGGAAACACCTCGAATCCTTGTCGGATCAGGGCATCATATTCAGCTTCCAGTTTGCGTATCCGTTTCCGGGTCAGTGTTTGCTCATCGTCATGTGTTTTCATCTTGAGCAATAGCTTTTGCATCTGTTTGGCCCAATCTGCTTGATACTGCTCATGAGCAAACTGAAGTTCACGCAGATGGTGCGCGTTGCACAGCGCATGGCGCACCGTCTCGAAGCTGAAATAGCTCTTCAACCCATCATGTACCGCCCACCCGCGACTGTTTGGTAGTACCCCAATGTCCAACATCGCCTCACTGCCCCGTTTCAGATGCACGCTGTAGTAACTCACATGCTCGGTGCAGGCCGTATGCAGCCACCTCAATCCGGTGTTGACCCGGAAACCCGTCTCATCGTAATGCACGACATCCGCTTGCGTCAGTCCCTGGTAAATCACATCCAATGACGGGGCAACGGCATCCGCAAATTGCTTCAGTGCCCGTTCGATCGTGCCTTCGCTGACCGCCTGACCCGTACAATCGGCAAACCATTCTCGCACCCCTGCCACCGGAATCAGATGGTAGCTGTTCAGATACGCCGCATGAGCCAGCACGTTGGGGCCGTATTGGGTCGGGGCTTTCACAGGCTCTGGAAACGCGGCCCGACTCCGCTGATGGCAGCATGGACACACCTTCACCTCTGCCTGATGTTCGGTCACCTGCATTTGCATCGGCGGCAGGTCGAACACCTGCCGTTTTACAATGCGTTCCAACCGGTCTGAGGTGGTGTCATGGTTACAATGCGGACACAGGGTATGCCCATGCGTCACCACCGCATCGGGCTGCGCCACCATTTTCAGTGTCTCCCCGCTGTGGCCCGGTTGACCGCCCGATTGGCGCTTGCCTTTTTCACGACGGCTTTTCGGTTTGGGCTTCTTCAGCCCGTCGCTGCTCGGTGGTTTGCTGCTATTGCTGCTGTTTTTGTTGAGGCGATGTTCAAGCTTCTCCACACGTGCCTGCAGCTCCACTACCTGTGCCTTCAGCAGTCGATTTTGTTCAGCTTGTGATTCGATTAACGCAATCAGCGTTTCACGGGTGGCGGTTTCCAGCAGGTTCGGTTTCTTTCCCATTCCCTGAGTATATCCGCTTTCGTCTCTAATCCCTACCTGAGTAGTTACCCGCCGAAGATCATATCAGTTGCAAGCTGGCGCGTCTTTGCCGATTCCGCCGGGTCTACTTCATGGAAGAACACGCCGTCACCCGCCATTGGCCCCGGTATCCACAT
>CAWUJQ010000749.1:0-1760 GCA_963922445.1 uncultured bacterium
TGCCAGACGGCACCGCCCGCGTGGTGGCCTGCGGCGAGAGCGCGGTTAGCCCCAACAGCCAGTACTTTGTCTTTTATGTGGGCGGCGATGAAGGCGCGCTCTACTACATGAACCAGCAGGGCCAGCCTGTCGAAATTGAGTCGGCCATTCGCTCGGTGTGCCTAGGCGGGGGAACGTTCGACTTCTCGCCAGATAGCAGCCGCTTTGCCTTCATTGACTATGAGCCAGACGCAGGCCAGAGCAGCTTTGCCGACGGCTTCCTGCGTGTGTACGACGCCGCTGGCGGCACAGAGGTTTTCTCCACGGAAAGCGTGACCGGGTTTGACATCGGCAACGAAAATGTGGCCTTTTTGAACTTCTTCACCAACGACCAGGGCCAGGCTGACGAAGTCGCGGTGCAAATCTGGAATGGTGAGAGTGACCGCGAGGTGGCCACGTTGCGTCCCGATAGCAGCGACGAAACCGGCCAGTGTCGCTTCACCAGCGGCGCGGTAAACATCCTGCCAGACGGCAACCTGTCGCTCATCCTGGGGCAGCGCTGCGACCGCACCGGGATTAACACCTGGCAGCTTTACACCGTCAACGTGGCTGACCGCAGCGCAACCCGTGCCGCCAGTGAGGAAGTTGTGGGCGGTTACCAGTCATTTGCGCGTACCAACGCCATCTTCGCTGCGCCTGACGGCAGCGGCTTCCTGTTTACCGTGCCCGATGGCGTCACCGCGAATACGTCTGGCCTGTTCCGTGTAGATGCCGCCGACCTGACCACACAGCAAATTGTGGAGCGTCAGTTGGTGCTGCCCGCGAACACCACCCCGGCTAACGCTACGCCAGAAGTCAGCCAGGACGGGCGTTGGTTGGCCATTGTGCAAACCACCCCGAATGCAGAAAACGCGCTGCTCGTCTTCGATATGCTGGACCTGGGTGTGCCGCCCATCACCTTGAGTGCAGGCAGCCCCGGTGATACCGTCAGCGCGATGGAGTTCACTGCAGACAGCAGCCGTTTGTTCGCCGTAGTGGGCGGCGATGATAAGACGGAAAACTCTATCGTCGCTATCAACCTGAGTGACGGCAGCGACTTCCGTGTGGAGCGCGGGCGCTATAACAACAACCTCGTGGTATCACCTGATGGCAGCGAGATCGTTATTGGCGACTGGGAATTCCTGGAAGACCCGAACGAGCCGCCCTTCCTCAACACGGTCGCTATCGACGTGGAAATGAGTGCGACGACTGTCCTGTATGAGGGTGCGGTTGTGGAAAACGGCGAGGTCGTGACGCAGAGCTTTGCGGTACCGCTGGCATGGCGCGGGTCTGCTGCGGCTGCCGCTACTGAGTAGTCTCGAGTCACTCTCCTCAGCACCGGGCCGACGTCCTTGTCGGCCCACTCCACGTCATAGAACGGCACCCCATACCCGCGATACGGGTTCAATCTGGCGACCCACCGCGTAGGGGTGCCCCGGTGTGGTCACCATGCCTGTCAAGTTAAGGGCCACGAGGGCGCTGCCCTCGCGCTCCCGACAGGGTTTACACCCCTGTACCCCATGTCTTTATATCTGTCCAAAAGAAAAGGCCGCTTTTTGCCGCGCTTTTTCTGGAAAAAGTGCGTGGGGTTCGGGGCAAAGCCCCGAAAGGTAAGTCAAGATTTTCTTAAGTTGACAGCTATGGGGCGCGCAACGGCGCGCCCGCCACCGATACCCCCTCGCCCACCCGGTCTTAGCCGCACACGATGGCCACTCATCTGATCGGGGCGACCCACTGCACAT
>CAWUJQ010000750.1:0-1750 GCA_963922445.1 uncultured bacterium
CCAACCGGAACCCGCCCCCGTCCATGAGCCGGAACCCGAACCTGAGCCAGTCGCAGCGGCGGATGAGGATGACATCGACGCATTTGACTATAGCGATGATGATGAGGATGCGCTTGATGAGGGTGACGCTGATGCCTTTGACTATGGCGATGATGATGACGCCTTTGCTGATGAGGAGGACGGGCGCGTAGACGAGGTTGCAGCAGTGGTTCCAGCGGCACCCGAAGATGACGACTTCTACGACGACTTCTTCAACGATGATGGCACCTTCGATGATGTGGAGGAGGTAGCATCGTCATACGTGCCGCCTGCTGAACGCCGCCGTGACGAGAAGTTGGACTACACGCCGCCAGCCGAGCGTTACCCGGAATACAAGCCCCGCCGTGAGCGTGACACTGAGATAAGCCCCGAACCGGAAGCACGCCAATCGCCGTCGCGCACGAAGCCGAACAAGCGCAGCCGTGACGAGGAAAGTCATACGGTGACGGTAGACACGCCGCCGATTGTCTTCCCGCAGGATGTGCCAGAGTTTGAAATTGCCGATCAGGTGATTCACGAGGTGCTGGGCCTGATGGAAATTGACGCCACGGTTGCTGTATTCCAAGCGCCACCTTCTGACCGTGATGAAGAAGGCGGCCCGCCCTGGATTCTGAACATCGAAGGCGACGGTGACCGCATCTCTGATTTGGTTGGCAAGCGGGGCGAAACACTCAGCGCGTTGCAGTACCTCACCCGGCTCATCGTCAGCAAGCAAACGGAGAACCGGGCTAACATCATCATTGATGTGAACGGTTACCGGGACAGCCGCTCCGATAAACTAGAGAAACTGGCCCACCGCATGGCCGACCAAGCCGTGCAAACGGAGCGCGTGGTCAACATGGAGCCAATGCCACCCCACGAGCGGCGCATCATCCATATGGTGCTGCGCGGGCGTGATGATGTGGAAACAGAGAGCAAGGGCCAGGGCAATGGTCGCCGGGTAACGATTGTTCCGAAGAACGGTGACAGCGCCTGATGACGACCTTTCAGCCAGACTACTTACTGATAGGTCATATGACGGCTGACCTAACCCCCAACGGGCGCAAGCTGGGCGGCACGGTGTCTTATGCGGCGCGCACGGCGACCGCCTTTGGGCTGAAGGTAGGCATTGTGACCAGTGTGGGCGCGGGTGAGGTACTGCTCAATGAGCTTTACCCGTATGTGGGCGAAGTGGTGGTGGTACCCGCTTTGCAAACCTCCACGTTTGAGAATATCTACCCACCCGGCGCTGGCCGCCAGCAGTACATTCGTGGCGTGGCCGCTAAGCTGCGCTATGACCACACCCCGGACGCATGGCGCGATGCGCCCCTGGTGCATTTTGGGCCGCTCACCGGCGAAATTGACCTGGCGGACATGTTGCCACCATTTGACGCGTCAATCACGATGCTGACGGCGCAGGGTTTGCTGCGCCAGTGGGAGGACGACGGGCTGGTACGGTTTAAGCGCTGGTATGACCGGGCTGCCCTCAGCGCGCTGGACTGGCTCGTCCTGAGTGAAGAGGATATTGTGTTGGCCCCCGAACTTGAGCAGGAATATGCAGCGGCAGCTAACAACTTTGTGCTGACGCGGGCAGAAAATGGTGGCACGTACTACGATCACGGCACGCCGTCCGAGTACGCAACGCCTCAGGTCACGGTCACGCAGCCCACAGGCGCGGGCGATGTGTTTGCAGCGGCGCTGTTGTGTGCGCTGCACGTCCTGGATGGTGACG
>CAWUJQ010000751.1:0-1746 GCA_963922445.1 uncultured bacterium
TGAAGCCAAACGCGGTTGTGGATGTGCCCGTTTCGCTCAGCACCCCACCGTAGGGATCATAGCTCGCGGCGTAACCGCTGGCGGCGGAGGTGTCCGTTTGCAGGCGGACGGAGCCGAGGCCGTCGTGGTGGTGGCACGCACTCTTAGTCCACCTATTATATATTAGCTCTGACTCCTTTTACTTCGAATCTCGTCTAACTTGTCTTTCCCAAAGTAACCCTCAGTAACATCAGAGGTGTTTGATGCGTCTTGGCCTGCCTTTCGTTCGTGAAACTGAACCTCTTCGTCTCTAACTTGCTCAAGAGCCTCATTTAGTAACGTAGCGTCATATCCAGGGGTGTCAATGTAGCGGTCAATTATATCATCCCATCCCATACCACCGAACAATATCTGAAAATCCTCGTTCCGGATAAATTGGTGTAGAGGTGCGGTGTTGCCTTTGATGCGCTCAATCTCGATGGTGACAATAACCTCCTCTTGGTTTTTCAAGAAATTAAATTGATCTTGATTTAGCGAATACGTCTTCTTGCTCAAGTAATTTATCCTTCCCATTCTCTGAAGAATTGCCTTACCGTTCCTTCGTAAGTGTTGGAGTTGCGCTTGAGGATCGCAATCCACTCAATTTTCTGGTTTTGTCGATCAATGTGAAAGATATTTCTCCAATCACTGCCCACAACTTTTTGCCGATGCCATACGCCATTGGTGACATTGATCGGCTGTACATTGCCATTGGGGTTCACTCTCGGATAGTGAATGGCAGGATTATCTACAGTAATCAGTTTTTCCATTTCGTCTAACGCTTGTTCAATTTCATCGCTGGTCAAATTCGAATCTATCTGTATGTCATCCTCATCGAGTCCCCATTTAGGATTGGGGCTTCCTGGGCTGCTACCACCTGGGCTTGTTCCACCTGAACCGCCTGGGCTGCCACCGCCGCCCGTATCCGAGAACATGATATGATCCATGATCTCGGTGGCCTCCATCCAGTAGTCAGAGAACCCGTAGCCAATCGTGGCTCCGCCAACAACACTCCCCCCGATGCCCGCAGCACAATTACAACCACTAACGGCTGCCCCCGTTCCGGCGGCGGTTCCCGTCCCTGCCTGCGATAGGCTCCCCAATGTTGCTGTGCTTGCAATAATGAAGGGGACTTGTTGTGATTCCTCACCCCGCCAAGTGATACATAACCCAGCAGCGCCCAGTGCAGCTTCACTATAGTTGCCACTTTCCCAATTATCCCCAGTGTACTCCCATAATGCTTGGTAGGTAGCCTCTTTATCTACGTCAGCAGCGTTAGGAATGACGGATGAATCCTCAAACCCCTTCCGTAGAAAATCAGATGCACCGAGCCAATGATAACCAATCGATACTCGCATCAACTGATCGTGTGGCTGGGCGTACCAGTCTTCCAGATTACCACCAAACCGACTATGCAACTGCCGAGCCAGACGTTTACACTCCACGTTCCAATCAGCGCACAACCCTGACGGATCAGTCATATTCACCGGGTTGCCGTGGACATAGCTGTACCCGTTCATGGACATGCCGACACCACTCAAGCCCCATACGGGGTCTTTGCCGAGGAAAATGCCGGAGTCCGGGTTGTAGTAGCGGGCGCGGAGGTATTGCAGGCCGCTGGCGTCGGTCTGTTCGCCAGTGAAGCCAAACGCGGTTGTGGATGTGCCCGTTTCGCTTAGGAACGAGTCGAGAATAAAGTCAGCATGTAAGCGTGAAGGATAGAGGAGT
>CAWUJQ010000752.1:0-1738 GCA_963922445.1 uncultured bacterium
CCCTCACTGCCGAAGAAGGCGGTAAATGGCACGCCTGGTGCCCACGGCTGCATACTGCGGGCCAGCCACTTGCTGGTAATCACCTGCACGCCACGCGGCGTAAAGTCCGGGTTGAGCACAATCGGCACACGCATGACGGGCACATCCCCTTCGATGGCCCACAACTCGCGTGCCACCAGGTCAATAATGATGAGCTTGTCCTGCGGGGTGGCGTCAGGGTCGTTGAGGTAGTTAATCGGGGCGGCGTAGTCCAGTGAAATCGGCCACACATCCTCTTTCTTGACGAACGTGCGCACGCCCAACCGCGACCGCACATTGTCGAAGTCGTTGTCGGGCATCAGCTCAACCCAACGGCGGTTGTGTTCCACGTAACGCACGAGCGCGCCCTGCATCAGCAGGTGAACCCCAAAGCGCGTGGACTTAATAATGGGATTGTGCAGCTTGGCGTCCTCGTGCGGCTCTAGATAGACGTTAACGCCCTCCGGCATGATGAAGCCATAGCGATACAGCCCGCTCACCCGGTCGGACTGTTCGGTATAGGCGACTTGCAGGTGTTCGCGGTAGGTGGCCAGCAGTTCCTCATTGGTGATGGCGCGGTGATGCCGATTGTGGAACGCTTCATTATATTTGCCGTTGAGCGTGCTGCTTAGTTCCTCGAATACGGTCGGAATCACGGTGGGTGCGCCGAGTGACACCAACACCAGCAGATACAACTCGCCGCCGGGCAGGTCAATTAGGCCCGCATCCGTCACGACATAGCCGCCGTCTGTATCTAGAGAGCCGTTTTTGCTGTACGACTTGCCATCATGGGCCATCGCCAGCCGTTCGAGGTTCGCGCCCCGGTCGTTATGCACGGTGCTGAGCAAGTCTTTGGCCACGCGTTGGGCA
Source organism: uncultured bacterium (assembly GCA_963922445.1). Lineage (GTDB taxonomy): Bacteria > Chloroflexota > Anaerolineae > Aggregatilineales > Phototrophicaceae > DAOTTY01. The sequence goes on from CAWUJQ010000752.1 coordinate 889, forward strand.
TCGGCGTCTGCGTGTGTGAGCATCCACATATAGAACAGGCCCAGGTCACGCGGGGTCATCATGTTGTCATACGTGAACACCTGCCCCGCGACAGTCGTACCCCGCCCTAAGTAGCGCTCATCGGCGTGAGTCATATCCGCAGCCACGCCGTCACGCCATGCGCTCAAGCCGCTTAGCTGTGACATCCCGACGGTATCGCGTGCCCAGTCGTTAAACGCGACGACGGCATCGCCGCGATTTTGGGCAGCAGCAGCATAGGACAGCACGGCACCCGTCGTGAAGTTGTCGCTAAACACAATCGTCTGGTAGAGCGAACGCAGTATCGGGTTGTAGCGCTCCCAATCGGTGCGGGCGTCTTCCGGCACCTCGGACGCAGCCACCGCCCCCCACGCCGAAACGGGCACCGTACTCCACACCGCCGGGTCAACCACATCCAGGAAGTACATCAGCAGCGGCCCCTTAAACGCACTCGCTACCGGCAGCGGATTTTCCGGGTTGAGGGCGGTAATCAGGCGCGGTGTGTTCACATCGAACAGCAGCAGGCCCACGTTGCCATTACCCATCACCCGCAGGAAGTGGTCATTGAGGGGGGCGTCGTAGGGTGTTTCCATCGCTGTAAGGAAGGCATCAACGGCGTTGGCTGGCTCGGTATCCGCAGCGAATAGGCGCGGCGCACGCGGCAGCAGCGAAGCGGCACTCAGCACAGCGGCAGTCTGTAAAAAACGGCGGCGGGAATAGGGCATGGTGGGGTTGGCTCCTTGTCGTGTCAGATGTAGCCCTATCATAGCGCGGGTTGACGTGCATCAATCACACGAACATCCTGCGCCTGCCCCACGCTTTTTAGGCGCTT
>CAWUJQ010000753.1:0-1729 GCA_963922445.1 uncultured bacterium
ATTCCCAAAACGTACAATCGGAACGATGCGATCACGCAGGTCGAGGGCATGATTGTCGCGTATCGTGCCAGTGTCGCGGGCAAGTTCGCCCCGGACAGCCGCGCCCAGAAGCGGCTGGTGGACTGTGAGATTTCGCTCCAGCAGCTCAACAGCGGCGATGCCATGCACGAGGCGCAGGTAGTGCTGTGTGTGGAGGGTGAAACCCGCGCCGAACTCCAGAAGAACGTCGCGTCGGTCATTGAGGCGGTCAAGCCGTGGGTGTCCCTGCGTCCCGAACCCGGCGGCGGTCAGGTTGAGGCGGTCAAGTTCTTCAGCAGCACATCCTCGAAACACATTAACGTTCACCAGAAGCCGTGGCATGTTGTTTCTTCAGAACTGGCGTTGTTTTTTGCGCCGCTCGGTTACCGCAAGCTCGGCGGTCTGTCCGGCGTGATGCGCGGCGAGGCACTCGGCACGCGCTATCCCGTATTCTTCGACAGTTGGAAAAAGAATAAGGAAGCCACCCATGAACTATGGGTCGGACAGACCGGCTCCGGCAAGACGTTCGCACTCAATTGTTACCTGTCGCGTGAGTACGTTGAGAACGGAGTCGGCTTCGATTTACTCGAACCGATGGGACACGGCAAGGTGGTCGCGGGGGCGCTCAATCTGCCGTGGTACTCGATCTCGCCCCGTGCCACATCGCTTAATCCGCTGGATGTCATGTATCCGCGCCTGATCGACCAGGTGACGCACGTCATCCGCATCGTTGAAACCCTTCTGCATCGGCAGTTCGGCGGCGACCAGCGCGGCAATCTGGAGAAGGCGCTGCTCGGTCGAGCAGTGGAAACCCTCTATCGGGAGTGCGGCGGCATTGAACGACTTGCAGACCCCGCGCAGACGCCGATTATCGAAGATTTGGTGGCACTACTGCCGTCGGTGGTGGATCGCGGCAACCGTACCCACCGCGAGCTAGCAACCGGTCTAGCAGGTGAGATTGGTGGACTATGTACGGGTAACGGTCCGTACAGTGAGTTCATCAACGGGCGAACATCGCTCGATCTATCGGCAACCGGAAAGCGGCAGCCGCGTGTGTTCAGCTTCCACGAGATGAGCAGTGACCCCGAACTGCTGGCGGTCGCCTACACGCAGGTGCTGACCGCCATCCGCCGCGATAGCCTGGTGGACGAGACACCGCGTGTGATCGCGGTCGATGAGGTCTATCGCCTGATGCGTCATCCGTCACTGCTGGACTTTCTGATCGAGGCGGTCAAGACCTTCCGCACACGCCGTAAAAAGGTCATTTCAATCGATCAGAACATGACCGTGTTCCTGGCAGATAAGGCACGACTACTGTTCGAGAACAGTCCCATCCGTGTGATCTTCAACCAGCGCACGGGAATGCAGGCATTTGACGACGATGCGTTCTCACACTTCCACGCCCAACATCTGGATATTATCCGTAATCTGAAACGTGGGCATTTTGTGTTCGATGACCAGGGCACTCCGGTTTACCTCCATTTCAGACCCTCGTCTCACGAGCTTCAGCGGTTCGGGTCAACCTAGATGGCGAGCCTTGACGAGCTACGCGATCACGCGAGGCGTACCTATCGCTACTGGCCGATTTATCTGGTGCTGCGCCTACGCGAGTTAGAACAGCATCTTGGCCCGGATGAGCGTCCCTCATTGCTCGGTTCTGGTGATACAACCCCGCCTGATGTATCGGGATTGGTTCAAGCAGGTCTCTGGA
>CAWUJQ010000754.1:0-1710 GCA_963922445.1 uncultured bacterium
CAACACGCCAGAGGGAACTCATGAAGATTTCCGTTTCCAAACACATCAACGCACCGATTCACGTCACGTTCGCCATCTTTTCCGATATTGCGGCGCTGCCGCAACACGTTGACGGCATTCAAGCGGTCGAAATTTTGTCCGACGTCACTGAGGGCCAGGGAACATGCTGGCGCGAAACACGAGTGATGTTTGGGCAGCAGGCCACGGAAGAAATGGAAATCAGCACCTTCCATCCGAACCAAGGCTACGAAGTCCTCGCGTCGTCTCACGGCATGGACTATCACAGCACCTATACGTTTGTAGAAAGAGACGGTGGCACACTCGTGCAGATGGATTTTGCTGGCGCACCCAAAACACTCGTCGCCAAGCTGATGTCCCCGCTTGGCGCTTTGATGAGCGGCAGCACCAAACAAGCGCTCGAAGCGGACATGGACAACTTGAAGGCGGTCTGTGAAGCGCGTGTTGCCGAGGGTTAAACGCGCGGCTTAGGATTCGGATGGCTCGTCGGTTTTCTGCTTATCGACAGCTTCCATATTCGTCGTGGTGAGGGCGGCGTCTTGCTCGTCGTCTTCCCAGCTAATGATCCACACACAGGCTCCGGCAACCAACACCGTCGCAACAATCAATGAAAGCCACTGAGTAGCCAGCAAGCCAACATCGCGCGCTTCGATGGCCAGCAAAATCACCATCCCCAGCGACAGGACGATCCAAGCGGACAGGCGGGGGCGGTTGCCAGCAAATTTAATCAGCGGGTTGTTCAACAAACGATCCATCGGGGCTGTTCCCTCGTTACTCTTGTGCGTCGAAAACGGCGTGGACTATAACGATGTGGGTGGGTTTGCGCCAGGGTCAGCCATCCCCTACAGTGGGGCCGTCGTGCCAATTGGTAACGACAGCCAATAGCAATCTACGTAGTGGCCACCCACGAAGTAAGCACCCCGCCCGCGCCCTTCCACTCGAAAGTTCATGCGCGCCAGCAACGCCAGCAATTGCGTCTCCGTCCGCAAAACCTCCACCTCAATCCGGCGGAGTGTGGGGTTGCGCTTACCCCAAGCGATGGCCTGTCGCAGCATATGGTCATCCACGCCGCGCCGCCACCAAGCCTGCCGCACGCCAATCCCCAGTTGAATAACGTGCTGCCGGGACGCTGTGGCGGTATTGTCGCAAATCAATAGGCCAACCACCGCAGATGATGTCACTTCCTCCGCGACCACAATCAGCGCATTGCTGTTTTCACCGATGGACTCGATGAGTTCGGCTTCTGTGCCCGCGGGCACCCGCTGCAAACGCCGACAGAGCAGGCTGGATGGGTTTTCATCAACCATGTGTTGGCTGGCCTGCCGGATTGCGTGTGCGTCAGCGGGGGTCGCTTCCCGGATAGCGACATTGTTAATCAAGTTGACGTTCCTGAGTGTACCGTAGATAGTCGGCCATTTCGTGATTGTAGCGGCTTTCCCCATTAGTTTAGCCGCTCATGGCAAATTCGTGCAGAGGGGTCTGTGGAATTACCGGGCAATTCATGCTTGACCTTACTGCGAATTCGCCTACAATTATGACTTGTAATGGCCTCGTAGCTCAATTGGCAGAGCAGTTGACTCTTAATCAATTGGTTGTAGGTTCGAGTCCTACCGGGGTCAACTTCAAGGACTTGTTCCGAACAGAAGTTGCATTTGGTGCCACCCCGAATCGGGATGGCACTTTTGTTTTCAC
>CAWUJQ010000755.1:0-1696 GCA_963922445.1 uncultured bacterium
GTGATCCACCGCAAGGGGCGTTTTAACGACCTGACCGGGGTGCAGCTTAGTATGGTGATGCTGGTGAGCGCGGGCATTGTCACGCTGCCGCTGATGTGGTGGCTGGTGCTGGATGCGGTCGAGTTTATACGGGTAGCGTGGTTTGTGGGGCTGTTTTTTGTGTGTACTGCCATAAACCGGACGGTGGTTGCGCTGATGCACATCTACTGTATGGAAGCGGGGGTGCTGTTTGGCACGCTAGCCGCTACCTTCCGGGTAAGTGTGGCCGCGATGCAGGTCGGGGCGACGGTGGCCTATGGCGTGGTGTTTGGGTTGGTTTTGCTCATGTTGGTGGCGGTGACGGGGGTTGGCTACGGGGTTGCGCTGCGTTTCGTCAATGCACCGTGGGCGCTGCTGCTCACGGAGTTGCTGCTTTTAGGGGCGACGGCTATCATCACAGAGGGCGTGATGCGCTTGTTATGGTGGCTGCTGGTGCGTCGCCTGGACGCCCGCACTGATGCTGCCATCCTGTTGAGGCTAAACGACGCATGATCTATCAACCGAAGCTGTGGCAGTTATGGCAAGCTGTTGCCATGCCTCCCAATGCCAATCACCCCCTCTACCAGCGCGGTGTGAGTACCGCCTTTCGCATTAATAATGTGCTGAGCTGTACGCTCATTTTTGGCGCGATTTTGTTCATCATGCCGCTGATACTGCTCATCAGCACGGTGATTGGCGCTATAGCCGCCGCTACGAGTAGTTCCGCTGTGAGCCAGGAACGGGAAGCGGGCCGGTTTGCGCTGTGGGCGGTCACGCCGTTGGGCGAGTTTGGGGCAAGTTGGCTACTGGGATTAGGAGCCGTTCACCGCCGCGATGCCTACCGCCGTTTGCAGTCTTGGCGGACGTGGGTGTTTCGCGGGGCGTTTGTGTTCATCGGCTATCTGCTGGTTGAGGCCATTGTTGTCGTTTCTACCGGGGCGTCTGTGTGGGAGGTGCCCGTGGTGTTCCTGGGATTGATTTTGGTGATGGTGGGCTTTTACATCGACCACATTCAGGCGTTAACGCTGGGCGTGTTGGTGGGGCTGGCCATGCCCACCTTTGCCGGGGATCGCATCGGCGCGCAGACGGGGGCGGTGGTGTTGTACCTGACGCTGCGGGTGTTTACGCTGTTGGCCGCCTTTCTGCTGATGTTCGGGGTGTTTGGGCAGTCATTTGAGCTGCTACCGCGTAACATTGTCACACTGACGGTGTTGCGGCTGCTTCAGTTTGCCGCGTTTGCCGTCGTCAACGAAGCGGTCATCGCGGCGGCGTGGTATGTGCTGAAGTCACGGCTGTACAGTGATGCCGAGTCGCTGCGGGTGTGGCGGCTGCCTGCCTGATGCGCCAATCGGAGCCAAACATGCCCCAACTGATGCTCTCCCGACTGTGGCCGCCCATCAAAAACGCCGATTTCACCAATCCGTTTTTTCAGCGCGCTTACCAGTCTGACAGGCGCAAGCGTATGCGACGGGCAATTCGCATTGCACTATGGACGGCGCTGCTGCTGTTGGGCCTGGCTACCATTCCGTTGGTGTTCCCATTGGCGGTGCTAATACTGCTTGGCACGAACATTATCGGTGGGGCCAACATCGCGGTGGCCGTGAGCAGTGCCGTCGTCTACGAAAAGGAATCCGCATTGTTTGACCTGCTGGCCGTCACGCCGGGGGGTGCCCGCGAT
>CAWUJQ010000756.1:0-1682 GCA_963922445.1 uncultured bacterium
ATCGCCCAGGGTATGCCACAGGTCACCAGCTTGTTTGTGCAGGTCGGGCGTCCAACCAGCGCGGGCAGCCAGTGCCTCAACGTGATAGAGCGCCTGTACCGGGCGGTCAAGACGCAGGTTGTCACCAATGGCGATGTTGTGCCCTTCCGGGCTGACCGTGGGCAAGGCGGGCGGCTCAAACACACCCGTCAGGCTGTCGTTGAACCAGGTCGTGGCCTCTACCGCCAGCAGCAGCCCGATAAGCAGACCGCTGGCCACTAGCACACGCTGCCGGATGTTGCGCCCGGACATTAACCCGTGCGCCCTAGCGCCCCCTGTACCACCTTTTCCACCTCATCGGATGTAAAGGGCTTAATCAGGTAGCTGTGAATGTTTTGCAATTTGCCAATCAAGCGGTTGGCCGGGTCGCCATAAGCGGTAATGACAACAACCGTCGGCAGCGCGTCGGGTTCAGGCTTCCACTCGCGCAGTTCCTCTAGCATCTTCCAGCCTGTCATGTCTGGCAGGCCGATGTCGAGCAGCAGCACGTCGGGCACGTTGGCCTTAATCTTTTCAATGGCTTTGCTGCCGTGGGCCACCCATTCAACGTCCATCCCACGATTTTCCAGGGTCGCTTGGATGACCTCGGCCAACTCTTCGGTGTCTTCCACGATGAGGATGGTTGGCTTTTGGGTGCTTGTGGACGGCACCGCCGCTGTGGATTCCGTCGGGCGGGCGGTGGCGCTGGGTTGGGTTTCGTCAGATTGGCTCGCTTTGGCCCCTTCGCGAGTGTCTTTGTTTTCAACCCCTTCGGCTTCCATACGGACGAGTTGTAGGCTGCCGGTTACAGAGCGCATTTGCTGCGCTTTACCGTCAACAGTGGGGAGGGATGCCGTTTTTTGCTTCGGGTTGGGTTCGCGCCGGGTTGTGTTTTCCGGCGTGCCCTCGGCGACATCGTACAGCAACTTTCGGGTGCTTTTTGCCATGATGCTTGATAACCTCTTGGCTTGTGTTGCCAAACCATAAAAAATGTGTAGAAGCGAGTATAACATAGTCTGACGGGGTGTTGCAGGAAGCCCCAACGAATTCACAACAAATTTCGATGTTCGCGCTAGGGCGCGTGTTACGCCCCTATTTGCGCTATGGTGTAGACGTGTTTGGGTGCCTGGGCGTTCCAAAATGTTATCCCGCAGGTGATTGTGGTATGCTGATGCGCGAAAGCCTACATCGTTTGAACACAACTATGCCACCTGTACCGCGCTTATTACCCCTGTTGATGATTGTGCTGGCGTGCTTCGTGATGCCTTCACCCAGCAATGCCCAAACGCCGCCCAATCCGGTTTGCCCATCGCAGCAAATCCAGCCGAAACCTGCCGAGTTCCAACCAGACGGTATTATCCTCACCACGTTTGATGGGGCCGCCATCTGGGTGTATAACATCGCGGGCGGCAACCGCTATCCACTGCCGGAAACCGTCCCGTGCATTCGCAACTGTCGCACCTCGCCCGATCACCTTTGGCTGGCGCGCATGGACAGTGAAAACGGCTTCGCCTTCTATAAAATGCGCTTTGATGGCACGCAGCGCACGCTGATGATCGGCGGGGCGGCGGATGTAGAGTGGTGGAACGACGACACATTGCTGGTGTGGACGCCTGACCAGCAGGCGTATTTGGTACCGGAGGCGACGGCGGCTACCGCACCAG
>CAWUJQ010000757.1:0-1670 GCA_963922445.1 uncultured bacterium
TCCACACGGACGGCGAACACCCGGCTGACCTGCTCAAAGCTGGTGTCTTCCTCGCGCACGACGATCACGTCGAGGTAAGCGTTGGGGTACCGCTCCCGGATGAGGCCTTCCGCCTCGAAGCGGCGCACGGAACTGATAATCAGTGTAATGGCGAGGCTTTTTTCCCAGGGCATCATCTCGAAGAAGTCGGTTTCGGTGGTCACAATGGGCCGGAACTGCTCCCAGTAGGTGCGGCCCGTCTCAAAGAACCAATCCGAGGAGAGCGTGTCGTCAATCAGCACCATGTGGAAGTCTGCTTGACCGTGAATCGGCCCCGGCCCGCGCAGCGGGAAGCCCCCCGGCGGCAGTTCACCCGGCGGAATGTAGGTGCTGCCGTCCTGCATGACGCCAATCGGCGGCACGTATTTCATCAGCGGGGGTGCCCCGGCCAGCCGGTTGAGCGTCGCTTGTCCCTTTTCGACGTAAACGTCTTCCTTCCACAGGCACACCCCGAAGAACCACGGCTGCGCAAACTCCACGAGCCAATCGAACATGGCCAGCGTTGCTTCCGCGTGACTGCTGTTGGTGTACGCGGGGAAGCGCAGGTCCTGGGCCATTGCGCCCTCACCGGGCGCGGGGAACTCCCAGATGCCGCCTTCAGTGCCTACCACGGGAACCGCCTGGGTGCCGAAAAGCTGGGCGCAGCGCTCATTGAACATGCGGCCCATCGCTGTCAGCCCGTTAGGGTCGCCATATGGGGTCAAATCGGTGCCACCGTAAAGCGTCCTGCCAGGGTCAACGGCCTGGCTGATGGGGTCATACGGATATTCAAAGTGCCAGCGGCCTTCACGGGCACGTTGGTTGCCTGCCGGGCGCGCACTCGCCGGCCCGCCGCCGGGAATTTGCTGGTAGAAGTGGTTGAGGATGTACGGGTGGGTGGCGCAGTAAGCTCCGCCGCGCAGCACATTCAAAAAGCGGTCGTAGTGACGGTCTGCCGCGTAGTTGAGCATGGCGTCCATCCAGCGCACGGCGGACGAATCGGGCGCGGCGGACTCTGCTAGGGAGATGAAGCCGGGGTAGCCGTCCAGGTCTTCGATGATGAACTCCGCCCACTCCAGCCAGTGATCGACCAAGCGCCCGATTTGTCCGGTATCCTGCCAGCTTGGAGCCAGGTTGCCCGGCCACTCCACGGGTAGGTTCGGCTCGTTGTAGAACTCGAACCACTTTGCGCCCGCCCGTGCATAGTCAATGTACATGGCCCGCTGCTCGGCGTTCATCGGGCGGCTGCCAATGCGACCGAGATACACCCGCACCAGCGGTGTAATGCCCAGGTCATTAAATTGGCCCACATAGTTCAGTTGATCCTTGCCAAAGACGACGAGCTTGGCCCATCCCATCCCCGTGCGTGTATACAGCGATACGTCTGTGGGATCAAAGACGTTTGTGTTGTGCATCCCGCGCGGATTGCGCGACCATTGAAAGTCTGTCAACAGCATGGGGCTTACTCCGAGTCACCAACGATGGCACCAGGGGTGGGTGAAATTTCTTCGCGTGGTTCGCCCTGCGCGTCCAAGTTCGGCAGGGTCGGCGCGGGTGAGGGCGTCACGGTGATAAAGCCGGTTGAGGCGGTAGGCTGCTGAGTGACAAAGCCGCTGCCCCCCGCAGTGATTGCGCCGCCGCCTGTGATCGCG
>CAWUJQ010000758.1:0-1667 GCA_963922445.1 uncultured bacterium
GGTGCGTAATACGACGTTCGATAGCAACAGCGCCACGCTGTTTGGCGGCGGCATAGATACAGGCGGGGGCGCAGACAGCAACGGCGAGCCAGACGACGAAATGTATAGCGAGGCCGTCGATTTGGTACGGCAATTGAACAAAGCATCGGTGTCGCTGTTACAGCGGCGGCTGCGCATCGGTTATACACGGGCCTCCCGCCTCATCGACATGATGGAGGAACAGGGCGTCGTTGGCCCTCAAGAAAGCGGCAGTAAGCCGCGTGAAGTATTGCCGGAGTAAACGCAAATGGCGCTAGAGAAGTTAAAAAACCTCGGCGCCAAGAGCGCAGCGATGCTCAAGGAAGCCGGCATCTCGACGCCGAACGAACTGGATGACCTGGGCGCAGTGGAGGCCTTCCGCATGGTGCGGGCGGTCAACCCGGATGCGACGATTGTGCTGCTGTATGCGCTGCAAGGCGCTCTGCTGGACATTCACTGGAACGCGCTGCCGGAAGATATGAAGCGCGACCTGCGCCGGCAGGCGAAGATTGAATAAAGACCATCAAGGTTTATCATTGGCGGACGGCCAAAAGGCCGTCCCTACAATACACAACCTCTGTAGGGACGCAGCCTGCTGCGTCCGCCCCTCTTACCCTGGTAGGCGCAATGCATTGCGCCCCTACATGAAAACGCCCGCACACAGCGGGGGGAGGTGGCCGTATGGACATGGAATGGGTGGAAATCCCGGAGGGTGAGGCGCTCGTTGGGGTGGACAAAGCCGCTATACGGGCAGAATTGCGCTCGGAGTACGATCTAGACGACCCCAACGGTTACTTCGATGCCGCGATGGAAAAGGCCGCACGCACGCTCGACCTGCGCGCAGAAGGCAAACTCGGCCCAGATGAATTCGTCGCCCTGTCTGCCGATGAACAGGACATCGTCTCACGCTATGAGGGCTTGTTCCGGGCAGAAATGGACTTGCTCACGCAGCGCGACGCCGAAGTCATCACCACGCCGCGCTTTTACATCGCCCGCTACCCTGTGACCGTGCAGCAGCTTGGCGTGATTATCAAACACTCCGAGTGCCAGATTAGTTCGCGCAACCCTATCCGTGAGCAAACCGCGCTCATGCCCGCCGAGGTGGACTATCAAAACGCGCTGCGGCTGGCACAGTGCCTAGAGAGCCGCCTGCCCACGGAAGAAGAGTGGGAAAAAGCGGCACGCGGGGGCGACGACCGCCGCTATCCGTGGGGGGATGCGTTCGACGCGACCTATGCTAATGTTGTCGATGATTACGCCCGCCCCGAAGTGCCCGAACCGCGCCGCAAGTACATGCGCTTCGCCAAAACGCCCGTCAACCACTTCAGCCAGAACCACAGCCCCTACGGCATGGAAGACATTATCGGCAACGTGCGCGAGTGGACAAGCACCACATCCAACGGCGACGTGGTCATTAAGGGCAACGCCGCCCGCACTGCCGTCCCGCAGATTGTGCAGGACTACTACGAGAACGTCATCCGGGTGCATAACGAGGAACCGCGCTGGTATTACCACCTCGCCGCCCGCCGTGAGGTAGGCAATCCGCGTGCGCTGGCGATGTTTGTAGGCGTGCGTCCGGTAAAAGACCGCTGGGAAATCCAATCATGGACGGCAGCCGAACTCGTGGAGAAGACGGAAAAAGCACGTGA
>CAWUJQ010000759.1:0-1658 GCA_963922445.1 uncultured bacterium
GCCGCTGCCCCCGCTGACGATGGCTCCGGCGTGGCCCATCCGCTTGCCGGGAGGGGCGGTAACGCCAGCGATGTAAGCCACGACGGGCTTGCTGACGTTGGCTCTGATGTACTCGGCGGCCTCTTCTTCCGCACTGCCGCCGATTTCACCAATCATGACGATAGCTTTGGTTTCCGGGTCGGCCTCGAACGCGCCCAGCACATCAATGAAGTTGGTGCCGGGTACCGGGTCACCGCCGATGCCCGCGCAGGTCGTTTGGCCGATGCCCGCCTCTGATAGCTCGAACAGCGCTTGATAGGCCAGCGTTCCGCTGCGGCTGGTGACCCCGACGGGGCCGTCTTGGGCGACGTGGGCCGGAATAAAGCCGATGTTGGTCTTCGCGCCGGGCGTGATGATGCCGGGACAGTTCGGGCCAAGCATGCGCGTGTTGGGGTGGTTTTGCTTGATCTCGTGATACATATTGAGCTGATCTTTAGCTGGGATGTGTTCGGTCACGCATACAATGAACTCAATGCCCGCTTCGGCGGCTTCCATCACGGCGGCTTTGGCAAACTTCGCCGGGACGATCACAAACGAGGCGTTGGCCCCGGCCTGCTCAACGGCGTCCTTGACGGTGGCGTAAATCGGAATGCCTTCGACATCGGTGCCAGCCTTGCGCGGATTGGTACCTGCTACGACGTTGGTGCCGTAGCTTTGGTTAAGCAGGCCGTAGTACTTCCCCTGGCTGCCAGTAAGCCCCTGCACCACGACTTTTGTGTTCTCATCTACCCAGATAGCCATCGCTTATGCCCCTTCCTTTGCAATGCCAATAGCGCGATTGGCCGCGCTCAGCATGGTGTTTTCACGAATCAATTTGCCGTCAAAGCGGTTGTCGTTGATGGCCTCGTCCAAAATGGCGCGGCCTTCCTCGGCGTTGGTACCGTCCAGGCGCACGATGATGGGCACGCGCAAATCCACGCGGCTCATGCCTTCCATAATGCCGCGTGCCACCATGTCGCCGCGTGTGATGCCGCCGAAGATGTTGATAAACACCACCTTGACCTGCTCGTCACCGTTGATGACCGTCAGGGCGTTGGCAACGGTTTCGGCATTGGCACCGCCGCCGATGTCCAGGAAGTTCGCCGGTTCGCCGCCCACCTGCTTGACCGTATCCAGCGTACTCATGGCGAGGCCCGCGCCGTTGGCCATAATACCCACGTTGCCGTCCAGGCCGACGTACTGCAAGCCGTATTGGGCCGCCTGCGCCTCGCGCTCATCCAGGATGGGCGGCTTTTCGTAATTGGCCCACTCCTCATGGCGGACGGCAGCGGCAGCATCCAGGCTCACTTTGGCGTCCAGCGCAATCACGTCGTTGGTACTCGTCAGCACGAGTGGGTTGATCTCGGCAAGGTCGGCGTCGCCAGCCTGATACGCCTTGTAAAGCTTGGTGAGGATGTCCACGACGCCGTCTTCAGCAGCAGGGTTGAGCTTGGCCGCTGTGACCCACTCCCGTGCCTTGGCTTCGGTTAGCCCTTCTAGTGGGTTGATGTGAATGCGGGCGATGGCTTCGGGGTCTTTTTCCGCGACTTCTTCGATTTCCACGCCGCCCTGTGCTGACAGCATCCCTAAGTCCAGCTTAGCGGAGCGGTCGAGCGTGAATGAGGCGTAGTACTCCTCTG
>CAWUJQ010000760.1:0-1653 GCA_963922445.1 uncultured bacterium
CGCCGGGTGTGGGCAAAATCGGGTCACGCAGGGACGGCGTGGGCGTGGGTACAAGCGGCACACCAAACGGCTGATTGGCCTCGGCGCGGGCGTTGAGCGCGCTGGCGGCTTCGGTGACGTTTTCATAGACGAGTGCGTCTAAAAAGGCGTCTTCACGGGCTTTCGCCACCTCTACGGCAAAGGTACGAAAGGCATCGCGGCGGGTGAGCAGCGAGACCGAAACGCTGTACTCCAGCGGCACAATAGCGATGAGTCCGGCATCTTGCACGATGGTGGGTTTAAAGCGGTTGTAGTAGGTGCGGGCGGCGTCGAACAGCCAGTCGGCCTCTACGTTGGGCACAATGAACAGAAAGTGGTAGTCCGGCAGCGTGTCCGGTGTGATTTGGTAATCCATGGCCGCATTATAGGGGAAAGCAGCGTGGGGCAAAGGGGTTTCGGGTTGGGATTTGTTTACAAAGTGGACAGTTTGGGTGGGCTTTTCCAGTTGCTACACAGCCCGATTGCCACACTCCCTTGACACGCCCTACACATAGGCAGTAGCTTGGCACTACCTAAGCGCTGCACTTAAAACATTTGGCAAAACATAAGGAACAACATCATGGTTCAGAGTAAACCCGCCCAATCACTCCCCGCTTATTTCTCAGATGAAGACATCAACATTGATGACCTGGCCGCCCTCTGCTCACAGACCGTTGACGTAACCGACTACCCGCTCGCTGCCGAGGTGCAGAAGAACATCCTCATCTACGACGGTGACGCGCTGCGGGCAACGCTAGCCGAAGATGCCCGTGCCGTGAAGATGGAGTTGGCCCGCGCCCTCAAGGACGGGCCGGGGTTGGTCGTTATCAAGCGCGGCTACCCCGACGTGAGCGTGATCGACCGCAGCACGGTTATCTTCCGCGAGATCGTAACCGAGGAAAAGGCAGCGGGCAGCGCCAAGGGTGACCACTTCGGCACCAACGAGCGCATCTGGAACGCGATTCAAAAGGTGTGCCTGCGTGACCCTGAGCTGTTTATCGACTACTACGGCAATGCGATGGTCGCTTTGGTATGTGAGGCATGGCTAGGCACGGGCTATCAAATCTCTGCGCAGATGAACACGGTCAAACCACGCAACAAAGCCCAAACTGCGCACCGTGACTACCACCTCGGCTTCCAATCGACTGAGGTCGTGGGGCAGTTCCCGGCGCACGCGCAGGTCATGTCGCAGTACCTGACGCTGCAAGGGGCTATCGCGCATGTGGACATGCCAATGGAAATGGGGCCGACGCTGTTTCTGCCGTTTTCGCAGCAGTACGAACCGGGCTATATGGCCTACACCCGCCCGGAATTCGCCGCTTATTTCGATGAACATCATGTGCAACTGCCCCTGGAAAAGGGCGACCTGGTGTTTTTTAGCCCCGCTTTGTTCCATGGGGCGGGCACCAACACCACCGACAACGACCGTGTCGCCAACCTGATTCAAATTTCGTCCGCGTTTGGCCGTACCATGGAAACCATCGACACCACCGCCCAGGCCAAGGCGGTCTATCCGGCTCTGCTGGCCCGCGTGCAGGCGGGCACCATCAGCCAGCAGCAGGTCAATGACACGATTGCCGCCGCCGCTGATGGCTACTCCTTCCCGACCAACCTGGACAGCGACCCGCCGGTAGG
>CAWUJQ010000761.1:0-1642 GCA_963922445.1 uncultured bacterium
CCGCGTGAGCGGCGGGCGCGTGGGCTGGGCGATAGACGCCGCCCAACCCGATAGCCCAACCTTGCAACAGCGCGAGGCGGCCCTGAATATGCTGGAAGAAGCGTTGAGGCATCAGCGTAAGGGCCGCTTTGACATTGCCGAGGGCCTAGGCCGTGACAAACAAGGGCTATTCCCGCTGCTGGAGCTGTGGATGACCTACTGGCGCGATGTGATGCTGGTAGCCAGCGGCACCAACCTCCCCCTGACGAACATTGACCGGGAAGACGCGGTACGTGACCTGGCGGCGGCAATCAGCACAGACGAAGCCGCTGCTGCGCTCAGCGTCACGCGGGAAACGCTAACCACACTCCAACGAACGAATACCAACCCACGCCTCGCGGTTGAGGTCATGTTCCTGGACTGGCCGGGGCTAAGACGCACAACATAAACACAAGTTTAATCGCTTTTTTACAGCCGTTCGTTTGCGCCTGCGCGCTATTGTGGTTAAGTTAATGGTGAGTTTAATTAACGCGCAAGGGAGTGTGTCACAATGGAAGACTTTTTCTTTTTAGCTTTTCAGCAGTCTGGTGATGGAGCCGCAGCCGCCGCTACTGGCATTCAGCTCGTTGTTCAGTTGATCGTCGCCGCTATTATCATCGCCTCGCAGTGGGTAATCTTCGGCAAGGCTGGCAAGCCGGGTTGGGCCGCCATCATCCCCATTTACAATATTATTGTTCTGCTGGATATTGTTGGCCGCCCGACATGGTGGATCATTCTGTTCTTGGTTCCCTTCGTCAATATTGTGATCGCCATCATCGTGACTAACGACCTGTCTAAGTCATTTGGTAAGGGTGTTGGCTACACGGTCGGCTTGCTGCTGTTGAGCATTGTCTTCTACCCGATGCTCGCCTTTGGCAGCGACCAGTACATTGGCCAGGGCGCGAATATGTAATGAATTCTTTTGTAGTGGGCTTGATGCGTCAAGCCCCTACATCTTTCCTTCCGTACAACCTTGCGCCGCTGTGCCACGCGGGTACAATGCGGCCCATGACGACCACAGCCCCCCCTCCCAAATACCATCTAGACCACATCTACGACCCCAACAGCGCTAATCCCAACGACGCGCACAGCGTGTTGATGCGCTTGATTCCGCAGGGTGCCCGCGTGCTGGAACTCGGCTGCGCGTCGGGGTATCTATCTGGCTACATGGAAATCGGCCTTGGCTGCCGAGTGACAGGCCTAGAAGCTGACCCCGATGCCGTGCGCATTGCCGCTACCCGGTGCAGTGAAGTCCATCAGGTGGACTTAGACGCACCCGATGCGCTGGACGCGGCGCGGGCGTCCGGGCCGTATGATGTGCTGCTGGCCGCCGCCGTGCTGGAACACCTTAAATATCCAGAGCGGCTGTTGCAGCAGGCACGCGACCTGCTCACCGCCGACGCGACGTTAATCGTCTCCCTGCCGAACGTGGCCAACTGGCGCATTCGCCTGGATTTGCTGCGAGGCCGCTTCGATTACACCGACTACGGCGTGATGGATCGCACCCATCTGCGGCTATATACCGTCAAAACGGGGCGCGAACTGGTTGAAGGGCGGGGCTATACGGTCACCGGGCTGCACATTGCCGGCAGCGGGCTGCAAAACGCGCTCAATGGGCTGGCCC
>CAWUJQ010000762.1:0-1641 GCA_963922445.1 uncultured bacterium
GTCGCCCCTACACCAAACGGCCCACCCCCTGGATCGTTAGGCGCCATCGTCGGCCAAAATAAATCCACCGTCACCCGCCACACCAACCGCTCGGTCGCACGCCGCCACACCACGTCCACCATTCGCGCACCCGGCCACAGTTTGCTATACTGCGACACATTGTTCAGGTTTTGTCTACACCCACGGAGCAAACTACGATGGCAAAACTCGTCATCAGCCTCGCCCAGATGAACATCATCATGGGCGATGTCGCCCGCAACACCGCTGTCATGCAGCGTATGGTCGCCGACGCCGCCCGGCGCAAGTCCCACATGGCGCTGCTGCCGGAGTTATGGTCAACGGGGTACGATTGGGCCAACTACCGCGAGTTGGCCAGCCCCATCAACACGGGCATTTTTAGCGAACTGGCCACCCTCGCGAAAAAGGGTGAAATCAGCATTTACGCCAGTATGCTGGAAAAACGCGCCGATCAATTTGCCAACACCGCTGCCTTTTTTGCCGCTAACGGGCGCACCATGGGCTTCTACCGCAAAATCCACCTGTTCCCGCAATTCCAAGAAGACCGCTACCTGCAAGCCGGGTCATCCTGGCTGACGATGGACCTGCCGTGGGGGCCGACAGCGGTGGCCATGAACGAGGACGTGCGCTATCCCGAACTGTTCCGTAAGCTGACGGAGGAGAGCGCCAGCTTGATTTTGGTGATTGCACAGTGGCCGCTGGCTAACATTGAGCATTGGCGGGCGCTGATTCAAGCGCGGGCAATCGAAAATCAGGTGTTTGTTGCGGCGGTCAACGCAGCCGGCCAGACGGGCGAAACCGTGTTTGGCGGCCATTCTATGATCGTTGATCCCAACGGCAAGATCATCGTTGAGGGCGGCGAAGAGCCAATGACAATCACAGGTGAGATTGAAATCGACAACGTGCATGAAATCCGCAAGGGAATGCCTGTTCTGGACTATCGCCGGACGGATTTGTATTAGTGGCGAGTCGCTAGTGGTTACGTTGAACCTGAAAAATATCAGGCAGAGCGTGTAGGGTCGTGGCCTGCCACATCCGCCGCCTCATGATTTGGTACACGGGCAAAGGAGCAAACAATGGTCAGGGTTGGGGTCATCGGGTCAAGTGAGTGGACGCAGCGCATGTACCTTAAGCCGTTGGCCGATCATCCCGACGGGCGTGTGACGGCGCTGTGCGCCCGCAACCCTGACCGCACTGCCGCCCTTGCCGATCAATACGGTATCCCCGCGCACTACACCGACTGGCGCGAACTGCTGGACAGTGACGATGTTGACGCGGTGATTATCGCCACGCCCAACGATACGCACTTTCCCATTGCCATGCACGCGCTCAAAAACGATATTCATGTGCTGTGCGAAAAGCCCCTCGCCCTCAACTACGCACAAGCCGACGCCATCGCTACCGAAGCCGAACGCCGGGCGCTGTACGGCATGACGGCCTTCACGCACTGGTTCTTCCCGCACTATCGCTACGTGGCCCGCCTCATTCGACAAGGGTATGTGGGCCGTCCCCTTCATTTTAACTGGCGCTACTACTCCGGTATGGGCCTGAGCGGTGACCCGATTTGGCGCTTTGACCGGCGGCAGGCGGGTGAGGGCGCGCTGGCAGACATCGGTGCGCATG
>CAWUJQ010000763.1:0-1625 GCA_963922445.1 uncultured bacterium
CGCCGATCTTCGGGCCGGATGGGGCGGCAGCGTTCTGTCGGCGGGCCATGCTGGAAGATATTGCCTACGGCGGGCAGGTATTTGATGAGGACTTCTTCATGCACAAAGAGGACATCGACATTTGCTACCGGGCACAGCTTTACGGCTGGCGCAGCGCCTATGTGCCCGATGCTGTCGCCCACCATGTGCGGCACTTTCGACCGGGGCGGCGCAGGCAAGTGCAAGACGACCTGCGCTACATCGCGGTGCGCAACCGCTACTTGCTCATGCTCAAGTCCCTGCCGGCTGCGCTGTTCTGGCGCAATGCGCTGCCCATCCTGGCCTATGACGCGCAGATTGTGATCTACATTTTACTGTTGGAGCGGTCGTCGCTGCGGGCGCTGCGTGAGGCGTGGCAGATGCGCGGCGCGATGTTCGTTAAACGGCGCGAGATTCAAGCGCGGCGGCAGATCAGCGATGACGACTTGCAGGCGTGGTTCACCTAGATGGTCGGCACAGTTCATGTGGGGATTGTCACCTACAACAGCCTGGATGACCTACCCGGCTGCCTGGAAGGTTTGCGGTCACAGACGTACACACCGATGACGGTCACGGTACTGGATAACGCTTCGTCCGATGGGGGGGTGGCGTGGCTGCATGACAATGCGCCGGAGGTCACGGTTATTGAGAGCGGGCAAAACCTGGGCTATGGACGCGGCCACAACACGATTATCGATGCGTGCAGGCTGGCTGACGATGACGACTACCTCGCGCTCAACCCGGATGCACACTTAGAACCCGACTACATCGCGAATCTCGTGGCGGGCATGGCGGCACACGGCGCGGGCTGGGGGATTGGCCAACTGCGACTGACAGGCGACGACGGCGGCCCCACCGATTTAATCTACAGCACGGGGCACGGCCTGCTTGCCGACGGCTACGCGTTCAACCTGCATTACCGCTTGCCCCTAAGTTCCGCCCCGCACGAAAGCGTGCCCGTGTTTGGCGCACCGGGAGCGGCATCGCTGTACAGGGGGGCTTTTATTCGTGCAATAAGCGTTGAAGCAGCGTTCTTTGACCCGCATCTGTTCCTTTACTACGAGGATGTAGACGTAGACTGGCGCGGGCAGATGGCGGGATGGGGCTGCGTTCACGAGCCGGGAGCTGTTGCGTGGCACCGGGGCAGCCAACCACGCGGCGACCTGAAAATGCAATCGCTGGCCAATCGCTATGGGGTGGCGGTCAAAAATGCGACACCGCTCGCGCTGTGGACGAATCACCTGCCGCGTTTGGCCCTGCACTTAGCGGCGCGGCTAGTACTGTCACCCCGTGCGGGGGTCGCGTTTGCGCGCTATTTGCGGCGCACCCTTCCGCAGATGTGGCGGCAGCGCGCACTCATGCAACAGGCATCCGTGCGGGAGTGGGTGGCATGGTCTGCTCAACAGCCGACGGGGCAACCGCGCTCGCTTATACAGCGGTGGCGCAGCTTTCGCCAACGGGGATAAAAATCAAGGAGTATGCAGCAATGACCATCCGACGTGTGAATCATGTGCAAATCACCGTGCCGACGGGCGCGGAAGCTGAAGCGCGTGCGTTTTACTGCGGTGTGCTTGGCCTGGAAGAAATCCCGAAGCCGGAGCCGCTGC
>CAWUJQ010000764.1:0-1624 GCA_963922445.1 uncultured bacterium
ATGTTGGTCGGCGCGGCAACGGACGCATCCGCCTGCACAGTTCGTTGCCTTACCCACACCCCGCCTCACCCGCAAACCCCGCAGGCGACCACACCGGCGGCGTGTTGGCGTAGTTATCCAGCGCGACCCGCTCACCCGTGACCGTGTTCACGATTTGCAACTGATACGCGCCCCGGAACGCCAGCAAATCCCCCGCCGCATTGAAGCGCGGGTAGTCCGCGTTGACGCCTGCCAGTGCCGCGTCCGTGAAGTAGGGCGTTGCGCCAATGTCCGCGTTGCCTTGCAGCGGAATATTCCATAGGCGGCTCTCGTCCGTCTCCTGGAAGTCACGCACGGCGGCGACGAGTGATATGCCCTCCGGGTGCCACACTGCATCCAAAGTTTGGTTCCACTCAAAGCTCAACTGCGTGGGAATCGCTTCTGGGGCAGCAGCAATCATCCAGAACTGGTTTTCGCCCGCACTCGGAGAGAATACAAAGCCCAGCAGCGTCTCATCAGGACTCCAGCGGGGGTGGGCGGCACTGCCCACCGTAAACGTCGTGATGCGCTCTTTGGTCAGGCCGTTGGCCGTCACCATCCAAATGTCCGCCTCGCGCAGTTGGGGTGCGTCTGGCGGCGTGTTGTTGGGATCAGCCGTCGCATACACCTCCGGGCCAGCGGGACGCAGCTCATAGGACGTATACGCCAGCCAATCCCCAGACGGCGACCACACCGGGTCGTGTTCGTCCCCGGCCACGCTGTAGAACGTCGGCTGACCGCCCTCACCCGGAATCCAGGCGACGCGGCTTTCGCGCCCTTCGACGGTGTTACGGGCCAGCGTCAGCGCGATAATATCACGCGGCGACCAATCCGGCTGCCACACTGTCCAGTCGGCTTCGGGCAGGTCGCTTAAGTCGAGCAGGTTACGTATATCCGTTCCGTCCAGGCGCGCACTATAGACCCGTGTTGGCTCGGCGTCTTCCGTGAGCGTGAACAGCACCCGGCACCCGTCCGGCGAGAAGTCCCACACATGATGCGCCCCCGCGCCGAACGATAGTTCCCGGCGCAGGGTGGTTTTGGTGTCGTACAGCGTAATGACTGCCGCGTCCCCGGATGTAAACGCCAGCACATCCCCCTCAAACGGCAGGCTAAAGTCCTGGGCGGCTGCAACCGATGCAGCCAACCCAAGCAAGGCAATCCACCAGCGGCGCACGGCTAGTTCGTTTCAATAACAGTGGGCGGCAAACCAGACGGATTGCGGAATGCGCCGTTTTCCGCCTCAATCCAGGTGGCGCGCTGCCTACCGTCGGTGCAGGTCGCGCCAATTTGGTAATACAGCCCGGATGTATCCACGCCGAGGATGCGGTATTCGCCGGGGGCAACGTCACAGAAGATGAAGCGGTTCAGGTTTTCCGGTTGGCGATAGATGGGCTGCTCAACGAACACCACGAAGGTAGCAGGCTGAACCCGACCGCCGGGGTTCGCACGCACAGGGGTGTCCGACAGGTCACCGCGAAAGATGAGGAAGTCCGCATTGACCCACCCACGCAGGCCGCCGAAATCCACCAGCCACCACGTAGACGCGGTGTTGCGCGCAACAACTTCGCCGTAGGTGCCGCCCGCCACCTGCCCGCGACTCGTGAAC
>CAWUJQ010000765.1:0-1622 GCA_963922445.1 uncultured bacterium
GCTCCGGGTCGGTGGCTGTTGCCCAGTCCAGCGGCAATGGCTCGGCGTCTGCCTTCGCGCAGTCAGGTACAGGCGGGCCGATTGTGCCCGGAGCGCCTGTTGTCGCCCCTCAACATGACACCTGCACCTACACCGTACAATCCGGTGACACGCTCGACAGTATCGCAGAGGCCACCGGCGTACCCGCGCTGACGCTCCTCGAAGTCAACGGCATCACGTCGCCGTTTATTCTGCGGGCAGGGCAGGTGCTCCAGGTGCCGTGTGATGGCACTATCTACGCTGGTGATGAACAATGCGGCCCCGCGACGGTGTACATTGTGCAAGAAGGCGACAACCTGTTTCGCATTTCGCTGCGCTATGGCACAACGGTTGTGGTGGTGGCCCAGGCCAACGGCATTGATGATCCCACGCAAATCGCCATCGGCCAGTCGATTGTGGTGCCCTGCGCGGTGTAACGGGCTATTCGCCTTCCGTCGCGCCAGGGACGGCGGGCAGCGTTAGCCCCAGCTTAGATAAGAAGTCCCAGCTATCGTAGATTTCCCACGTTTGCGTGAGTCCGCCTGCGTCATCGAAGCCGAAGAACACCACAATGGGCACTTCTACAAAACCAACGGTCGCCTCTACGGTCACGTCGTTGGGCAGCACGTAGTCGTTCAAAAACGTGCCGGAAAGCGTGTACTGCGCCCCAATCCAGTTGCCCTCCGCCACCGTTTGATCGACCGTGACAACAAGGTTCGGGAATGACTGCCGCAGCATGTTGATGTCGTTGACCTGTGCATCGTAGTCGAACGCGCCGAACATATTGGTAGACACATACCCCTCGTTGACGTTCGGCGTAACGGTACTGAAATCTCCAGAGCCGTAAGCCGTGAAGAACGTGTTTACGAAGTCACGGTTGGCGGCGGGCACCTCGCCCGCATTCACCGGGAGCAGCGCAGGTGACGTCGTGCCTGTTACTTCCGGCGGGGGCAGTGCGCCAATTAGCACCAAAAAGCCCAGGTTATCGAAGCCGTTGTCTTCGCGGATGACCAACCCTGCTTCGTCCAGCGTGAAAATGCTGTGAATCGTCATCTGGAACGGTTGGCCTGTGGGTGGAATCGGCACAGAATCAGGAAACAGCAGTTCATTGACGAAGTTTCCGCCCAGGCGGTAGCGTGCCGCCACGCGATTTTCCTCGGCCAGCAGCACATCAAACGTGATGGTTAAATCTGGCATGGCAGCGCGCAGCGCCAGCACATTCTGAATGACCTGTTGGCGGTTGGTCTCGCCGGGGAAGCGCACGTAGCTTTCCGCAAACAGGCGCTCAATCGCCGCCACATCCCCCTGACCGTAGGCAGCATCTAGCGTCAATTGGATGTTGGCTTTATTTTCCGGCGTCGATTGGCCGCTGACGATGTGCAGCCCGCTCAGGCTGACCAGCACGAACACAATCAGGTTGATTTTAAGGCGCATTGCTCAGTCCCGCATGTGATTGCTCAATACGGGTGATGCTATCACGATTGGGTTGGGGGCACAATTTGGGACGCCGCCAGGATGTGGCGGGCGCGGGCGTCCCAGGTGTAGTGCGTGAGTGCGTCTGCCCGTGCTTGTTCACCCAGGCGCTGCCGTAACGCGGGGTCATC
>CAWUJQ010000766.1:0-1616 GCA_963922445.1 uncultured bacterium
CCGGATGCACCCAGAAGTGATCCATAATGCGCACAAAACCCACATCCCGGATGTAGTCCATCATGACCGGGCTGCCTTCGATGTGCGCAATGATGACTTCCGGCTGTTCGCGGCGCAGGAACTCGGTGTACGTCTCACCGCGCAGTTCGATGCCGTAGTTCTCGCCGCCGTCTGTGGCATAGGAGAGAAACAGCGGGTAGTCGAGGAAGTCCGCGAAGTAGGGCGCGTAGCCCATAATCACTGTGTCTGTCGGGAAGTCCATCTGCACGGCGGCGCGGCGCTGTTCGCCCAGTGTCAACTGAAAGCGCGGGTTGCGATAGCTGTCAAACTCCGTCCACTGAAAAATGAGCAGCGCCACCAACCCGATCAGCACCGCTTCTCGCAGCAGCCAGCGCCGCGCCGTACTCAGGCTGCCATCGGGCAAGGAGAGCATCCCGCCTGCACCCAGCGCGATCAACGCCCACCCGTGCAAAATGTAACGCGGCTGATCCGGCGGGCTGACCACCGCCAGCGCCAGCACAAAGCCAATCACCAGCATGATGTAACGCCGGTCTGCCGGACGGAAGCGCGCCAACGCAAAGCGCACCACAATAATGCCGACGACGGCCTCCACAGGGAATGCCTGCCAATACTTGGTATAGCGGCTGACCTCTTTGGCGATGCTGGCGGGTTCGCAATTGGGGCAGTCATTGGGAATGATGAAGTAGGCTTGCGGGTCGGGCAAAATGTGAACCGCAATGTACAACAGTCCAGCGACGAGCGCACCCACCCCAAACCACGCCGCCGGGAACAGTGCCCGCCAGTGGCGTTCTTCCCATAATTTGCCCGCCGTTTCCGCCGCATAGACGAGTGAAATGGCCGCGATGTACAACGTCGCTAAAATGTGAACCTCGGCGGCAGCGATGGCCGCTACCCCCGCCGCTACATGCAGCCACCACACATCCTGGCGCACCGCAGCGATATACACCCACAGCACCAGCGTATAACTCAGCACACCGGGCGCGTCCATGCGTACATAAGCCGACGCAAACGATGTACTCAGCGCGGCAGCAAAGGCGGCGGCCACCAACCCCGCCTCGTGACGCCCCCACCACGCCGTGGCTAAGCCGTACATCGCCACCACGTTGAGCATACTGACGATGAACATGAACCAGCGCCCACTCTCGAACGTCAGCCCGGCGTATTTGAGCCAGATCACCAGCGCGTAAATGCCGTAGCCCGTGCCGCTGCCCGCAATGATGTTCGTGTCCGGGTCAAGCCGCCACATATACGGCGTGAGGCCGCCGCGCTCAATGAAATTGCTGCCAATGTTGAGGTAGTAGTTCTCGTCCCAGTCGATGGGCATAAGTTGTAGTGTTTGCACACGCATAGCCAGGGCAACGATGATAACGAGGCCGACGGCAGCGACAAAAACACTCGTCAGGATGCCATGGGTGGTGAGGGATTGGAGGGCAGGGCGCGCTTGCGATTGCGTCTTCTGTGGGCGGGATTCGAGCGGAATGGACATGGGTCTCCTGTTGGGTGGGTGTTCGGGTTTACATCATGCGAATGCGCCGCTGAGCGTATCTATTCACCTATCCGTGAGATTTTCGGGGTGGGGTGGCAGCGGACGAGGC
>CAWUJQ010000767.1:0-1616 GCA_963922445.1 uncultured bacterium
CCTGGGTGGATAACCAATACGCGGTGGTCACGCCGCAGGGGCGCTTTGGCTGGGGCCTCGTGGACGTGCCCGCCGCGCAGACGCTCACGGTGGGGTCGGTGACGGTTGGGTAGGTGAGTCGTTGTCGATGATGTAACCGTTCGCGGAGGTTGCTTCCGGGTTCAGGCCAATCTGAAAATCACCAATCGCTCTAATGTCGGTCAACTGGATGAAGAAAAACTCCTCGTTTTCAACTTCGGTATCATCGGTAGACGGCAGATTGATGGTGTGCTGCTCCCCAGCGTGACCTGCAAACGTCAGCGTGCCTGTCAGCGGTGCGTCCGGCCCCAAGTCGGTTTCAGCGGCGCTGACAGTGGTGGCAATTGTGTAGTCCACTGTGAAAGAACCCGGTGCGTCCATGTCCAGCGCAACGGTGAAGCGGATTGCATCGCCTTCGGTGGCCTCAGCGTTTTCGACGGTCAGCCAGGGCATGGGCGGCGCATTCAGCCAACACGGGGAGAAACTGCTCGTGTACAGCAGCGATTCATCCGTCACAAGGCGTTGATTGCCGCCGTTGGCATCCATCACGTAAATGGCGTAGTGTTCGCCATCGCCGTGACGGTTGGATGCAAAGGCAATCTGGCTGCCATCCGGTGACCATACTGGATCAGTATCGTGAACGTCGGGGCCAGTTCGGGTTAACTGTACGACACGACCACGAGCAATATCCATCACATAGATGTCGGTGTCACCGTCACGGTCGGAAGCAAAGGCGATTTTTGTACCATCGGGCGACCAAGCGGGTTCCGTGTCCCTGGCGGGGTGGTCTGTAAGTTGCACCCTATCGCTTCCGTCTGGGCGGATGATGTACAACTCCTGGTTGAACTCATTGCGGCCAAGGTCAACATTGTAGCCAACGCGGTGAGAAAGCGAAAAAGCCAGCCATTCACCATCGGGCGACCACGCCAAATCGCTGTCGTTTACCTCATTGTCTATGAGTCGTACGTTGTAAAAGCCATCGGTGTCCATGATGAAAATGTCGTAGTCCCCGTCCCGGAACACACCGCGTGGGTTACTGGCGTAGATGATCTGCGTGCCATCCGGTGACCACACGGGATACGCATAATTGGGGTAGCTGTTGCCGATTTTTTCCCCGGCCACGACTTTGCGCCCTGACCCATCCGCATTCATGACGATGACCTGCACCTCCCCGTCAAAGTGATTGGTAAACACAATGCGCTCACCATCTGGGGAGCAGGACGGGCTATGGTTTTCCTTTCCGTAGGTTTCAAGTTGACGGGTATGAGTGCCATCCGGTTTCATGATGTAGATGTTCGTCATGCCGAAGTCACCTGAGAACACGATTTGTGAGTTGACCCCATTAGCAGGCGCAGGGGCGGACTGGCCCCGCACGCTGACAATTGCCAACCCGCACAGCGCCCACACGACCAAAGCCGTTATCAGCCAGCGCCGGTGCCAATACCACATCATAGGGAGTCCTCCGGGTGTGTTGCAATAATCCCAGTGTATAGCAGGGGTTACGCGGCCAACACAACGCCTGCCCTACGCCAAGTCGTGATTGAAAGCGCGGGTGACACGGTCAACCATGCCCGTCGCTGGATTTTCCACCTCAGCAA
>CAWUJQ010000768.1:0-1613 GCA_963922445.1 uncultured bacterium
ATGGCAATCTCACGCACGGCGCTGTCGGCATCGTCCAGCACGGTGAGCAGCGGCGTTACAGCGCGCTCATCCCCGATGTGGCCGAGTGCCTCAGCAGCGGCCCCCTGAATCATCTCACTGGCAATCATCAGCATGTCGATGAACGTCGGCACCATGCGCGTGTCCTGGGTGCGGCCAATCATGCGGATGACGAGTGCCCGCTGGCCTTCCGTCAGGTCATCGCGATTTAGCGCGCCCACAAGCATATCGGCCACAGCCGCGTTGTCCGGCTCGATCATGTCGAACAGGCCATTGCGCAGCCGCATCCCAATATCCAGCGTGATGAGCTTCCACAGGCGGCTGTCCAGGTCATCTAGCAGTGCCCGGAGCGTTGGTGTGGCGGCGTCTGCACTGCCGATTTTGACCAGACTGCTCAACGCGGCGTACTTCACCTTCGGGTTTTCATCGCTCAGGATGGCCACGAGGCCGTCAATGGCCTGTTCGTCGCCGCTGCGCCCAAGCTGCTGAGCGGCGTCATAACGGATGGACTCATCGGTGTGCTTGAGTTGTTCTAGCAGTCTTTCCATGTCGTATTCACTTCCCATGATGTTGAAGGTTTCGCCTCCCCGAAGAAAAAGCGCCTCACCGTGTCGTGAAACGCTGCTGACCAGCATTGGAGTGGTCATTGTAGCATAAGGGGAGCTTACGTTATATAGACGCGCTGTGGCGGCGGCTATTTCGTCAGAGGTGTGTAGGAGTTGGGGCGGGAAAGGGCGATGGTTGCGATACGCATCTGCTGGCGACACGATACGATGGAACGCTACCCAAACCCGCACCGTAGGGGTTTGATGCATCAAACCCCTACGAATGATTGGCAACCTTAGTCCACAGCAAAGACTGGCGACGTACAAAAATTGCGCTGGCTAATCCGCTACCGTAAACGTACACGTGCCCTCTTCGGCAAAGGTATTCGAGCCAGGGCCATAGTAGTTGTAGCCGTCGAAAATCTGCTGCGACCAACTCACGCGGTACGTGATGGTGTACTCGCCTGCTTCTAGCGGGCCATACGGCACAAACCAGGACTCCGCGAAGTCGCCACCAAAGTTCTGAATCGGTTGGCGGTACTGCGGCAGGTTCGTCAGGCGGTCGCCATTGACGCTTACCTCGTAGATGGCGTTGTTGAGGTGATCCTGGATGTACTGCTCACTGCTGGCAAACCAAATCCAGAACACATCAATCGTAGACCCGGCCTTGAGGTTGGCGGGCGGGGGCGCGCCAAAGGCAGGGTCATCACAGTAGGCCAGCACGTCCACGCCCGTCTGCACAGTTGCTTCGCCGCTGGCTACCGGGGCTGCTGTCGTTGGGTCAGGCGTCCCGCTGACTTCCACTTCAGCCGATGCCTCCTCTGTAGCGTCTGCATCGACTTCTGCTGTCGCACCTATCGCGTCATCCGCCACCGTGACCTCTGCCGTAATGACGATGCTGGCCGCCTGGGTGGTGTCAATATCGACGGTGCGGTCGTCGGGGTCGGTCACATTGTCTTCGGGGTTATCAAAAATGCCGCCCTGTATCGGCGTCACGGAAACCGCCAACCCTGCTTCGGCGGCAGCCGTGGCCGGGGTTTCTGGCGCATC
>CAWUJQ010000769.1:0-1612 GCA_963922445.1 uncultured bacterium
TGCGCGTAAGTCTATAATACCACAGTGAGCCGCTTTGAGCCGTTATTAGTTTTCATCACCCAGTTGTGAAAAGCAGGGACGATCATGCTTGACCTGAATGTGCGCTATAAACTGGACGCCCCGGCGGGCACCATTTCGGATACAGGCATTGACCTGATTGAGGCGTTCATCCAGGAGCAAGACCCGCAATCCGAGGCATGGAAAGCGAAGAACCCCGCTTACGAGAGCCACTTTTTGCGGATGCTTCCAGATGATTGGCAGTGGGCGTGGAAGGTGGACAAAGGCGAGTACAGGGGTACCTTCCCCAAGCGCGTGAGTAAGTACTATTACAAGGAGCTTGGTCTGCGCTGCCCAAAGGAATTTGTCGAGAAAATTGGCAACCTCGCCAAGCAGCACTCCGAAGATAACACGCACTACGACTTTGAGTTTGTGGATGAGTTTACGTGGCAGGCAGGCGACTACGGCGATGATGGGTCGTGCTTTTGGGGCGGACGTTCGCTAGCGCGCAAGTTCATTGCCAAAAACGGTGGCCTTGCCATGCTGTTTTACAGCAAGTGGGGGGCGGGCAAGGCGCGGGCGTGGGTCGCCCAGCTAAAAGATGACCAGTACATCGTGTTTAACGGCTACGGCTTCCCCGGCAACCCGACGCTCATCTGTGCCCGTGCCCTGTCCGTGTTTTTGGATGCGAAATACAAGCGCATCTGGCTCGCGAATCACGGTATGGACGACGGCACCGTATGGATTAACGGCGGTATTGGCTATTTGATTGGCAAACCAGAGCAAATTGACGAGGTTGAGGAATTTGATTTGCAGTGGGGGCCGGAGCATCTACGCGATGTGGACAAGGAAGACAGCAGATTTTAGTGGTATGTGGTACAATGTGAATAAATTCACAAGCAGGAGTCTTCAATGCACTCTGTCGTTCTTTCTCTCAAAATCCTGCGCGGTGCTTTGCTGGGAGCGGTAGCCGCAGTTGTCCTATACTCGATTTCATGGATTCTACAGGGCTGGTTCGAGAACGGTTCACAGGGATTGTTTCTCGGTTTCGCTGGGGCTGGTTACTATGTCATCAGCAACGCTTTGCAAGTTGGCCCGATTGGGGCAGTCATTGGCGCAGCTTGGGTAACCACACGACTCATCTTCACACGCAAATGGAAAAGTCGGTTGTCTGCCGTAGCGGATATAAGCCTCGCTGTGGTTCTCGTGGCACTAATCCTCGCGTTAGCACGACTTCCCTATGCGGTAACCAATGTTCAAGAAACCGTCTCATTTGGCAGCACATATCAGGTCATCTCAACTACCTCGCCTGGGGATGTCTTTGAGTTTGAGTCCTATCTTGAGGAGTGCCCCGTAGATATTGTGGTTCTTCCTGCCACCGCCTTTGCTAGTGCGCAGGTGGTTTGCTCAGCGTATGTACTCGAATACCTAGAGTCGCACCAAGGCGAAACCGTTACAGTGGAGTGGATCGAGACCTCCGATTTTGGTGAAGTGCGAGGCAGACGACTCGACCGCATTGGTGATGTACAGATTTGGGCTACCGATTGGCTTGGCCCGATTTAGGGGTAAAGGTAGCAACACTACCGTGAAGTGCAAAATGGTTAGGATTTCGTAA
>CAWUJQ010000770.1:0-1609 GCA_963922445.1 uncultured bacterium
GCAGGTCGATGCGCCGCTCTGTCTCGCTCATCTTGACGCCGGGGTGATCGCGAAACAGCCGCTTAAAATCGAGCCACACGTCAGACGCCATCGCCTGCGTCGGCGCGACCCACCAGCACGTTTTACCCCGCAATACCCGCTCAACCAGCGCAATTTTGCCCACTTCCGTTTTGCCAAAGCGCCGCCCACAGGCAACGACAACAAAGCGCTCGACCGCATTGAGAATTTGCTGTTGTTTTTCGTGCGGCTTCTGTAATTTCTGTAATTGATGTAGGCCATCAACTAGAGAATCAGAAGTGAGAGCCTTCGGATGTGATTTCCGTTTTTCGAGCGGGATCGCTGCCCTCACGCCGCCACGACGACAGGTTGTCCTCACCCCCCTCACGCTCATCGCGCAGCTTCTCGAACTTGAGCAGCCTGTCAACCAGCGTGCCCAACGCGCTCGCCCGCTGATTGATGGGCGTGTCCGCGTCTTCCGCCATCAGGTCTTCCGCCAACGTGAGCGCATGATCGCCCAATTTGCGTTCCAGCCGTTGCAGCAGGTCCGGTTCCGGGAGTTGGGCCGCGTTGTACCAACTCATCAGCGTGCTGTAGGGAATATCCAGTTGGCGGCTGGCCTCGGCCACACTGCCGCCATTGTTGCGGATGTGCCGCAAAGCAGCCTGTTTTTGTTCGTCGGTGTAGCGCATGATGGTTACCTCCTTGCACCAGATTATGCGTTCTACGCACTAATTAAAACACATGTTCCCATTTTGAACAGCACCATACGTGCGCATGTTCCGTCATACATCCTCAACCGCTTCTTCTGGGCAGTCCAGCACTTTTTCCGTGAGGGCCACACCGCGCTTGGTGCCTTCTCGCCGGATGATGTAGCCATCCATATGCAGGCGGTCTAGGTGGCGATTGACGGTGCCCGTGCTGATGTAGCAGCCGTCGGCCATCTCGCGTTGTGTGGGAGGCAGCTTGTGTTCGTCGGTGTACTGCTTAATAAAGCAATACAACTGGACGGTGGTCGCCCAGTTGGGGGGTCGGGTCATGGTGATGCTCCTTGTGTGTGATTGTGGTGTAACAAAATCCAAACAGTAGCACCATGCTACCATTATTAGCAAAAGTGTTCTATATTAGATGGGTTGCAAAGTGGTTGAAGGGCGGTTTGTGCGGGCTATTGCAATAGGTTTTGAGGGGTTTTTGACCGGGCGGCGTGCCCGGTCAAGCGGGGTTAGGGGTGATAGGCAGGCTGCGGCTGCAATGTGAAGCCTGCATCTTGCAGCGCGAGTTTTAACTCCGTGAACGAGTCGGTTTGTTGCAGGCAGGCTAGCAGGGCGTCGGCTTTATCATCGTTATAGGCGGTGAGCGTCGCGTGCGGGAACCCGGCTTCACCAGGGGTAGGGGCGGTATACAGCGTGGTGAACTGGCCGGGGTCTGGCCACACCACCCCGACAAGGTCGTCATCTGCCGTGATGCGCGACGGCACGCCCAATTGCATCCGAGCAGAGCCACCCGCCATCGCTACGTCGAAGCCGTCGTCAATCACCTCATCAATGAACGTGTCGAAGTCCGGCGCTTCACGGGCCAGCTCCCCCAACTCACCCTCTGTAAAGGGGTCATA
>CAWUJQ010000771.1:0-1556 GCA_963922445.1 uncultured bacterium
TTTTGCGGCGTGGGGCAACACGCGGCCCACAACCGGCAGGCCGTCCCTACCCATCCCACCCCAACAGGCGTACCCTACACGTCTGTTTTCAGGTCATCCATCAAAGGACACCCCTTGAGCGCGACCACTCAACCTCGCTCTATCGTCAACCGCACGCCCGTCTACTACGGCTGGGTCATCTACCTGTTTGCCATGCTGGGCATCACCGCGTCTATGCCGGGGCAAACCGCCAACATCTCACTGTTCATCGACCGCTGGATTGCCGACTTCGGCCTGGATAACCGCTCAACCATCTCTGCACTGTACGGGGTGGGCACGTTTGTGGCCTCGCTCAGCCTGACGATTGTAGGCAACCGCGTCGACAAGCACGGCACCCGCACCATGAGCGTGGTCATTGGGGTATTGTTCGCGCTGGCGCTGGTGTATATGTCGTTTGTCAGCAACTTGGCCATGCTGCTGATTGGCTTCGTCTTCCTGCGGGCGCTCGGTCAGGGGTCGATGATGCTGCTCGGTCAGGCAGCGATTGCCAACTGGTTCCAACGGATGCGCGGGCGCGTGCAGGCCTTCGCCCTGATTGGCTTTAGCGTCTTCCAGGCGTGGTATGTGCCGTTTGTGACGGGTGCGCTCAATCAGTATGACTGGCGGCAGGTGTGGCTGGTGCTGGCGGCAGTCATCGGGCTGGGGGTGATGCCGCTGATGTGGCTGTTCATCCGCGAAAAGCCGGAACACTACGGCGTGCTACCTGACGGCGACCGTCCCGTGAATGCGGCAGCGCTGCCAAAGGGGGTCGAAGCGAATTTCAGTCTGCGCGAGGCGATGACGCGGCCTATCTTCTGGGTGTTCATCGTGGGCGGGCTAATGGGGCCAGCCTTCATGACGGGTATTTTGTTCCACCAGGAGTCGTTATTTGCGTCCTTTGGCTACAACGCGGAGACGGCGTCGCTGTGGGTGGGGCGGGGCTTCTTGTTGGCCAGCTTTTCGACCATTGTCACCGGCTTTCTGGTCGATCAAATCCGGGCGGGGTATGTGCGCGCCCTGGAACTGGTCACGTTGGCCGCGTTGATGATTATGAGTACGGCGTGGGGGTTGGGGGCGGCTTCTGGCGCGTGGGTGCTGCCCACCTGGACGCTATTATTTGGCGCGGCAATGGGTATGGGCGGTGTGTTCAACGGGAGTGTGTGGGCGAACCTGTTTGGGCGGGCGCATCAGGGCGAAATATTGGGCTTTGTGACCACAACCTCGGTCACGGGCACGTCCATCGGGCCGTTTGTGTTGGCGCTCAGCTTTGACGCGTTCGGCAGTTACGACGTGGCACTGTTCATCGGGGCGGTGGTGGCGCTGCTGCCGTTGGTCGCGGGCCTGTTCATGACGAAACCACGTCCACAGGAATAGTCGTGTAGGAGCGCACCAACGTGTGCGCCCCACTTGTTTGCGAATCATTTAACGCGGCTTGCGCCTGCGCCAACGCCGCCGCCAACCTGAAAACGCCCCCGGCACCAATACAATGCCCGCCGCCCACGGGAAGCACGTGCCAATCAAATTGCGCCACGCGATCT
>CAWUJQ010000772.1:0-1506 GCA_963922445.1 uncultured bacterium
GGGCTGTACGCGGGCGCGCCGCTGATGCAAACCCGCGCCGAAATCTCGATTGACCTGGTGCGGATTATCCAGGCGCTGATTATCATGTTCGTCGCGGCGGACGCAATTATCCGCTATTTGTGGCGCGTACCCGAAGCGACTCCCGAAGAAAAGGCGCAGCAGATGTTCAGCAGCGGGTGGGGTGGGTAGCGCTGCTACTCCGCATTTCGCCACAGATCAACTGTGGCCGCTTCGCCCGCCGTTGCGATGGTGCCCCCATCAGGACTGAACGCCACGGCCAGCAGTGAGCGCGCATCATCCGCGATGACCTCTGCCAGGGCCGTACCATCGGAGCTATCCCACAGGCGCAGCGCGCCATCAAAGCCGACGGTCGCCAGCACCACGCCATCAGGACTGTAGGCCACATCGAACGCGCCGCCGCCATGGGCGGCTTCGACCGTGAATATTGCCTCACCGCTTTCCACGTCCCACACAATAAGCTGCCCATCCCCGCCCACGGACGCAAGCCGCGCACCATCCGGTGAGTAGGCGACGCCATACACGGTGCTGGTGTGCGCAGTCCATTCGCTGACCACCTCGCCGCTATCTATATCCCACACCAGCACGCTATCTGACGGGAAGCCCGTGCCGCCTGCGATGCTGTCGCCGTCATGGTGGTAAGCGATGGCCGTGATTTGCAGCGTGTCCGGTGCGGTGAGCGTCTGCACAACGTCGAGCGTATCCAGGGCATAGAGGCGCACGCTGCCGTCACCAATGGCCAGGGCGATTGCCTCACCGTCAGGAGAGAAGACCCCGTCGTTAAACGCAGCCAGCGCTTCGATAGAGCGCCCCCGCGTCCGGGAGCGCACATCCCATAAGAAGGCGGTACCCGTGAAGCCTGTCGTTAGAACGGTATTGCCGTCCGGGGAAAAAGCAACCGAGCGCACCTGCGTTAATTGGCCTTCGAGCGTCCACTCGGTTTCGCCCGTCGCGACATCCGATAGGCGCGTGGTGATGTCATCGCTGGCGCTGGCAAGTTGGGTGCCATCGGGCGAAAAAGCAATGTCGTTGATGGTGGCGGTGTGCCCGCTGAGGGTTTGCACGCGTTGGAGTGCATCCGCGTTGGCGGGTGTGACGGGAGGCGTATCTGTTTGGGCCAAGACGCCCGTACTCGATAGCACGATAATCAACAGCAGGGTTATACAGCGATACTGCAAGGCGCGGACGGCCAGAAGGCCGTCCCTACGGGTTAGGACAGCTATGTAGGGACGAGGCCTGCCTCGTCCGCGCACAACACACAAAGGGGGTCGTGGTCGGTTACACATAATCCGCAGGATTGCCACGCGACCCGCGCTTGCTGTCTGGCCAAACGGTACTCTCGTCAAAGCGGACGTTGTCCACATTGGCACCGCTCAAGTTGGCGTCCAGCAGGTTTGCGCCCGTGAGGTTGGCCCCGCTCAGGTTGGTGGAAGACAGGCGCGCCCGCTGCAAGTTCGCCCCGCTCAGGTTGATGCCCGTCATGTTGGC
>CAWUJQ010000773.1:0-1503 GCA_963922445.1 uncultured bacterium
GACCGACGGGCGCGTCCTGATTGATGGGGTGGACGTGCGCGAGTGGAACCTGGACTCACTACGTAGCCAGATCAGCAAAATCGAGCAAGATGTGTTCTTGTTCAGCCGCACCGTGTCGGAAAACATCGCCTTTGGTGCGGATGACGCCACCCAGGAGCAGATTGAGCAGGCCGCGAAAGAAGCGCAAGCCCACGACTTCATCCTGTCGTTCAATGAAGGCTACGACACCAAACTCGGTGAGCGCGGTGTAACGCTCAGTGGGGGCCAGCGT
This sequence comes from uncultured bacterium, assembly GCA_963922445.1. Lineage (GTDB taxonomy): Bacteria > Chloroflexota > Anaerolineae > Aggregatilineales > Phototrophicaceae > DAOTTY01. Next base: position 272 of record CAWUJQ010000773.1, read on the forward strand.
CAACGGATTGCGCTTGCCCGTGCCTTTTTGAGTAACCCGCGCATTTTGATTTTGGATGACAGTACCAGCGCGATTGACAGTGCAACCGAGGACGAAATCCAGAAGGCAATCAAGCGGGCACAGCAAGGGCGCACCACGCTGCTCATTACCCATCGCCTGTCACAAATCCGCTGGGCCGACCTGATTTTGGTACTGGAAGGCGGGCACATCGCAGCCCAGGGCACGCACGAGGCACTGTTGCAGTCGTCGGCACACTACCGCCGCATCTTTGCACGGTACACGGAATTGCCACCCGAACCGGTCGCCGGGGATTAAACATCGCAGTGCAGGGGTTTGGCGTACCAACCTCCGGGCATGATGCATCATGCCTACAACATATTCAAACACTGAGGAAGATACATGGGCTTCATTATGGACGGCCTGGGGGCCGAGGAATACGACCGCAATTACACCGATGGCGAACTGGTTCGGCGCATCGCAAGTTACTTTCGCCCGCAGGTCTTTCGCATGGCGATGGTTGCCGGTGCGATTTTGCTACAGGCCGGGCTAGACACAGCGCTGCCGATTGCGGTGTCACAGGCGCTGGATACGCTGCAACTACGCCCAGAATCGTTCAATCTGCTGGGTATTACGCTGATTCTGGCAGCACTTGCGAGCCTTTCGTGGGTATTTAACGCGGTGCGCCGCTGGTATTCGGCATTGGCCATTGGTGATGTGGTGCTGCAAATGCGCGAAGACGCCTTCAACGCCGTGACCAAACGCGATATGTCGTTTTATGACCAGTACCCCACTGGCAAAATCGTCAGCCGCGTGACCAACGACACGGCGGCCTTTTCTGCAACGGTTGACCTGGCCATGAACCTGGTGAGCCAACTGCTGCTCGTGGTTATCCTGATTGGCTATCTGTTTTACGTCAATGTGACGCTAACGCTGGTCACGCTGGCGCTGGCACCGTTTATCATCTTTGCGGCGCTAGGCTTCCGCACAATTGCCCGAAAGACCGTGACGGCCTCACGGCGGGTGCTGGCAAGTGTCAATGCGCTCGTGCAAGAAACCGTCGGCGGGATTGCCGTCGCCAAAGCATTCCGGCGCGAGAAAATGGTCTACGAAGAGTTCGTGGATGTGAACACCCAAGCCTATGACGTAAATCTGCGGACGGGGTTCACATTTGCCAGCATCTTCCCGATTTTGCAAACGCTTGCGGGCATCGGCACCGGCTTGTTGGTTTATGT
>CAWUJQ010000774.1:0-1501 GCA_963922445.1 uncultured bacterium
GATGTCGCCGTTGGGGGTGGCAACGTCCGTGTCCGCGCTGAAGGCGTGGCAGTGTGCTTGCACCCCACCCGGAACGTGTTACAATCTCGCCTAGACGTGCGTCAGGGTGTGCTGATTGGGCATACATCGGTTGTATCTCATTGCAGGGGCGGCGCACGGGTTCCCTAGCTTGTGCCGACGCCATCGCCAGCGGACTAGCCACCGCGATCTGAAGCTTCCGTATTGGAAGCGATGGACTGAGGCTGTCTTTTGCCGGACTCCGCCTCAGTCCATCTACTCATCACAGAGTGATGCCAAAAGCGTATCACATCTGCTTTGTGTTTGCCGCACCCGGTTATAGGGCACGTTCCAGCAGCAGCGCGAACTCGTAGTAAATCGGCATGCCCAGCACAAGGTTCCACGGGAAGGTAATCACTAGGGCCGTTGTCATGTGGATGCCGGGGTTGGCCTGCGGGATGTTCGCGCGCACAACCGCCGGGGCCGAGATGAATGACGCACTTGCCGCGATAATCCCCAGAATGAACGCGCCGCCTGTTGACAGGCCAAGTAATGTGCCCAGCACAACACCGATGAGGGCTTGAACGGTGGGCGCGATGATGGCATACAGCACCACGAACCAGCTTACGTTCCTTAGTTCGCCAATGCGCTCAGCCACAACGGTACCCATCTGCAACAGGAAGAGCGTCAAGATGCCGGGGAACAGGTCGAAGAAGAACGGTTCCACTTGAGCGCGGCCCGCCTCACCGCTGAGCAGGCCAATCACGACACCACCGCCCAACAGAATAAACGTCTTGCCAGTGATGGCCACAACGGCCACATCACGGATGCTCTGGGTTTGGTTGCCCACACGCGCCGCCACCAGCAGGAGCGCCACAAAGAAGGCGGGCAGTTCCATCACAACGTAGAGCGTGGGCAAAAAGCCCTCGAAGTCCTGGCCCAGGTCGCCCAAAAAGGCAATGCCCGCACTCAGCGTGACGGACGACACGCCGCCGTAGTGAATGCCAACGGCGATGGCGTTAGCAGCGTCCAGGCCGCCGAAGCGGGTGAGCGCAAAGTACGCGGCAACAGGAATGATCGCACCAATGATCGCAGCGGCTATCGCCGGGCCGATGAAGGTGCCAATGGGGGCTTCGCGCAGGTCATAGCCGCCCTCCAGGCCGATGGAAAACAGCAGGTAGATGCTAATCGCAGTGTAGATGGCATCGGGTAGGCGCAGGTCGCTCTTGGCAGCGACGACAATCATGCCGAGGCCGAAGGCTAACACGGCTGGCGACAGCAGGTTGATGCGCATGAGTTCGAGTATTTCAGCAAGCATGGGGTTCACTCCTCAGTGAGATGAATGCAAAAAGCCGACGTTGAGTACAAAGCGCGCTTTGCACTGAACATCGGCCTGAGGAGCAGCGTAAACCCTGCTTACCCTGCCGGGATCGGCGGTATGTTGGGTGTCAGTTGACGGCTGCGGCCTGTTCGCCTGTGCGAACACTCCGGCCACCCGCTGACG